>JAJZGO010000099.1 GCA_021798415.1 Thermoplasmata archaeon | reverse complement strand
GGTCGTCGTCCTCTCGGCCGTGGCCCTGATCGCCAGTACGGCGGCGGTGCTCGGCCTGGGGGCCGGCTTTCAACATTTCCTCGCGTTCTACCAGGGGCGGGGGGATCGGGACCCCTTGCGGGCCCTGGTCCGGTCCGCGTTGGCAACGGCCGGATTGCTCTCGGTCGTCGCCGCGGTCGTGGTCGCCGCGGCCTCCTGGCCCCTGAGCACCTTCTTCTTCCACACGCCCCGGTTCGCCATGACGATCGAGCTCCTCGGGCTGTACTCGGGCTTCGTGACGGCCGCCACGATCCTCCAGTCGGTGCTGCTGGGGCTCCAACGGTTCGCCACGTACGCGCGCGTGTACATGGCGGCCAGCCTCGCGACGTACGGCCTCCCGGTCCTCTTCCTCCGGGCCGTCCCGGGCGTGCCGACGATCGTCCTCGGTTGGGTGGCGGGCTCGGCGATCGGCCTCCTTCTTTGCCTGGTTGCCGTCCTTCGAGGTACCCGCCCGCTCGCTCCCTTGGCGCCGGGGAGAGCCGCCCGCGCCCGGGGGACCACGATCTACCGCAGCCTGCTCCTCTACTCGATCCCGATCTTCGCGTCGTCCCTGATCGGCACCTCGGCGTCCTACGTGGACCGGTTGGTCCTCGCTTCGCTGACCGCGCTCTCGACCGTCGGCGTCTACAACTATGCGATCCTGATGACGACGGGGAGCATGTTCCTCGTGGGCCCGATCGCGACCGTGCTCGTCCCCAGGATCTCCGCCCTATTCGGCCGGGGCGACCTCGACGCGATCCGCGCGGCCGGACGGACATCGATCACGCTCGTCGTGCTGGTCTTCGTCCCGTTCGCCCTCGGTCTCGCCGCCGTAGGACCGTTCGTGCTTCGTCTCCTGCTCGGCAGCGCGTTCGTTCCGGCGAGCGTCCCGCTCGCGATGCTCCTCGTCATCAGCGCGGCCTCGATCCCGTACGTGATCCTCGTCGCGCTCGCGTCGGGAGTCCGTCGCACGGGGCTCATCCTCGAAGCCTCCGCCCTCGCGCTGCTCGCGAACGTGGGCCTCTCGGTGGGGCTCGTTCCCTCGATGGGGATGATGGGGGCCGCCGTCGGCAATTCGGCGATGTACTGGGTCGCCCTCCTGACGGTCTACGTCGGGCTGCGCGGCACCGACCTCGTGCGGTTCGACACCGCATCGATCGCCCGCATCTGGTCCTCGAGTCTCGCGATGTTCGTCGCGGTCGCCCTCCCGTTGGCCTTCCTGGGATACCGTGCGGTCTTCGTGATTGGGTTCATCGCGGTGGGGATTGTCGTTCTGCTGGTCTCGCTGCGCCTCGTCCGTGCCGTCCCCGAGGACGCAGTCGCCGCGTTGGTCCACCAGCTCCCGAGGTGGGCCGCCTCCGTCTGCCCCGTCGTCTGCTGGCTGGCCGACTGCCGCGACTGCGACCACCTCGCCGGACTCACGCGGGCTCCGTCCGCTCGCGATGCCGTCGCGAAGTGAAGCGGGGCCGCCCCGTTGGGCCTGCGCGCCGGCGAGGGCGCTACGTTAGTTCGCCGACGTGCCGGATCGGACCCGTTCGTCGAACGGGGCCGACGAGGGGATTCAGGCCCCGGTCGACGGAACCGATCTTGTTTGCGAAGGGCCACCAGGGCAGAACGACCGCCCTTCCCACGCTCGCGTCGCGACCGGCCCGTCGATCTGAGGGGCGAGGGATTGGGCGCCCGGTTGCCGCGCCGGTCGATCTTGCCGACAGCCCAGCAGGCTCGGTCCGCGTTCGGACCCGGCCGAGCAAGCCGCTCCCGGGGGTCGAACCGACGTCGACCCGGCGTGACTCGCCGACCGGGAGCGGCCATCCACCTCGAGGAGGAGCGGCCCGACCGGTCGACCGGGGCCCCTAGTAGGGCGCCGCGGGAGCGTCGCCCCGCGTCGTCCGCCCCCGCCGGATATCGTACAGCCGCTTCCGCCTGGGCCGTCAGCGCGGAAGACTCTCTGGGCCGGACTCCCTCCCGCCCAACGTCCCCCCCGCTCCGACACGGACCTCGGGCGGGCCACCACGGCCGTGCGGGCCGTGACCGGGGCGGGAACGGCGGTCCCCCTCGAGCCGGGGTCACTTCGGATCTAGCCGAGACCGATCTGTTTCATCAGGCCGACCAGGTCGTAGAAGAGCCGTTCCTCGGTGATCTCGCCCCGCTCGTTCCAGCTCGCGACCGTGCAGAACTCGACGTGGAAGCTCTTCTGCGTGGGAGGGATCACCTTCCCCCCGATGGTCATCGGTCCCTTCATCGTCCCGTAGAAGTCGGCGACCGAGCAGGTGTGATTCCCGTCGGCGAAGAGGATCTTGTACGGACGGTTGATGAGGTGGTTGTCGGGGAAGGTCTTGAAGAACTCCTTCGCCTCCGCCTCGTGGTCGTGACGTCCGCGGGTAGGATCGGGCTGCCCGGGCCAGTAGACCGCCGTGTCCTCCGAGTGCCGCCGGCGGAAGACCGCCCAATCCTGCGCGTTCCACGCGTCGTCCAGCGTCTGCATGAGGTCGACGAGCTCTTCCTTCTTCATCCCCCAACCCAAGGACCCAAACGCGAGGGAGGGTATCTGCGTTCGTACGCGAAGCGCAGGGACGGCAGGCCGTGTTGCCGGCCCTAAGTACGGGCGGAGGGTGCCGTCGGCCGTGACCTCCGTCACCGTGGTCGTCACCGCCTACCGGCGCACCCGGTACCTCGAGGCGGCGATCCGCACCGTCCTCGATCAGACCGACCCCCCCGAGGAGGTGGTGGTCGTCGAGGACAATCCCCCGTACCGTCCTCCCTCGACCGGAACGGTCGGGTCCACGACCGTCCGACGGTTCAACCTCTCGCTGCCGAACGTCGGCGAGTCGCTCGCCTTCGGGATCGACCATGCGACCGGCGACGTCGTCTGCTTCCTCGACGACGACGACCGGTTCGAGCCCGGCAAGGTCGCGCGCGCGCGACGCGTCTTCTCCGAGCATCCGTCGGTCGTCTTCTTCCGGCACGCGGTGAGCTACATCGATGGGGCCGACCGCCCGATCCCGCCTCCGCTCTTTCCCCCGAGGCCGTTCCCGGACGGTGCGGTGGCGCCGTCGCTGAGCGCCCTCTCCCGGGCGCAGATCTCGTCGCACGTCTCCTCGATGTCGATCCGTCGGAGCGCGTATGCCGGACAGACGGAGCTTTTGCGCCCGATACGGGCGTCCCCCGACCATGCCCTCTACTGGCTCTCGCAGCTTCCCCGGACCCGGACGGCCTGGTACGCGCCCGAGCCCCTCGTCCAGTACCGTCGGCACCCCGGCAACATGTCCGCGCACCCGGACGAGGTCGTCCGGTACGCCGAGGCCGCCCACTACATGCTCGCGGGCTCGCACGGAGCGCGCGACGCGGGGCGGTTCGCCCGAGGCTTCGACCGCTCGATGCGACTTCGCCTCGCCCAGGTCGCCGGCCGCCGACCGACCGCCGGCGACGTGACGGTGCAGCTGTGGGACGCCCTCGTTCGCCTCTCCCCGTTCCACCTTCGCCAGTGGGCTGTGGGCCTCAGGGAATCGATCCGGCCGGAACGTCGGGGGGCCGCTAGGCCGGAACCGGCGTCGGGCAGTACGCCTTGACGAGGTAGTCCGAGACGTCTTCTATCGTCACGCCCGCGGGCGCGACGCGCTTCAGGTTCGCCATGCAGAGCGGGCACGCGGTCACCACGCGCTTGCTGACCGCGCTCAACTGGCCGACCCGGCGGCTCGCGATCTCGGCCGATTTCCCCGGGAAGAGGCTCTCGAGCGGACCGCCGCAGCAGAACGTGAGCTTCCCGGACATCTCGGGCTCGAGGACCGTGATCCCCCCTTCCTTCATGAGGGACCTCGGCTCCTCGAGGACGCCCTCGTAGCGGGCGTAGACGCACGAGTCGTGGAACGTCACCGTCTCCCCGAGCTTCGTGGTCGCGCTCAAGCGCCGCTCCGCGAGGACCTCGAGGTAGCTCTTCACCTGGACGTCGAACCCCGGGACCACGGTGGGGTAGACGCTCCGCAGCATGTTGGTCGTGTGGGGGTCTACGGTGATCACGCGGCGAACGCCGTGGCGGCGCAGGGCGTCGGCGACGCGCTGCGCCTGGACCCGGAACGCCTCGTCGAGGCCCTCGTCGTGGGCGAGCCCGCCGGCGTAGAGGTCGTCCTCGTAGAGGTAGCCGAACGGGACCTGCGCGGCCTTCAGGAGCTTCGCGATGTTCCGCAGCCGCTCGTCGAACGCGGCCCGCTCCCGCGCGGACGTGCGGGCGAGGAACGGCGTGAGGTTGAGGACCTTGTTCATCGACCGGGCGACGGAGAAGAGCCGGGCGCTCGAGCGGCCCTCGTACTTCGCGAGCTGCCGGCTCATCGCGTCGATCGCCGGGACCATCTGCCACATCTGGCCGGTGTAGAGGACGGTCTCCCCGCCCCTCGGGATGTCGAGGCCGTGCGTCCACCCCGTGACCGCGCGTCGCCGTAGGGGCAGGGCGCTCTTGCGCTTACGAAGGTTGTCGCCGAGCATCCCGAGGGTGCTCGCGATCGGGACCGGCATCGTCGCTCCCCCCTCAGGCCTCCGCGAGGCCGTAGACGTCCCGATTGACGACCGTTCGCAGGGTGCGCACGTTCTCGGCGATGTGGATCCCCGCGGGGCAGTTCGCCTCGCAGAGCCGGCAGAGGAGGCAGCTGAAGATCGTCTCGGCCTCGCCGAGGACCGCGTCCCGATTGCCGAGGAGGGCGTAGCGGAACAGGCGGCGGGGCATCAGCTCGACGCCGAGCGGGCAGAGCGCCGTGCACGTGCCGCAGTTGATGCACATTCGGGCGTCGAACTCGCCGCCCAGCTTGAGCGCGCTCAGGAACTCGGTGTCGACCTTCATGGGGTCTCCTCGGCCAGTTGGTAGCGGTAGTAGTCCTCCGACCGGGCCTTGGGGAGGTCGCGGACCCGGCCGTAACGCCGCATCGCCATCACCCACTTCGTCACTTCGGGTGCCGGGGCGTGGAGCGCCGCCGCGAGCTCGGGGACCGTCTTCGGCCCGCCCCGGAGCGCCGCCGCCACCCGGTCGCGCTCGTAGAGCTCGTCCCGCAGGACCTCCCCGAGGTTCCGCAGGTACGCCTTGCCCGTCATGCCGCCTCCGAGGCGAGCGCGTCGATCATGGCGTGGATCTGCTCGTTCGAGTATCCCTGGACCGAGATCGCCTGCTTCGGGCAGACCGGGACGCACGCGCCCTCGCCCTTGCAGAGGACGCCGTTGACCTCGGCGATCCGCTGGTCGCCGTAGTCGACCGCTCCGATCGCCCCGTACGGGCACGCCTTCGTGCATTCGTCGCACCAGACGCAGAGCGTCGGGTCGACCTTCGCGACGAGCGGGTCGAGGTCGACGTACCCCTTCAGCAGGAGGCCGCCGGTCTTCGAGACGGCGGCGAGCGCGCTCGAGACGCTCTCCGCGACGTTCTTCGGGCCCTGCGCGGCGCCGACGATGTAGACCCCGTCGACGACGGTCTCGACCGGCCGCAGCTTGACGTGGACCTCATGGAAGAACCCGTCCTGGCCGATCGGAAGCTTGAGCACGCGCACGAGGGCGTCGTTCTCGCGGGGAACCATCCCCGTCACGAGGACGACGAGGTCGAGTCGCATTTCGACCTCCTCGCTTCGCATCAGCCGGTCCTTCACCCGGACGACGAGGCCGCCGTCCTCCCGCGTCACCGTGGGCCGCGCCTCCTCGCCGTACCGGAGGTAGACCGAGCCGCCGCGCA
>JAJZGO010000098.1 GCA_021798415.1 Thermoplasmata archaeon | reverse complement strand
GTGGTATAAACCACTTGCGATACCTATAAAAGGATTACGGGCGGCCCCGGGGCCTCGGGCGCCCGCGTCCGAGCGCTTCGGCCGACGCGGCCGCCTCCTCCCCTCCGGGGGCAGGGTAGTCGGGGGGAGCGCCGGGGGCCGGGTAATCGGGGGGAGCGTACGGCACGTACAGGGACGAGCGGTAGAGCCGCTCGCCGGAGTCCTCGGATTCCTCCGGGCGCTCGGGCGTCTCCGCGCCGGTCGGGAGCGTCGACGGCGGGGCCGCCGCGGGCTCGGGAGGTGGGCGGTCGGCGGGGATCGGCTCCGCAAGGCTCTCGGATCCGTTGTCCTGCGGACCCGGAGCGAGCGGCGGGCCCGCGCTCGCGCGCTTCTTCTCCTTCGTGAGGCGGTCGACCTCGGCCCAGAGCGCCTCGATCTCCTCCTCGGGGGTCCCGTAGCGTCGCTCCTCGCTGATCGCGGCCCGGACCTGCGCCATCAGGCGCGCGGCGCTCTGGGCGTTGCGTGCCTTTCCCTTGATCTGCTGGAGCCGGCGGGCCAGGTTCCGGGCCTCGCTGAGGATCTCCTCCTCCTCTTTCGGGGAGATCGTGGGCATCGCCGGCGCGCGCGGGATGCGGGCGACGCTGCGTCGGGTCTCGACCAGGCGCTGGGCCGCGGTCGGGACGTTGTGGTCCTGGACCGCTTGGAGCAGGAGGGCGAACGTCTTCGCCGACTCCCGGACGTCCTCGCCGCGGTCGCGGGCGCGGCGGATCGACGCGCCGAGCGGCTCGGCCTCCCGGACGATGAACTTCGGGACCGTGTCGTTGAGCACGGCGAGGGCGAGCGACGCGCTCGCCGCGGCCTTCTCGAGGGACCCGGCGCTCAGCGGCTCGTTCGCAAGGTGCTCGCGGGGATTGCCGACCCGGTGGTCGAGGTGGGCGACGTCGACGCCGATCGCCTCGGCGACGGCGCGCAGCTCGTCGACGCGGCGGAGGAGTTCGCGGACCCACGTCCAGTCGGTCCGGACCCGGGCGAGCAGCGCCTCGGCGCGCCGGAGGACCGTCGTCGCCTGGGCCGGCGTTCGCTCGGCCATCGCCTGGTCGAACGCCCTCACGACCTGGTCGGTCGGGAACGGCAGTCCTTCCTTCTCCAGCGTGCGTCCCTGAGCGACCAGCGCATCGAGCCGCGCGCGCAAAGGGAGATCGCCT
Source organism: Thermoplasmata archaeon (assembly GCA_021798415.1). GTDB lineage: Archaea > Thermoplasmatota > Thermoplasmata > Lutacidiplasmatales > UBA184 > Lutacidiplasma. Next base: position 4,569 of record JAJZGO010000098.1, on the reverse strand, counting down.
ACGGAAGCGGTGCCGCTCATCGCTAGGTCCTCGGCGCCTCGCTCGCGAGCATCCGCATCAACCGGGTGAGGGTGAGGTCCGCTTCCTCGAGCTGGCGGTCGCGCAAGAGCTCGGTCGCCTCGCGGATCTGGACCGCCGCGTCCCGGGCGGCCTCACTGTCGGGAGCCAGCGTGCGGATGCGGCCCGCAAGGCTCCGCGCTTTCTTGAGGAGACGGTCGAGCGCCTCGTCGTCGGACTCGCGCGAGGCGCTCGGCTCGCCGCGAGGGGGTTCGGGGGCCCGCTCGAGCTCCGCGATCGCTTGGCGGAGGTCGCGGACGCTCTGGACCGCCTCGGAAAGCCGACCTTTCGTGAGGTGGCGGGAGACGTCCAGGGCGAGGCGGCGCGCCCCCGCGCTCGGGGCGTGCTCCTCGGGGAACCGCGAGAGCGCTTCCTCGTGCCTCGTGAGCTCCTGGGCGAGGCCCGCGGGGATCGCTTCGTGCAGGAGCATCAGGACCTGGGCGGCCTCCTGCGCGAACGAGTCGAGCGCTTCCTCGGTCACCTCGGTGGTGCGGAGGCGGTCGTGGATGGCGTCGAGCTCCCCCGAGATCTCCCCGAGCGGGATGCCGAGCTCGAGCGCCTCGTTCCGCAGGCTATCGATCTGGGCGAGGAGACCCTGGAGGCCCTTCCAGTCGGACTCGAGCTGCCCCACCCGGCGCTCGGCCTGAAGGAGGAGCGCGATCGCCGCGCCCTGGTCCTCCGAGCGCTTCGCGTCGCCGATGCGGTCGAGGTCGGTGTCGAGCGCGAACCGCACACCGGTCTTCTCGAGAAGGTCCTGCCGCTCGCGCAATGTCGCGAGCCGGTGCTGGAGCACCTCGTCCGTCTCGGTCTCGTAGCGGCTCTGCGCGGACCTGAGGATGTCGAGCGCCTCCGCGCTCCGTCCTTCGGCCTCGCTGAGCGCGGCATGGCAGAGCTCGGACGTGAGGTCGGGGCCCTGGCCGAGCTCGCGCGCGAACTGCATGCGGGCCCTCAGGTCCCGGCTGATCGCCGTGTTCAGCTCCTCCTCGGGCGACGGGGCGGGCGTCGGAGCCTTCGGGCGAAGCCCCCCGGTCGAGACGGCGGACGACGCGGACCCTACGGCCGCCGGCGGTCCGTCGGGCCCGCCGAGCGATCGGAGCCCTTCGATCGCGAGCGCCGTCGGGAAACCGCACACCGAGCAGTGAGCGGCGGTGGAGGCGATCGGTTGTTCGCAAATCGGACAGCTCGACGGCACGGTGCGACCCTATGCGGTGTGAGAAACGGTGGCCGTGACTTTAAGGGCTTGCGTTCGGCGACCGGACCCCTCGGCCATAGTTTTACGCCTCGCCGGGGTCACCCGCCCGAGAACGTCGGGACGACCACGAGCGTCAGCGCCCGGTCGATCGGAGTGTCGAGGGGGACCGGCGTGCCGTCGAGCAGGACGGCGCAGCCTTCGCCGGATTGTCCGGCCCGGCGGAGCAGCGCGCGAACGCTCGTCCCCGACTCGACCACCTGGTCGCGTCGGTCGACGGACGAGCCCCGGGTGATCTCGAGCACGACCCGGATCGACGGAGGGGAAGCGCTGAGGGGGAGACTCCCTGCCGCCCGGGGAGATTCCCGGACGCCTTTTGAACTCCCGCGATGCATACGCATCACCAGATCTCGAATCTGGCGCCTTGGCCGAGCTAGGCTACCTCAGCACCCGAGCGAGGGGAACGACGCCCGCTTTTAGGGGTTTGCCGCCCCCGGACCGCGCCCCCGGGGCGTACCCGAGGGAGGCCCGGTTCGGCGGGTCCCTCCGCTCGAAGAGACCGGTCCCCGTCGGTCGGTGGTCTAGTGGCCCGGGAGCCCGGGTCCCTTCACGACGGCCTTGAGGCGGCCGATCGCCTCGACCGGCAGCGGGTCGACCCGGCGCCGGTCGGCGAGGAATAGGCTGGCATGGTCGCCGAGGGAGATCCCGTCGACGAGGGCCTCGAGCCGGTCCTCGGCGGCCAGGGGAACGCGGACGACGCGCACTCCTTTGCGCGCCAGCAGGCGTTCGAGGTACCGGTAGCTCTGGCGCAAGAGCGCGTGTTCGCCCGACCATTCGAGGAGCACGGCCGCGTACCGACCCGCCTCGGTTCGCCGCATCGCATCCCACCCGACGATCGCGTTGTGGAACAGCTCGGGAACCTCGTCGAACGCGGCGAGCCGCTTCGCGTTCTCCTCGACCTGCGTCTTCCACCGGCGGGCGAGGCCGAGGAACGCGCTCTCGGCGTACATGAGAGGCATCCGGGGGCCGATGCGCTCGGCGATCACGGCGGCCGGGCCCTTGGGCCGGGCGTACTCCCGCACCAGCCGGTGGGCCCGTTCGACGATCCGTCCGACGCGCGACTCGTTCGACTCGGGGAAGTACGGGTCGAGGAGCCCGAGGATCGCCCCGAGAAGGTGACCGACCGCCGAACGGGGAGGCATCCCCGTCGGGATCGGGAGGAGCCGGGCCGAATCGCGGACGGCCCTTTCGGCGAGGGCCCCGCCCGAGGTCAGCACGGTGCGCTGGGCGCCCGCCCGACCGGCGGCGTCGTAGGCGCGCAGGGTCTCCCAGGTGTTGCCCGAGTAGCTCACGAGCACCACGTGGCTGTCGGGTCCGAGGTACCGTGGCATCTCGGCCGAGCGGACGACCGAGAAGCGGACCCGGGTCTCCGCCTCGACCGTTCCGCGCGCGAGCTCGGCGGCGATCCCCGAACCTCCCATGCCGACGAGGACGACCTCCGGGGGGCTGCGGCCCGGCGGCGGGGCGGCGTCCCGCCCTCGGCGGAAGCTCTCCCCGAAGGCCGTCGGGAGGGCGGCGGCGAGCCCGAGCATGGTGGCGGGTCCGTCCGAAGTGGGGCGCGGCATAGTTTTCCCCGCTGGCGTGCCGGGAGATAGTCCTTGCGGGACGCCGCTACTATCGAGGAAACTACTTGAAGCACGGCCTCCCATCGCTCACCGGCCGGGCGGGAGCCGGTGGTCCGGAGGGGGTGGGCGGTGCCGAGCGAGAAGGTCTCTACGGGGCTACCGGAGGGTCGCGTTTCCACCGGGAACCCGGGGCTGGACACCATGCTCCACGGTGGGCTGGTCGCCCGTCGACCGTACCTGATCGTCGGCCCGTCGGGGACGGGCAAGACCACGGTCGCGCTCCAGTTCCTGTGCGAAGGGATCCGTCACCGCGAGCGTGTGCTCCTCGTCACCGTCGAGGAACCACCGAACGAGACGAGGATCAACCACCGGGGTCTCGGGCCCGCGCTCGACGAGGTCGACGTCTTCGACGCGATCCCCGACATCATGCGCTACGAGCGAGCGCCGTTCAAGGACATCGCCTCCGTGCGCAACGCGACTCCCTTCAGTGAGATCCCCCTCTCGATCCGCAGCTCGCCCGAGCTCTCCGCGGTCGAGGTCACGATGGCCGGTCTCGAGCAGATGCTCCGCACCGAGGTCGTCCGGAAGGGCTACTCCCGCATCGCGGTCGACTCGCTGACGGCCCTGCAGTACTTCTGCATGAAGGGGTTCGACCCGATCGGCGGCGCTCAGGCGTTCTTGCGGTTCCTCTCCGACCTGCGGGTCACGACGCTCCTGACGGTCGAGTCCCCGCTCGAGGACGTCGAGACGCCGGAGCGGATGCTCGCGAGGGGCGAGATACGGCTCTTCCGCTGGGAGCTCGAGAGCCGGTCCGTCCGCGCGATCGGCGTCGAGAAGTTCCGCGGTAGCCCGCACGACGTACGGCTCCACCCCTACCGCATCGGGCCCCACGGGATCGACATCCAGCTCTCGACCACGATCTCGCGCGACACGCGCCAGATCATCGAGGCGACCCACGCGACGGAACGTGCCGTGGTCGCCCCGCCCGAAGGTTCGGCCGAGGAGACGACCTCCCCGGTCGACCCCCTCGCGGATGAGGTCCGTGACTTGGTCCTCGTGGGCGCCGACGTCCGGCCGGTACGTGTCGAGCTCGAGTCCGCGCTCAGCGCGGTCACGACCGGCGACCTCGACGCCGCTCGCGGGCATCTCTCCCGTGTGTCGTCGTTCGTGCTCGGGCTCATCGACGGGCTGCGGGGCGAGGTCGCTCGGCCGGCAGGCCCGGACCCGAAGGTCGCCGAAGCGTACCAGAGGATCCGTCAGCGCAGCGAGTCGGCGCGCACGGGCCTTCCGCCGCTCCGGCTGCCGCCCCGGCGCATCCTCGAGGTACAGCTCGCGTGGGTCCTCTCGCTGATCCCGGCCGCTCCGAGCGAGGCGACCGAGCCGGCGGTCGGCGTCCCCCTCGCCCGGGCGGAGGCCTGGGCCGGCGCGGACGAAGTGCCGGTCGTCGAGGACGATGGGAGGTTGCCGTCGGCCCCGGCAGAGCCGGCCGCCGATGCCGGGCCCTCCCCGGCGATCGAAGTGCCCGTCGCAGGATCGGACGTCGAACCGACCACCGCCGCGCTCGGCCCCGACCTCGGAACGCCGCCCGGAACCCTGCCGGAGCTCCCCGAAGTGCCCGACGCGACGGTCGCTCGGGCCCGGTCCGAACCGCCCGGTCTCGAGGCGGCGCTCGTGCGGGCCCCCGTCGGGGCCTCGGTT
>JAJZGO010000097.1 GCA_021798415.1 Thermoplasmata archaeon | reverse complement strand
GGTCGGCCCCGGGCGCCTGTGCCGGGTCCTCGGGCTCACGCTCGCCGACGACGGGGTCGACGCGGTGACCGGTCGCCGCCTTCGGTTGCTCGCACGGCCGGGCGGCGCGGTCCCGGTCGCGGCGCTTCCGCGGGTCGGGATCCGACGCGCGGCGGGACGTCCGCTGCGCTTTGCCGTGATCGGGAACCCGTGGGTCTCCCGGCCGAGGCCGTGGGCGGTCGCCCCGCTCAGCGAAGCTTCGCCCACTCGAAGCCGCGGCGCCGCGGCGAGTCGCCGAACCCGCACGACGCGCAGACGTTCTTCTGGCGGTGGTAGGAGTGGCGGCCGCAACGCCGGCAGATGATGTGGACGATCTTTCCGCCCCGGCGCGAGGGGGTTCCCTTTCCCATGACCTAGACCTCCCTACGGTGAGATGTAGACGACCGAGTCGCCCCGCACGAGCGTGAGCCCCGCGTGAGGAGTCACCTCGTCCTTCACGACCTCCTCGGCCGCGGAGAGGACGAGGTTGAGGTGCTGGTCGTACGCGTCCAGGACGCCGCGGTACGAGCGTCCGCCGCGCATCTCCACGAGAACGCGCTTGTGGAGGCTCTGCTGGAGCACGTCGAGCGGCTTCATGCGAGGGGTTCCGGGCAGGCCGGGCCGCCTTTTTAACGGTGGCGGGAGACCCGCCGGACCGTCCCCCGGGAGCGGGCGGTCGCGGCGAGAAGGGCCGAAACGACGGCGCGGGCGACGGACCGAGGCTCCGGCGGGGGTCCGGGGACGCCCGGGAGCTCGTCCACTATGCGACGGAGGCGGGCGGCGAGCTCCTCCGGGGGCCCGAGCGCCCGGATCCGCCGGACGACCGCCCCCGGGAGCACGCTCGGGACGGTCCGGACGAAGAACGACTGCTCGAAGGCTCCGACCGCGGCGTGACGGGGCTCGAGCGCGGCCGGATGGGCGGCCCGGTCCCGACGCGCCCGCTCGTGCCGAGCGGCCGTGCTCGCGTCGAGATAGACGACGAGGTCCGGCACGCACGGGAGCGCGTCCGGGGCGCTCGCGTCCTTCCCGAGCGCGACCAGCACGGAACGTTCGGCGCGTCCGAGCGCGACCAGCCCCGCCGCGTACGTGAGCGGCCCCCAGAAGCCCGTGTCGGCGACGACGACCTCCCCTCGGGCGCGGCCGCGGTTCGCCTCGCCGGCGCGGCGCCCCTCCTCGCGGAGGAGGCGGCGCTCGGTCGCGAGGAGCTCGCGGGACGAGGCGAACTCGAGCGACGGCCTCGGGTCGAGCCGGTCGAACGCCTCCGAGAGCGCGCTCCAGCCGTACGCCGCACGGGCCGCGCGCACGACCGAGCTCTTGCCGGCCGCCGACGCGCCTTCGACCGCGATGACGACCCCCCGGTGGGCCACGTCCGCCCCTCCATCCGTCAGGTCCACCGCGCGCCTAAACCCTGCCGACCGCCCCGGCGCCTTTTTGACGAGCCGACCGCATCGGCCGCACCGTGGGGACCCCGCCCGGATCGGACCGACCGGCCCACCGTTACCGGGCGCGGGTGCTCGACGCGGAGACGCTCCAGGAGGTCGCGCGCGAGATCGAGCGGACCGAGAGCGACCCCGAAGGCGTCGGCATCATGACCCGCAAAGGCCGGATCTTCCCGGTACGGCTCGCCCACGTGCCGCTCAAGGCGGCGCCGATCCTCAAGCAGGAACTGTTGTCCGTCGGCGGCGACGCGGCGCACGCCCGCGGCGTCGCCGACCACTCGGTCGAGGAGAGCCCGGTCGTGCTCCTCGCGACGTGGGGCCAGTATCGTCGCGTCCTTCCGAAGCTCGCCCGCCAGCCGTTCCGCCTCCGCGAGATCGCCGACGAGGTCGACCGCGCGCTGCGCGCGCACGTCGCCCGCGGGCCGCGCGAGGTCCACGGGGCCCACCGCCGGTTCGTGGTCGGCGACCGACCCCGGGTGATGAGCGTCGTCAACGTGACGCCGGATTCGTTCAGTGACGGCGGGCGGTTCTTCGACCCGGCCGCGGCGGTCGCGCGGGCCGTCGAGGACGTCGCGGCCGGCGCCTCGATCGTCGACATCGGCGCGGAGTCGACGCGCCCGCACGCGGATCCGGTCTCGACCGACGTCGAGTGGTCGCGACTCGAGCCCGTGCTCTCCGGACTTGCGGGCCGCCTCGACGTCCCGATCAGCGTCGACACCCGCCACTTCGAGGTTGCGGCGAAGGCGGTCGACGCGGGCGCCGACCTCATCAACGACGTCGAGGGGCTGCGGTCGGAGGCGATGCGACGCGTCGTCGCGCGAACCGGGGCCGGCGTGGTGGTGATGCACATGCGCGGGACGCCCCCGACGATGCAGAGCGACCTCCACTACTCGGACCTGCGCGGCGAGGTCTTCGAGCGCCTCGCCGAGGCGACCGACGCCGCCCGTCAGGACGGGATCGCCCCCGAACAGATCCTCGTCGACCCCGGGCTCGGCTTCGGGAAGTCCCCCGAGCAGAGCCTCGAGCTGCTCGTCCACGTCGGCGAGCTTCGCTCGCTCGGCTACCCGGTCGTGATCGGCGCGTCCCGCAAGTCGTTCCTCGGTTGGACGCTCGGGGGGGCCGGACCGCTCGACCGTCTCGAGGCGGGAGTGGCGGCAGCCGTCCTGGCGGCCGAACGGGGCGTCGCGCTCGTCCGGAGCCATGACGTGGCGCCGACCGTCCGCGCCCTCGCGCTCGTCACCGCCGCCCGCCGCCTTGCGGAGAGGTCGCCGTCGGGGCACGTGTCGCCCGAGCTCCTCGAGCCTGACGACTAGGCCCGGCGGCCGACCCCGATCGGCGCGCCCGGACCGCTAGGGAACCGCACGCGCCGGCCCGGGACGTTCTCCCGCTTCCGACCGAACCCCACATCAAGGGGAGCGTCCCTTGCCGGAACGGGGGGAGAGGTTTGCCCACGTGTCGGGCCGTGCCGCGAGGGGCGTTCGGGCTCCGCCGGGACGCGCGCTCGCTTCCCCGACGGCTCCGACGGTCCCCGCGAGGTCGCTGGGGGCGAGGCGCGCTCCGCCTCCTCGTCACCCTCCTCCTCGTGGCGGTGCTGGTCTCGCTCCTCCCACCCCCTGGGATGGGGAACCGCGCCACGTCGAGCCCCCGCCCGCCCGCCGCCACGGGGGCTCTCCCGGCGCTCCCGGCGGCCCGGTCCGCTCCCTCTCCGACCGACCGGGCCCCGCTCGCGGGCGCCGCGCCGAGCGGCGGCTGGGCGTGGACGCGGCTATCGGCCACAACGCCCGCGGGACGCAGCGGTGCCGGTTTCGGAGCGCTCTCGCCGGAGGGCGATGGAGTGCTGTTCGGGGGGGAGACGTCGACCGGGCTCACCAACCAGACCCTCGTTTACAACGAGACCGCGAACCGGTGGACCTCCGTCTCGCCGACGCGTGCCCCGAACCCCCTCCGCGACTTCGGGTTCGCGGTCGATCCCCCCGGCCGCTCCGCGGTACTGTTCGGAGGGCTTCGGAACATCACCACCGGACGCGTCTCGAACGCCACCTGGACGTTCTCGTTCGTGACGGAGAACTGGACGAACGTCACCCGGGGCTCCGCGCCCGCGGCGCGGGCCGAGCCGGCGTTCTCCGTCGGGAACGGTACCGCGCTCCTCTTCGGCGGTCGGGACCCGAACGCGAGCGGCTCGGGCCAGCTGACGTTCGGCGACACGTGGCTTTTGAACCTCACGACCGACACCTGGCGGCGGGTGACCCCGGTCGGATCGGGTCCGGGGCCGCTCTTCGGCGCGTCGCTCACCTGGGACCCGCAGCGAGGCGTCTTCCTCCTCTTCGGGGGATGCTACCCGTGCTCCTCCACCGTGTGGACGTTCTCGCCGACGTCGCTCGCCTGGTCGGCGCTCCCGTCGTCCGGAGCCCCGCCCCCCGGGCGGGCGGACGCGACGTGGAGCTACGACCCGCTCGAGGGCGTTGACCTCCTCTTTGGCGGCACGAACGGAACGACCGAGTTCAACGACACCTACCTCTACAATCCCGTGAGCCTCGTGTGGATGCGGATCACCTCCGCGTCCGCGCCGTCGCCCCGGGCGGCATCGGCCGCCGATTTCCTCGCCGTCCCGGGGAACGAGACGCTGCTGTTGACCGGGGGCGGCGGGAACCCCGTCAACGGCTCGAACGGCAGCTGGCGTCTCGCACCGGTCACGAGCCTGCTGGTCCAGGTCGCCAACGCCTCGTCCGGCTCGGGGGTCGCGAACGCGCTCGTGGGCGTCAACGCCGGTCTCTCTCGGCTGACGAACGCCACCGGCGCGCTCCGTTTCCCGTATGTTGCGGCCGGGCCGGTGACCATCAACGTGAGCGCGCCGGGCTTCGCTCCGGCCAACCGGTCGCTCTGGCTCCCGACGGGCCCCGGGACGACGGTCGCGTTCAACCTCACTCCGCTTCCCCCCGCGACCGTCATCGTGCGGGCGGAGTCGGCGGTCGGTCCGCCGGTCCCGAACGCGCGGGTCAACGTCTCGGTGGACGGCCAACTCCTCGCCGGCTCGCCGCGGTATACGAACGGCTACGGCCTTGCGGAGTTCTGGGGAGTCCCGGCGGCGATGGGCGGCGTCTCGGTGAGCGCCGGAGGGTACCACACGAACTCGACAGCCGTCGACTTCGCGCCCGGGGGGACGACGTCGGTGAACCTCACCCTCTTCCCGATGCTCGAGTTGGCCGTACGCGCCTTCGGCTCGATGCCGAACGGCTCCCTCCCTCCTCTCACCGGAGTGGCGGTCTCCCTCGAAGGGTTCGCGGTGGGGTCGACCGGGCCCGGCGGTTATCTCAACCTCTCGACCCCGTTGGTCGGGCCGATCACGTTGACGGCGGACGCCTACGGGTTCCGTCCCCGGACCGTGAACGTGACGGCGGAGTTCTCCGGGGTCGAGCCGGTCAACCTCACGCTCGTGTCGTTACCGTTCCCCACGCTCGTCGTCTCGGTGCTCGGCCTCACCTCCCCCTACACCCGGGTGCTCGTGGCGAACGCCTCGATCGTCCTGCGGGCGGTCGGCCTACCGAGCGGGAACGTGACCGAACGCGTCCTCACGGGTCCGAACGGCACCGGGTCGTTCTCCGTGCCTACCGGCAACTACACCGTCACCGCTTCGGCGCGAGGGTTCCTCGTCTCAACGCCGACCGTTCTCGCGCTGTCGCCGTCCGCGTCGGTCACGCACTCCCTCCTCCTCCAGCCCGAGCCGCTCTCGACGCTCGGGGTCGAGGTCGTCAGCAGCGCCGGCGGCCACGCCGCGATCCCGGGGGCGATGGTCGTCCTCAATTCGACGGCGATCAACCTCACCGACGGCTCCGCTTTCCCGGTCTCGGCCGTCCGGTTCGCGACCGTCGGTGGATGGGCGAACTTCTCCGGGCTCGCCGCCTCCCTCCTCAACGTGACGGGCTCGGCCCCGGGCTACCTCACGAACTCCTCGCACCTGACGATCGACTACGGGCAGACCGTGAGCCCTTTCGTGCTCGAGCTCGCGCCGCTGCCCGCGGGCTCGGCCCCTCCCCTCGCCCTCGGCTCGGGCGGCCTCTCCGAGCTCGCGCCGCTCGCCCTCGTGCCGATCGTCGGCCTGGTCGGCGGGCTCGTCTACCTGACGATGCTCCGGAGCCCGCGCGCGGAGGAGGGCACCTCCGAGGACGCCGGGCCACCGTCCTCGCGGACCGTCCGCGCGCGCGACAAGAGCTGACGCGAGCCGCCCGCCGGTCCGACCCGGTCTATCGAGGGTGGTCCCGGGGGGCGGTCGGCGGGTGTGGGTGCGTCGGCCGGCCCCCGGTCGCCGCGTCGAGGGCCAGGAGGACCCCGCTCGCCGCCGCCACGCCGAGCCCGAGCGCGAAGAGGGCCCGGTACGGGAGGAGCTGGCTAGCCGCGA
>JAJZGO010000096.1 GCA_021798415.1 Thermoplasmata archaeon | reverse complement strand
CGAGCGGGCGATCCCGGCGCTCCAGCGCTCGAAGCTCCCGTCGATCGAGCTGAACCACCAGCTGGGCCTCGCGGAGATCCTGCTCGACCGCGGGCCGTCGAAGCAGATCGAGCCGGCGCTCGCCCGGGCGCACCAGATCACCGACCTGCTCCACCTTCTACCTCCCTCGCCCGGCCTCCTGCGCCTCTGGCTGCTCGAGGGGCGGCAGATGGCGATGAACGAGCTCACCGATGGGGCGCAGGACCGCTGGAGCGCGATCCTCGACGTACCGAGCGCGATGACGATCCCGCGCCTGCGCGTGGAGGCGATCGTCCGGCTCGCGCTCCTCGAGGCGTCGAGCCGTCAGCCCGAGCGCGCGGCGGAGCTCCTCGCCCTCCTCGAGTCTCCCGAGATGAAGCGCGCGGTCCCGGCGGGGTGGTCGGAGTGGCTCGGGAACCTCGGGTCGCTCGCGGCCTCGAGCGAGCACGGCGGGGGTCCGCTTCCGCCCGTCGCCCGGCCCGCGCGGCGCTAGGGCGACCGGCCTACAGGGCCGGGAACGCGCCCGGAGCGAGGCCGTAGGCGACCGTGACCGCGCCGACCACGACCAGGACGACGATCACGACCCGCGCGAGGATGTGGGGTCGGACGCGGGCGCCGAGCTGCCGGCCGAGGACGACGTTCCACGCCGCGACGACGACGAGCGCGCTCGCGCCTCCGACGAGCACGACGAGCCAGCCCCACGTCGCGACGAAGACGACCTCGAAGATCATCGTCGTGTCGCCGAGCTCGAGCACGAAGATCGTGGCGAGCGCCGCGACGAACGACGAGCGCCGGTCGTCGCGCAGGTGGGGCGACTCCTCCGTCTCGGGGTGGACGTAGAGCCACGCCGCGTAGCCGATCAGGAAGAGCCCGCCGGCGACGCGCAGCCACCCGAGGCGGGCGGGGCCGAGCGCCGAGGTCAGGACGGCTCCGATCGAGACCGCGATCGCGGTCACCGCCGCGAACGCGGTCGACGCGCCGGCCCACGAGGCGAGGGCGTGCGCCCGGCTCGAGAGCGCGATCAGCGCGAAGCTCGTCCGGTCGAAGAGCTCGAGGACGCCGATGACGAGGAAGACGGTTCCTACGCCGGCCGCGAACTCGACCCCCGACACCCGCCCTCCGGGCTACGCGAGGTGGTGGAGGAAGTCCTCGACCTCGCGGTCGCAGTACGCGCACGTCAGCACGGTCGGTCGGCGCTGGGTCACCTCGAACTCGCTCTCGACCGGTTCGGGCTGGTTCGTGATGCAGTTCGGGTTCGGGCAGCGCAGCACGCCGACGATCCGCTCGGGGAGGTCGACCGGCCGCTTCTCGCGGACCTTGAAGTCGCGGATGATCGAGATCGTCGCGGTCGGCGCGATCAGCGCGATCGCGTTCGACTTTCTGGGCGAGAGCTCCATGTTCTCGACCTTCACGATGTCCTTCCAGCCGAGCTTGCCGCTGCGGACGTGGAGCGCGACGCTCACGGTCGAGTCCTTGTCGATCGTCTGGACGCCGAGGATCCGCAGCACCTCGAGCGCGAGGCCGTTCGAGATGTGGTCGATGACGGTGCCGTTCTTGATCGGGGTGATCTTGAGCTCGCGCACCTAGCCCGCCCCCCGCCTCGGACCGCCGAGGATCGCGTCGAGGAGCGCCATCCGCACCGGCACCGCGAGGAACGACTGCCGGAAGTACGCCGCGTGCGTCGTCCCGTCGACGTCCGGCGCGATCTCGCCCGCCCGCGGGAGCGGGTGCATCACGATGAGCCGGGGCTTCGCGTCCTGGAGGAGCGCCGCGTCGATCCGGTACGACCCGGCGACCTTCTCGTACTCCGCGAGGTCGCCGAACCGCTCCTTCTGGATGCGGGTCACGTAGAGGACGTCGGCGTCCTTCATCGCCCGGCGGACGTCCTCCTCGTCCGTCACCCGGGCCCCCGACTGGCGCAACCGCCGGCGCGCCTGGTCGGGGAGCGCGAGCGAGGGGGGCGAGGAGAGGACGACCTCGCATCCGAAGAGCGCGAGCGCCTGGGCGAGGGAGTGGACCGTCCGCCCGAACTTGAGGTCGCCGAGCAGGACGACCTTGAGGCCGCTCAACGTCCCGAACGCCTCCTGCATCGTCGCGAGGTCGAGCAGCGTCTGGGTCGGGTGCTGCCCCGCGCCGTCGCCCGCGTTCACGACCGGCCGGTCGGACGCCCGGGCCGCGAGCCGGGCCGAGCCCTCGCTCGGATGGCGGATCACGATCGCGTCCGCGTAGGAGCTGAGCATCCGGATCGTGTCGTGGAGGCTCTCGCCCTTGCGCATCGACGTGACGCTCGCGTCGGCGATCGTCACGCACGTGCCGCCGAGCCGCTGCACGGCCGATTCGAACGAGAGCCGGGTGCGCGTCGAGGGTTCGAAGAACGCCATCGCGACGATCTTGTTCGCGAGCGGGTGCATCACCTTCGTCCCCTCCGCGTAGGGGATCATCTTGCGGGCGGAGGCGAGGACCTCCTCGATCTCCTCCCGGGAGAGGTCCCGGACCGAGATGAGGTCCCGACCGCGCAACGTCATTCGACCGGTCGGAAGAAGGCCCGGTTTATGCGCTTATCTCCGGTCCGCCGGGTCCCCGGAGGGCGAGCGCCCCGGTCGCCCGGCGACGTCTCCGCAACCCCTATCCTCTCGCCGGTTTCGGGAGCTGACGTGGCCGAGGACGGGTGGTCGTGGGGCTCCCGGCTCCTCTTCCTGTTCGTGTGCGTAGTCTGGGGGTTCAACTTCCTCTTCGTCCGCGTCGGCCTCTCGGACGCGACCGCGCTGTGGCTCGCGCTTTTGCGGGCGGCGATCGGGGCCGGAGCGGCGGCCGTTCTCCTCACCGCGGTCCGCGGATGGGGACGTCTCGACCGGGCGGGGCGCCGGGACGCGATCCTCTTGGGCATCCCGAACACCGCCGCGTTCTACGCGCTGCTGTTCGTCGCGATCCAGACCGTCCTTCCGGGGGTGGCGGCCGTTCTGACCTACACCTTCCCCCTGTGGGTCGCCCTCCTCTCGCCGGCGGTCCTGGGCCACCGCCTCGGCGTCCGCCAGTGGCTCGCGCTCGGCGCCGGCTTCTTCGGGGTCGCGCTCGTCGCCCAGGTCGGGTCGGTGGCCGCGAACGGTCTCTCCGCGACCCCCGTTCTCGAGCTCCTCGGTTCCGCGGTCGCCTGGGCGGTCGGAACGGTCGTCTTCCAGCGGCGCTTCGACCGATCGCAGATGCTGGAGGCGAACGCGTTCCAGCTGATCGGAGGCTCCGTGGCCCTCCTCGCGCTCGTGGCCCTCCTGGCTCCGACCCCGCTCCCGACGTTCGCGCCCTCTCTCGACATCAGCCTCGTCTGGCTCGGGATCCTCGGCACCGCGCTCGCCTACTCGATCTGGTTCGACCTTCTGGGTCGTACCCGCGCGGCGACGCTCTCGGCGTACGCGTTCCTCGTGCCCGTGGTGGCGCTGGCGGGCTCGGTCGTGTTCTTCGGGGAGCACCTCGTGGCGCTCCAGGTGGTCGGCGTGGGCCTCGTCCTCGTCAGCATCTACGGTCTCGGGCGCTCGGCCGCCCGGGAGAGGTCAGGGCCCCCCGGCCGCCCGCGCCGGGAGGAGCGACCCCCGCCGGCTCCGCCGGGGCCCGCGAAGGTCGATACGCCTCCGTTCGGCACCTCCTCCTCCATCTCCTCCTGGGGCGCGCGGTCTTATCGAGGGAGCGGTTGGCCACTCCCGTGTCCTCGAACCCCCCGAAACCCCCGACGTCTCCCGCCCCCTCGGAGCTGACCCTCGACCTGAGCGCCGAGGCCCGGCAGTTCGTCCGCAAGAGGCTCGTCACGGCCGGCCTCGGCGCCGGCTTCGGGGTGGTGTTCGTGGGCATCGGAAGCGTCGAGATCGCGACCTTGGGTGGGTCCTTTCCCGGGTCCGCTTCCGTCGTCGCGCTCCTTCTGATCGCCCTCGGGATCGGCCTCGTCGTCCTGAGCCTCAACTCGGGCCTCCTCAACCCCGCGAGGAGGCTCGAGGCGAACTCTCGGGGAGTGACCATCACCCGCCGGTGGGGGCGCCCGGTGGCGGTCGAGTGGACCGACCCCGCGTTCTACCTCGAAGTGGAGGACCTGACCGCCGACCCCGCGACCAGCCCCGAAGAGAAGCGGCATCTCTTCTTCTCGGGACCCGGGCCGGCCTACGGAAGCCTCGCGAGCTCCTCCCTCGGCCCGGTGCTCGACGCGGTGCGGGCCCACGGCCTATCGGTGAGGATGCGGACGGCCGACGTACGAAGTGGGCTCACGCGTCACCGGATCCGCCGGCTGCGCATCGCCCGTCCGAAGTAGGGGGGGCCGCGGAGGCTCGGGGGGCGGGGCTCGGCGCTTAGTAGCCCTGCGACTCTCCGGCGCTCGCCTGCATGCTCCCGAACGAAGGGAAAGTCCCACCGCGGGAGTTCTGGACCGCGGTCTGCGAGCGATTCGTCGGCCGGTACCTCGGGTTCCGGACCGAGTCGGCGACCCCACCGAGGGCCGCCCGGAAAGCCCCTCCGCCCGCGTCGCTCGTCGGTTCCTGGTCGGGCCGGACCTGGGAGGTCGCGTTCCGGGAGCCGCGACCGTTCTACCCGGACACCCAGGTCGGGTTCACGACCGCGGTTCGCCTGGTGGAGCCGCCCCAGATGCCCTTCGAGCCGGCCCCTTGGCTCTTCGTCGGCGAGCGCCCGAGGGTCTTTTCGAAGAACGCCATCGACTTCGACCGGATCATCATGCGCTATCGGCGTCGCGAGGGGAACTTCAAGGGCAGCATGACCGGGGACGCCCAGCTCGACCGTCGGTGGGCCGTCTACCCGTTCGACGAGGCGCTCGAGCCGGTCTTCCGGGAGGAACCCGTCCGAAAGATCCTCCGAAGCTTCGAGACGGTCTCTCCGAACCCGAAGAACACGATCCCGGCGCTCGCGGTATTCGGCACGGAGGCGACGCTCACCCTCCCCGTCCTGCCCACCCGGGACCGCATTCCCCACGTGATGGATTCGTTCGAGGGGCTGGGATACATCCTCGACCGCATCGAAGAGGCGCGAGGAGGGGTCGCCGCCCGCGTGCGGCCGATCCCGATGGACCTCGTCCACGACGAGACCGGGGCCCCGTTCCCTGTCCCCCGGTTCGACTGCCCGGTCTGCGGGCGGACGACCCACCCGCGGTATCAGGCGAACCTCGAGACCGAGGTCTGCGAGGTCTGCGGGAAGATGCTCTACCGCTGGAAGTGACGGGCGAGGACGCGCCCGGCCCCGGGTCGCGTCCCCTCCGGGGATCCCGCGGTCCGCGCCGTCAGGCGGGAGGCGCCTGCACGATCCCCGGCGCCTCCGAGAGACCCGCTTCCTCTTCCTCTTCGGACTTGATCACTCCGCCCATGGCCACCATCGCCTTCAGCTCGTCGGTCTCGAAGGCCGAAAGCGCGGCCCAAACGAAGAAGACCGCTCCCAGGACGATCGCAAGGACGGTGCCGTAGGGGAACGCGAGCGCGACGGCGTGCGGGAAGCCCGCGGGCCCGAACTCCGTGAAGTACGAGAGCAGGTAGAACGCGAAGGTCCAGACCGGGATCCAGAAGGCGGCCGAGATGTGCTTGCGGAACTCGGGCTTGACGAGGCCCCAGATGACGACCGGCATCCCGATCGTGAGCGCTCCGAAGAGGACGAAGTAGAGGATGTTCGCGTTCATGTTGGTCATCGACCACAGGAACGTGTTCGGCACGAGCTGGCCGGCCCCGTACATCGGGCCGTAGTAGGCGAGGACCCCGAGGACCACGAAGGTAACGACGGCGAGGGCGATCGACGCTCCCCAGCCGACGCCCATCTTGAGCGGAGCCGCGTAGAGCATGTAGATCCCGATCCCGATGTAGATCGCGATCAGCACCCAGGCGATGACCCCGAAGCGGCTCCAG
>JAJZGO010000012.1 GCA_021798415.1 Thermoplasmata archaeon | reverse complement strand
CGGCGATCCTGGGCCTCGACTTCAAGGGCGAGAAGGTCAAGGAGGTCCTCCTCGAGGAGAAGCTCGCCATCGGCCGGGAGCTCTACCTCTCTGTGACGCTCGACCGCTCGCTGCGACTTCCGATCCTGATCGCGAGCGCCCAGGGCGGCGTCGAGATCGAAACGGTCGAGGACGCGCAGATCGACCGCCAGCCCGTCCATCCGTTCCCCGGCCTCACCGACTACGAAAAGCGCCGCGCGGCCCGGGTGCTCGGCCTGACCGGCGGGGCGGCCCGCGCGCTCGACCGCGTGCTCGAGTCGGTGTGGAAGGTCTTCGCGGCGGAGGACGCCGAGCTGGTCGAGATCAATCCGCTCGCGACGGTCGGCGACGGGCTCGTCGCGCTCGACGCGAAAGTGATCATCGAGGACGACGCGTCGTTCCGGCATCCCGAGTACGCCGAGATCCGCGACGACCGCACGCCCCTCGAGGAGATCGCCCGCGAGAAGGAGATCGCGTTCGTCCAGCTCGACGGGAACATCGGGGTCATCGCGAACGGCGCCGGCCTCACGATGGCGACCCTCGACGTCCTCAAGGAGTTCGGCGGGGCCCCGGGCGTCTTCCTCGACCTCGGCGGCACGGACGACCCGAAGAAGGTCACCGAGGCGTTCCTCCTGATGGCCGAGGCCCGGCCGAAGGCGGTCTTCTTGAACATCTTCGGGGGCGTCACCCGGTGCGACACGGTCGCGACCGGCCTCGTCGCGGCGATGCAGCAGGTCCCGGCCGAGCGCCGGTTCCCTCTGGTCGCCCGGATCCGAGGGAACAACGAGGCCGAGGGGATCGCGATCCTTCGCGCGGCGGGCGTCACGTCGGTCCCGAGCCTGAAGGAGTCGGCCCGGGCCGTCGTCGCCGCGGCGGGAGGACGGCCGTGACCGTTCTCGTCGACCGCGACACGCGCGTGGTCGTCCAGGGGATCACCGGCCATCAGGGGACGGTGCACACCCGCCAGATGAAGCTCTTCGGAACGCAGGTCGTCGCCGGGGTCACGCCCGGCAAGGCCGGCAACGAGGTCGAAGGCGTACCGGTGTTCGACTCGGTGCGCGACGCGGTCGAGCGCACTCTCGCGAACGCGGCGTGCATCTTCGTGCCGGCCCCGTTCGCGAAGGACGCCCTGATCGAGGCGGTCGACGCGGGGATCCGCCTCGCGACCGTCGTGACGGAGCACATTCCGTTCCACGACATGCTGGTGATGTACCACTACGCGAAGGCGAAGGGGACCCGGATCATCGGGCCGAACTGCCCCGGGATCGCCTCCCCCGGGAAATCGAAGGTCGGGATCATCCCGAACGTCGTCTTTCGGCCCGGCCGCGTCGGGGTCATCTCGCGCAGCGGGACGCTGACCTACGAGATCGTGAACGGGATCACGGAGCACGGACTCGGGGAGTCGACGTGCATCGGTCTCGGCGGGGACCCGGTCGTCGGCACCTCGTTCGTCGATGCCCTCCCGCTGTTCGAGGCCGACCCCGAGACCGACCTCCTCGTGCTCGTCGGGGAGATCGGCGGGACCGCCGAGGAGGACGGCGCCGAGTACATTCGCCACCACTTCACGAAGCCGGTGGTCGCCTACATCGCCGGTCGGAGCGCGCCGCCCGGCAAGCGGATGGGCCACGCGGGCGCGATCATCACGCGCGGGCGGGGCACGGCCGAGAGCAAGCTCGCGGCGCTCGAGGCGGCCGGCGCGAAGGTCGCCCGGTTCCCGTACGAGATCCCCGACCTCGTGGCCGCTGCGCTGGCCGAGAAGGGCCGCCGATGACCCCGGAGGGATCCGGCCCGAGACCCCGCGCGAACGACGACGTCGAGGAGCCGTGCGTGGTCCGCGGATGCGGGGCGCCTTCGGTGCGGCACCTCGCGCTCGCCGAGGCCCGCAAGGCGTTCACGGACCTGCCCGAGAAGGGGCGTCGCGCGCCGCTCTGCCGGGACCACTATCGGGAGTGGAAGAAGGCGACGAAGGACGCCCGGAAGCTCGACCGGCTCGGTTGGTAGGGCCTTCGGTCGACGCCGCTCCCGTCGAACGCGCCCCGATCGACGGCCCGACCTTCGCCGCGAAGCGTCGGGGAAAGGGTTCGCGAAACACCGCCGACGGACGGGTCTCACTGCTTGCGCATCTTCTGAGCCCGCATGCGGCGGCGCATCCGCTTCTTGCGCCACTTCCACCGCATGTGGCCGCGCTTCTTCCAGACCCGCGAGGAGCGTTTCATTCCCTCATCGACCGGACGCGCGCGCCTAGGGGTGACCCTTTATTAGGGTTGCCTCGGCCCGCCCTCGCATCGGGGGCGCTCGCGCGCGTACCGCCCGCGCCCCGGCGGCCGGCGGAGCGCGGCCGCCCGGGGTTCGGCGGGTCGAGGGACCGGAACCGGAAGCCGGACTACTTGACCGGCTTGAGCCGACCCGTCTTCACGTCGTAGACGTAGCCGTGGATGGGGGCGTCCTTCGAGACGATCGAGGAGCTCCGGATCGCCCGCATGTCGTCCCGGACGCTCTCCTCGAGGTCCTTGAACGGGAGGAAGTCCCGGTCGGACGTCTCGGCCCGGTACTTCTTGCGAAGACGCTCCTGGATGTCCCCGTTCGAGAACGTGAGCATGCCGCAGTCGGTGTGGTGGATCACGAACACCTCGTTCGTCCCGAGGAGCTCCTGCGAGATCGCGAGCGACCGGATCGCGCTCCAGTCGGCGCGGCCCCCCGCGTTGCGGATGACGTGCGCATCGCCCTCGGAGAGCCCGAGGAACTTCGCGGGGTCGAGCCGAGCGTCCATGCAGGTCACGACCGCGACGTGACGGCCCGGCGGCATCGGCAAGGCGCCCTTCTCGAACTTCGCCGCGTATCTCCCGTTCGCATCCTCGAACGCCTTCTGTTCGCTCATGGTAGGTTCCCCGTAGGGCATCTCCGGGAGCCGAATCGGCGCCTTAATCGTTCGCTCGGGCGCCGTTCCGTGCCGGATCGACCCGCGAGGGGGCCGACCGGCCGGACGGCCCCGTGGCCCGCACGGACCGGGTCCGCCGGGCACCGGTCGGACGGGCCCCTCGGGCCGGGTCGTCGGCGGGGGCGCGCCGGCGGGCGCTCCCCTCCGTTATCTAGCCCGCGCGGCTCGCTCGAGCGTGCTCACGGTCTCCGACCTCGAGGTCAACGTGCTCGAGTTCCGCCAGCGGGCGTTCCAGTTCGCGCGGCTCGGGACGGTCGACGAGACGCCGTACGCCGTCTTCTCCCGGACGGAGACCGAAAGCGAGAGGCAGTTCCGGCCGCGGCTCGTTCACCTCCACCTCGTCGTTCCGCTCGCCTGGATCGTCCACGACGAGCCGAACGACGTGCTCCGTCTCGCGCGGGACGGCTCGAACATGAGCGTCCGGCTCAGCGAGCCGGTCGCGGAGGTCGGGGCCGAACCGACCCGGTTCCGCGAGCAGGGGATCGAGTGGTCCCGGGAGACCGGGCCGGCGGGAGCGTTCGTCTACGTTCCCACGGAAGCGGCGGCCCGGCTCCTGGCCCCCGCCGGCCGCGCGGCGCTCGGACTCGCCTGACGGACCGGGGCCGCGCCTAGGACGCTGTCGGGCGCAGCGTCCGCTCGACCGCGGCGGCGAGAAGGCCCCCGACGATCGGGGCGACCCAGAAGATCCAGTTCTGGGCGATCGCCCAGCGGTCCGGGGCGAACGCGCCCGAGAGGGCGCCGAACGCGCAAATCACGCCGACGAGCCCTCCGCCGATCGCGAAGCCGATCGGCTTCGCGCGCGAGGTCGGCTCGAGGATCGGCAGGTTGAGCGGGAGGAGTGCCCCGCCGGTCACCGAGACGAGGAGGCCGGCCGTCCGACGGGAGGGTTCGGGTGGCCGGGAGGGGCGCCCCGAGCTGTCCGGGCATCCATCGCCCCCGGTCGCGGCGGTCCGGGGGATCGACCCGAGCCAGCCTATTAAAGAATCCCCGCCTGCGCCGCTTCGCTCATCCTTCGGAACCGAACATGATCGAGGAACCAGACCCTGGGACCCGAGCGAGGCCGGAGTCGAGAACCGCCCCGGAGCCTCCGGCCGCGGAGCGCGAGAGCGCCTGTCCTTTCCACCCGACCTCGGACGCGGGACCGGAGGTCTCCGACTGGTGGCCCCACCGGCTGGACCTGCACACCCTCCGCCAGCACGCGCCCCAGTCCAACCCCCTGGGACGGGAGTTCAGCTACGCCCGGGAGTTCCGGCGCTTGGACCTCTCGGCGGTCAAGCGGGACCTCACGGCGCTGATGACGGACTCGCAGGAGTGGTGGCCGGCGGATTTCGGCCACTACGGACCTTTCTTCATCCGGATGGCGTGGCACAGCGCCGGCACCTACCGGATCGGGGACGGACGGGGTGGCGGCGGCTCCGCCCAGCAACGTTTCGCCCCGCTCAACAGTTGGCCGGACAACGTCAATCTGGACAAGGCGCGACGGCTGCTCTGGCCGATCAAGCAGAAGTACGGACGCCAGCTCTCGTGGGGCGACCTGATCATCCTCGCCGGGAACGTCGCGCTGGAATCGATGGGGTTCCGGACTTTCGGCTTCGGAGGAGGCCGGGCGGATGTCTACGAGCCCGATGACTCGCCCTATTGGGGTCCGGAGCGGAAGTGGTTGGACGATCGGCGTTACACCGGGGACCGCGTCCTCGAGAACCCGCTCGCCGCGGTGCAGATGGGTCTCATCTACGTGAACCCCGAGGGTCCGAACGGAACGCCGGACCCGGTCGCGGCGGCCCGAGACATCCGGGAGACGTTCGCCCGGATGGCGATGAACGACGAGGAGACCGTGGCGTTGATCGCCGGCGGTCACACCTTCGGGAAGGCGCACGGCGCGGGACCCCCGTCGTTCGTTGGCCCCGAGCCGGAGGCGGCCCCGATCGAGAACCAGGGCCTGGGATGGATCAGCGGGTACCGCTCGGGCAAGGGACGGGACACCATCGGCGGCGGCCCGGAGGTGACCTGGACCCCCACGCCCACCCAGTGGAGCAACAACTTCTTCGCGACGCTCTTCGGATACGAGTGGGAGCTCACCAAGAGCCCCGCCGGCGCCTACCAGTGGACGACCAAGGGCGGCGCGGGCGCCGGGACGATTCCCGACGCGCAGGACCCGAATGTCCGGCATGTGCCGACGATGCTGACGACCGACCTCGCCCTCCGCTTGGACCCCGTCTACGAGAAGATCTCGCGCCGCTTCTTCGCGCATCCGGACGAATTCGCCGACGCCTTCGCCCGGGCCTGGTTCAAGCTCACCCACCGGGACATGGGGCCCCGAGCCCGCTATCTCGGACCGGAGGTGCCGGTCGAGGAGCTCATCTGGCAGGATCCCGTCCCGCCGGTCGATCACGCCCTGATCGACGCGAGCGATGCGGCCGCCCTGAAGGAGAAGGTGCTCGCGTGCGGCCTGACAATCCCGGAGCTGGTCTCCACCGCCTGGTCCTCGGCCGCCACGTTCCGGGGCAGTGACAAGCGCGGGGGGGCGAACGGCGCCCGACTGCGGCTCGCTCCCCAGAAGGATTGGGAGGTCAACGAGCCCCAGCGATTGGCAAGGGTGCTCACGGTCCTTGAGGGCCTCCGCAAGGAGTTCAACGCGGCGGCGACGGGCGGGAAGAGGCTCTCGCTCGCCGATCTCATCGTGCTGGCCGGCGGCGCAGCGATCGAACGGGCCGCCCGCGATGGCGGGATCGGCATCACCGTGCCTTTCGTTCCGGGACGGACCGACGCCTCGGCCGAGCAGACCGATATTGCCGGCTTCGCGGTGCTGGAGCCGTTCGCCGACGGGTTCCGAAACTACCTCCGGGCGCCCGTCGATGTGCCCACCGAAGCGCTCCTCGTCGATCGGGCCGCGCTGCTGAACCTGACGGTGCCGGAGATGACGGTGCTGGTGGGCGGCATGCGCATGCTGGGCGCGAACTTCGCCGGTTCCCGGGACGGCGTGTTCACCCGGCGCCCCGGCGTGCTGACCAACGACTTCTTCGTCCACCTCCTCGATATGGGCACCGTCTGGCAGCCCGTGGACGGGTCGCGCGAGCTCTTCGAGGGACGGGACCGCCGGACGGGCACCGTGCGGTGGACGGCGAGCCGCGTGGACCTCATCTTCGGCGCGCACTCGGAACTTCGGGCCGTCGCCGAGGTGTACGCGAGCGCCGATGCCGGGGAGAAGTTCGTCCGGGACTTCGTCGCGGCCTGGGCGAAGGTGATGGAGCTCGACCGCTTCGACCGGCACGAGTGAGCCGGCGCCCGCCGCCCGACCCGCGGCACGATGCCCCCGCGGGGCCGCGGTCCCCTCCCGTCGCTCGCGGGTATCCCTCCGCAGGAACGGTCGACCATCGGCAGCGCCCGCCTCGCTAGGATCGACGAGGGCACCCGGGGCCGGGCGTGCGCTCGGGTCTCGCGGCCCCGTCGCCCCGGGGCCCCAGCGGAGCCTCCTCGGCCGCCCTTCTCCACGGTCCGGCACCGAAGGGCATCGTGCCGCCGGGTCGAACCCTCTCGGCGGGAAGGGGCGAGGGTGGCCCCGCCGGGGGCGCCGGGGGGTCGCGGGATGGGGCCCCATCGAGGCGGGACAGAGGCCCCCGGTGTGAGGGCGACGGCGGGCGCTCCGCGGCTAACGGGGACCGCTAGAGGATCCCCATCTCGGTGAGCTTCTCGGGCAGGTAGTGCTCCGTGACGTAGTTGAGGCCGTACTTGGCGAGCGACTGCTGCTCCGCCTTCTTGCCGTTGTGGAGCATCAGCTGGATCTCGCTCCGCCACTCCGCGGTCGAGAAGCGGGGGTCGGTGAGCTCGGCCTCGAGCGCGCGGACGTCCTGGTCGCTCAGGTGGTCGGACGGAAGGTCGTAGTTCTCGATGTCGGAGGCGGTGATGCCGAGGAACTCGGCGCCGGGCGTCGCGAGGTAGGAGGAGAGGTGGGCCGTCTTGATCGCGCCGAACGCGACGCTCGCGTAGATCCGGAACGACCAGGGGTCGCCGTCGGTGAAGACGACCACCGGGAGCTTCAGCTCCTCGGTGAGCCGACGGAGGAATCGGCGCGTCGACCGGGCGGGCTGGCCCTTCAGGTGGAGGAGGAGGGCGTTCTGCTGCTCGTCGAAGCCGTTCTCGGCGAGCCGGTCGACCATGCCGCCGCACTCGATCGCGATGACGAACTTCGCGTTCGTCCCGACGAGCTCGATCTTCTCCTTCTCGACGTTGAACGGCAGCGAGTAGCCGCCGTCGCCGACGTCGTCCCGGCAGTTGATCTTCTTCACGACCCCCTTGCGGTTCCGCTCCTTGATCGTGAGGTCGCCGATCACCGAGGCGCCGTTCTCCTCGGGGTGGAGCCGGAAGTCCTCGCGCAGGCGCTCGCACATCACCTCGAGGTCCTCGATGAGGAGGTTCGACTCGTCCTCGCTGCCGAACTTCCCCTCTTCCCAGCCCTCGCTGATGTAGTAGAGCTCCCGCAGCGTGCTCGTCTTCTTGTCGCGGGCCATCTCGTTGATGAAGTCGACGAGGTAGAACGTCCGCAGGAGCATCAGGGCGCCGTCGAGCTTGCGCGCGCTGCGCGTCCCGAGCGCCTTTCCGAGCTTCCAGACCCCCTCGCGGGAGCTGAAGCTGATGTTCTGCTTCGTGCGCAGCGGGAGACGCATGCGCGGGATCTCCCCGGCGACCAGCTGGCCGTAGATCTGGGCCGCGAGGGTCTGCGTCGGGGCGAGGGCGTCGGCCCTCCTCTCCGGTTCCCCGTCGTCAGTCGTCGTCGCGGACGCGCGCGCTCGCTTCGGCGGCATCGTAATCCACCTCCTCGTCGCCCGGCTCGCGGGCCGCGTCGCTCGCGGCCTCCTCGGCCGCCTCGACGATCGTGCGGGGCAGGCGCACGTCCCAGTCCCCGGGGAGCGGGTCCGCGCCCAGGAGGTGGGACTCGTCGACGCCCGCGACGAACCAGTCGAGGTCGTTCGTCTCGACGTCGGTCCGCGGGGGGAACGTGAGGCGGACGGTCGCGCGCCCGCTCGGGGGCAGCTTCGGGAGCGTCCACCACGCCCGGCCGAGCTCGGCCTCGGTCCCCTCGGGGGCCGGGTCGAACGTCGCGGCGGCGAGGACCTCGGGCGGAAGCTCCACGAAGAGCTCGAGGACGCGGGCACGCGGCGTGTAGTTCGTGACCTCGACGGGGACGTGCACGCCCGAAGCCTCCGCGACGACGGGGGCTTCGACGTTCACGACGTCCATGATGCGCGTGACGACTGGCGTGAGGTCCGGCACCGGCTTTCCCACGAGGTGGCTCGTCTTCTCGGCGAGCTTCGGAAGGATCTTGCGGATGATCGCGAACTTCTCGCTCGCGAAGTCCCGACGGCTCTTCCGGGAGAGGTGGGCCCGGAGGTGGCGCGCGGCCGCCTGGAGCGCGAGCGTGAGCTCCTTGTCGAGTTCGGGGTCCTCGGCGATCGCCTCCTTCGCCTCGCTCGTGAACGGGACCTTCGTGGACGCGACGTGGACGAGGACGAGCCCGGGTCCCACCGGCACCCCGCTCCCGCCCTTCTGGTCGAGCCCGTACCGGCGCCAGTCCAACGATCCGACCGCGTTCGTGATCGCGCACGCCCCCTGCTGGAAGAGGAGGGGCACCCGGTTCGCGAACCGGAGGATCTGGACCGGTTGGTCGGACGGGAGCCCGCCTCCGTAGGCGAGCCCGACTTCGACCATGAACGGGTAGCCGCCGCGCACCTTCGGGGGTCGGCTCACCGGCGGGGCGAAGAACTCCGGCCGCACATCGCCGAGGACGTTGCGCAGGCCCCGCTTGATGAGGAGAGCGCCGATGGGCGAGAGACCGTCCGCGCTCGGCGCGATCAGCGGCGCCGCGTGGAGGGCGGCGAGGAGCTTCTCCTGGGTCTCGCCCGTCACGGTGCCGGGGGCGTCGGAGGACTTCGCACCGGCCGCCGCGACGAGTTCCCGCGCGGCCCGGGCGCTCACCCCCTGGAGGTCCTTCGTGAGGGCGTCGACGAGCGTCGTCCGGCGGCTCGCCTTCAAGAGGTAGCCGAGCTCGCCGAGCTCGAGCCCGTAGGGGTGCGGAAGCGTCTCCTTCGCGAGCGGGGGGAGCTCGGTCGCCGCCCGCTCGAACGTCACCCGGGTCCCGTCGGGCTCGACGAGCACGATGCGGGCGTGCGGGTTGACGATCGCGGTCCCGCGCAGGTACTCGAACGGGGACTGGCGGCCCCGGACGTACCGCGCCTTGAGCACCAGCTCGACCCGCGTCCCGTGCGGGCGGTCCCACAGGACGAGGTCCTCGCCGACGATCTTCGGGAGGTTCTTCTGCGTGTCGATCGAGAGCTCGAGGACGTGCGCCGCCTCCTCTTCCTCGACCTTCGAGGTGATCTTCGCGGGCCGAGCGGTCGTCAGGTTCGCGTAGAGGACCGCCGCCGAGATCCCGATCCCCTGCTGGCCGCGCGCCTGCCGGTTGGCGTGGAAGCGCGACCCGTACAGGAGGCGGGCGAAGACGTTCGGGATCTCGCGCCGGAGGATCCCGGGACCGTTGTCGGTGACCGCGACCCGGTAACGGTCCTCGCCCTCCTTCGCGACCTCGACCTCGACCTCGGGCAGGATCCGGGCCTCGTCGCACGCGTCGAGGCCGTTGTCGACCGCCTCCTTGACCGTCGTCAGGAGCGACCGCTGGAGGTTGTCGAAACCGAGGATCTGGCGGTTCCGCTCGAAGAACTCCGCGACCGAGATCTCGCGCTGCCGGGCGGCGAGCTGCTGCGCGACGCTCTGGGGGGGCGGCACCACGGACCCCGGGCTGGCACCCACCTCTATAACAGGCACGTTGGAATCGAACGATGGCGGTCAGAGCGAGGCGGGCGGGACGACCCCCGGACGGCTCGCGACGTCCCGCAGGACCGGGCGGAACGGCCGCCAGCGGGCCGACTCCCCGGGGTCGATCTCGACCGCGGTCACGGCCTCCTCGGGCCCGAGCTCGGGGACGGCGACCGGCGCGGTCGAGAGCGCCTCGCCGCGGGCGTCCCACGCTCCCGACCCCCCGCCGAAGACGACGCCGTCTTCGACGCCGACGCGGTTCACGTAGACGACCGGGACCGCGTTCTCGATCGCCCGGGCGGGCAGGAGGCGCTCGAAGAGCCGCCGGCTCGTGACCGGGGAGGCGGAGAGGACGACGAGGAGCTCGGCCCCCGCGAGCGCGAGCTGGCGGGAGACCTCGGGGAAGAACGTGTCGTAGCAGACCTCGAGGCCGACCGAGTGCGAGCCGACCGTCACGGGCCGACTCGAGTCGGTCGCCGTGAAGAGGACGCCCTCCTCGAACGGCCCGAACGTCGGGAGGTAGCGCTTGACCTGGACGAACATCTCCTCGGTCGGGAGGAAGGCGAGCGCGGCGTTGTGGATCTCGCCCTTGCGCTCGGTCGACGCGAGCGGCGCGCCGACGACGACCGTCGTTCCGGTCTCGCGGGAAAGGGCCCGGAGCGCTTCGGTCGTCGGATCCCCTTCGACGAGCGCGAGCCGGTGGAACCGGTCGCCGATGCGGTACCCCGAGAGGTAGAGCTCGGGGAAGACCGCCACGTCGGCGCGGGCTGCGCGGACGACCTCCTCGGCCCGCGCGACGTTCCGTCCGAGGTCGCCCGGGACGGGGGCGAGCTGGGCGAGAGCGAGCCGCATCAGTAGAAGTACCGACGCACGGAGATCAGGTAGACGAACAGGATGACCAGCGCGAGGAACAGGATCGTGATCGAGTCGGTGAAGAACAGGTACGCCGCCGTCCCGAAGACGAGGACGATCGTCGTCCAGAGCGCCCACGTCTCCTGGTGCCAGAGCGAGGTCGCGATGCCGAGGAGCGCGGACCCGAGCACGACCAGGATCACGGCGCCGAAGAGGTCGATCGACGTGAAGATCTCGAGCGAGGGGGGAACGAAGTTGGTCACGAACTGGGCGAGCAGGAAGAGGAGGCCCGCGAGGACCATCACGACCGCGAACCCGGCGGTCAGGACCGACACGATCGCGACGCCGATCGGGAGCCGGGGGGCGACGGGGGTGGGCTCCCACCGCGGCGGGAGATGGTCGAACGCCACCGGCGTGGGCGCCGACGCGCCTCCCGCGTGGCCTCGGGCGGTCTCGGTTCCGCTCATCGCTCGAGCTCCGGAGGGCGTCGACCCGCGGAGGGGAAGATGTAGCTTTCGTTCGAGGCGCGGCTAGAACCGGCGCTCGGCGGCGCCGTGCGCGAGGCGCTCGAGGAGGTTGCGGTACGGCCCCTCGGGGAGGCTGCCGAGGGAGCGGACCGCCCGGTCGGTCCAGGCGGCGGCTTCGCGGTCGACGACCTCGTCGGTCTGCACGAGGTCGGCGAGCTCCTTGAGACGGAGGAGGTGCTTCGTCCGCTTGCGACGCAGCTGGAAGAGCTCCTCGAACTCGGCCTGGCGTCCCGGGTCGAGACGGCGGTACGCTTCGAGCGAGACCAGCGTGGGGTTCCCTTCGCGGAAGTCGGTGAAGAGCGGCTTTCCCATGAGGTCGGGGTCCCCGTAGACGTCGAGCAGGTCGTCGCGGATCTGGAACGCGATCCCGAGGGTCCGGCCGGCAGTCTCGAGCGCCGTCAGGACCGGCAGCGTGACCTCCGCGATCTCGGCGACCGAGGCGAGCGCCGCGGCGATGATCGCCGCGGTCTTCCGTTCGACGATGCGGTAATAATGCTCCTGGGCGGTCGACAGGTCGTACCGGGACGCCTCCTGGAGGACCTCGCCCTCGACCAGGTCGGCGCAGGCCTCGCCGCACCGCAGGATGATCGACTTCGGGTACTCGGCCGCGAGCTCGAACGCGCGGACGAAAAGGTAGTCGCCCGCCACGATCGCGAGCGGCGTCCCGAAGGCGCGGGGCATCGACGGCCGGCCCCGGCGGGTCTCGGCGTGGTCGATGACGTCGTCGTGGACGAGCGTCGCGGTGTGGATCAGCTGGAACGCGGCGGCGAGCGAGTGGATCGGCGCCGTCGACTCCGCCCCGAGCGCGCGGTGGGCGGCGGACATGAGGAGGGGACGGACCCGCTTTCCGCCCGTCGAGCAGGCGTAGCGGGCCGCCTCGGTGAGCTTGGCGTACGTCGACCCGAGGACCTGCTCGAGCCTCCAGTCGATGTCCGAGACGTCCCGTACGAGCGCGGGCAAAAGGCCCCCAAGCTCGAGCGCCGTCGCCGGGCCGAACGTCTGGCTGACGAGCGACTCGAGCGTCGGCTCGACGGCCCGGTCGGACGGCGGGCTCGTCACGAGCTCCTCCCGAGGCGCCCGGGCCAGCGCAGCCGCATCATCTGGTCCAGACCCGAGCTCCCGATATAGTGCATCCCCAGGGCGAGCAGAAAGTCGACCCCCGAGAACCGCTCCGCGAACCGCTCGATGCGGGCGGCCCGCTCGAGGGGTCCGAAGAGGGCCCGGCGCCAGGCAACGTCGTAGTCGGCGAGCGGCGCGCCGTCCCGGACGTGGAGGCCGGCCTGCCGGCCCGCGAGCCACCCGCTGAGCATCGCCGTCGGGATCCCGCCCCCGTTCGTCGCCATCACGAGGTTCGCCGCGTCGCCGGCGAGGAGCGCCCGGCCGAAGACGAGGCGGTCGGGGGGCGGTCCGATCGGGACCCACCAGCGCGTGCGGTCGCGCACGGCACCGAGGTGTTCGGCCGCGACGAACCGGTCGAGCATCCGGTCGAGGCTCCCGCCCTCCGGGAGGCGCCCCACCCCGAGACCGACGTTCGCGTCGTGCGCCCTCGGGAACGCCCACGCGTAGCCACCGGGCGCCGACCGCCCGAAGTAGAGGTCGATCTCGTCGCCGAGCGGCCGGTCGGCGGTCGCCGTGATCATGCGGAAGAGCTCGCGGCGGGGAACGAACCCGACCGACCGGGCGACCGTCGAGATCGGGCCGTCCGCCCCCACGATCACGGACGCCGAGACCGTCGAGCCGTCCGCGCACCGGACCTGGTCGTCCCGGACGCCCGTCACCCCGATCGGGTAGCGCAGCTCGGCGCCGGCCCCCTCCGCCCGGACGGCGAGCGCCTTGTCGAACGCCCGGCGGGAGACCGTCAGCCCGCGGAGCGGGAAGCGAAAGCGATGGCCGTACGGGGAGACGCACGCCATCGTGCGGGTCGTCCGCTGGACGGTGGTCGGAGGAACGTCGAACGCGGTCGCGATGAGCTCGGGCGCGTCGAACAGGTCCGCGAGCTCCTCGGGCGCCGGCACGAACTCGCCGCACTGCACGGGATGGCCGAGCTCGCGTCGGTGGTCGAGCAGGAGCGTCCGGGCGCCGTGTTCGGCCGCCGCCCGCGCCGCGAGCGACCCCGCGGGCCCGGCGCCGACGACCACGACGTCGTACCGGTCCATCCCGTCACGCCCCGGTGGCCACGAAATGCTGGGCGGCGAGCTGGATCGCGCCGAGGACCGGCTGCGGGTAGAGCCCGACGAGGACGATCAGCGCGGCGGAGAGGCCGATCGCGACCGCGCGGCCGTAGCCGAGCCCGCCGGCGGGAAGGATCGAGGGTCCCGAGGCGCCCACGACCGCGCCCCGGTCCGCCGGGGCGGCGGGCGCGGGGTCGAAGAACATCACCTTGAGAACGCGGGCGTAGTAGAAGACGCTGAGCGCGCTGTTGAGCAGACCGGCGACCGCGAGCCAGACGAAGAACCCCTGGGCCTGGACGGCGGCGCTGAACAGGACGAACTTCGACACGAACCCGATCGTCAGCGGGACGCCCGCGAGCGAGAGCAGCATCAGGGCGAACGCGACGGAGAGGAGCGGCCGACGCGTGCCGAGGCCCCGGTAGTCGTCGACGAGGGGCCCGATCCCGAGCGCCGCGACGCCCCCCACCACGAGGAACGCGGCGCCCTTCATGAAGACGTGCGCGAAGATCTGGAGCGTCGCGCCGGCGATCGCCGGCGCCGTGCCGACGGTGATGCCGATGAGCATGTAGCCAGCCTGGCTGATCGACGAATAGGCGAGCATCCGCTTCATCTCCTTCTGGAGGAGCGCGAGGACGTTGCCCACCGTCATCGTGAGGACCGCGAGGACGCCGAGCGTGAGCTGGAAGACCGGCCCGAGCCCGACCGCGGCGCCCGTGAACGGCGAGCCGCCCCCGACGGTCCGCACGAAGAGGATCGGGGCCAGGAAGACGAGGAAGAACGCGAAGAGGCCGACCTTCTTCGACCCGCCCGCGAGGAAGGCGGTGACGTCCGTCGGCGCGCCGTCGTAGACGTCGACCGCCCAGGCGTGGAACGGGACGAGCGTCGCCTTGAACGCGAGGCCCGCGATCAGGAACCCGTAGCCGAGCAGGACGAGAACGGGGAAGCCGACGGGGCCGGCGGCGAGCCGGATCGCGTACAGGTTCGTCGTGCCGTAGGCGCCGTAGAGCAGGGAGGCGCCGAAGAACGAGAGCGTCGTCGAGAGCGCGCCGATGATGTAGAACTTCATCGCCGCCTCGAGCGAACGAGGGTCGCGGCGCGTGTAGGCGACCAGTAGGTAGGTCGAGATGCTCGTGAGCTCGACCGCGAGGAGCAGGAAGATGAGGTCCGCCGCGACCGTGACGAGGAGCATCCCGAGCGTGGCGAGGAGGAGGAGGCCGAAGAAGATCGGGGCGCCGCGCTCGTCCGACGGGCGGCTCACCGAGGCGAGGCTGACGAGGAGGGTCGCGATCAGGAAGACGCCCTGGAAGACGAGCCCGAGCGACGTGAACGCGAAGAGGGCGGTCGGCGAGCCGACCGCGTCGATGCGGCCCGCCGGCAGCGTGGCGAGGGAGGCGAGCGGGGCGAAGCGGAGGTCGGCGACGACGAGGAGGAGCGCGACCGCGGCCCCGGCGACCGCGAGCGCCCCGACGATCTCGGTCCGTCGCACGTGCAGCACGTCGAGGAGGAAGATCAGGAGCGTCGCCGCGAGCAGGACGACCTCGGGGAGGAACGGCAGGACGAACGACGCGACGTCCAAGGTCTCACGTCCCCGGGAAGCCCTTCACGGGCGAGCTCACGATCACGTCCACGAGGAGCGCGGGCAGGATGCCGAAGACGACCGTCGCCGCGACGAGGATCCCCATCCCGACGCCTTCGTACCAGGGGAGGTCGCGGGCGTCGCTCGGTACTCCCTTCTCGGGACCGAAGAGCATCCGCTGCATCATCCACAGGTAGAACGCCGCCGTGACGACCAGGATCGCGAGCGGAACGAAGACCCAGTAGCCGAGACCGTTGTAGGTCGCCAGGAGCGCCGTGAACTCGGCCGGGAAGCTGATCAGGGCCGGCAGGCCGAGCGAGGCGAGCGACCCGACCATGATCATCGTCGAGAGCGCGGGAGTCCGGGGAGTGATCCCGCCCAGGTTCGGGATGTCGCGCGTCCCGAACGTGTGGTGGACGCTCCCCGCCGACATGAACAAAAGCCCGCTCACGATCCCGTGGGCGAACATGAGGAGCACGGCGGCGAGGAGACCGAGCGACGAGCCGAGGGCGATCGCCAGGAGGACGATGCCCATGTGGTTGATCGACGAGTAGGCGACCATCCGCTTCAGGTCGCGCTGGGAGAGCGAGAGGACCGACCCCCAGACGATCGAGAGGAACGCGACCGCGAAGAGGATCGGCTGGTCGGTGTGCAGGCCGCTCGGGAGGACCTCGAC
The DNA here is from genome assembly GCA_021798415.1 of Thermoplasmata archaeon. Taxonomy (GTDB): domain Archaea; phylum Thermoplasmatota; class Thermoplasmata; order Lutacidiplasmatales; family UBA184; genus Lutacidiplasma. The sequence continues at coordinate 9,049 of JAJZGO010000012.1, read as the reverse complement.
GGCCCAGCGGATGAGCCCGTAGCCGCCGAGCTTGAGCAAAAGGCCCGCGAGCAGGACCGACGCTCCCGTCGGCGCCTCGACGTGCGCGTCCGGCAGCCAGGTGTGGAACGGAACGATCGGGAACTTGACGCCGAAACCAAAGAAGAGCGCGAGGAAGAGGAACGCCTGGACCACCCCCGTGAGGCCGCGGGCGGCGGCGTCGACGGCCGAGAAGTCGAACGACGTGGCGCCCGAGTAGAAGACGAGCGCGAGCAGGCCGACCAGCATCACGATCGAGGCGACGTGCGTGTAGACGAAGAACTTCAGCGCCGCGTAGCGCCGCCGCGGTCCGCCCCAGAAGCCGATGAGGAAGAACATCGGCACGAGGACCGCCTCCCAGAAGAGGAAGAAGAGGAGGATGTCGAGCGCGACGAAGACCCCGAAGCAGCCGAGGCAGGTCAGCAGCACGAGGCCGAAGTACGCCGAGGGCCGCCGCTCTTCGCCCCAGGAGTAGATCACCGTCGCGACCTGGAGGATCGCGGTCAGCAGGATGAGGACGAGCGAGATCCCGTCGACCCCGACCGTGTAGTTGATCTGGAGCCACGAGAGGTGGATCCACGCGTACGACTCGCCTTCCGCGAAGCCCGGGATCCCCGCGCCGGTGTAGCCCGGCCAGCCCGGGTAGCGCACGAACAGGACCGCGACCTCGGCGAGGAAGGCGAGCGAGGTCGCGAGCGCCGTCCACCGGGCCTTCGTGCCGGAGAGGAACGTCGCGACCGTGCCCGCCAGCAGGGTCGCGAGGACGATCGAGATCAGCGGCAGCATCGACCTACTTCCCTCCGACCGTGGCGATGAGGTACGGCGCGACCAGGAGCAGGAGCACGAACACCGCGAGCAGCCCCGCCACGACGTACGCCGCGTAGTCGGAGACGAGTCCCGACTGGATCCGCCGAAGGCGCTCGCTCAGGCCGGCGAACATCCGCTCGAAACCGTGAACGGTCCCGTCGATCACGAACTGGTCGACGAAGTCGGCCGCCCGCGCGACCGTGTAGACGGCCCGGGTCCCGATCCAGTCGTATCCGACCTTGAAGTAGTAGCGGTTGAGGAGGAGCGTGCGGACCGGGGCCACCGCGCTCGTCGGGGCGAGGACGAAGACGCGCCCGTTCCCCCAGAGGCGCCACGCGAGCGCGATGCCGCCCGCCGCGAGGATCACGCTCGCGGCGGAGAGGAGAAGGTCGCTCGTCCCGAAGACGGGCGGGATCCCCGCGGCGCCCGCGCCGTTCAGAAGGAGGGTGTCGAAGTTGGGCCAGAAGATGAGGAGCCCCGAGCCGACCGCGAGGGCCGAGAGGACCACGAGCGGGACCTGCATGACCCACGGTCCCTCGTGCGCGTGCGGCAGCGTGGGGTCGCGGGGGCCGTCGCCCGAGAAGGCGAGGAACCAGGCCCGGAAGATGTAGTACGCCGTCAGGAACACCGCGGCGAACGCGAGGAGGAAGAACGGCCAGTACGCGGGGTGCGTCCCGAGCTCGGAGTAGAGCGAACCAAGGATGTCGTCCTTGCTCCAGAACCCGGCGAACGGCGGGATGCCGGCGAGAGCGAGGCCGCCAATCGCGAACGCCGCGGCGGTCACGCGCATCGGCTTTCGGAGCCCGCCCATCTTGAACAGGTCCTGGGTGCCGACCGCGTGGATGACCGAGCCGGCGGCGAGGAAGAGGAGGGCCTTGAAGAACGCGTGCGTGAAGAGGTGGAAGAGCCCGACCATCGCGAACCCGGCCCCGACGGCGAGCACCATGTAGCCGAGCTGGCTGATCGTCGAGTAGGCGATCACGCGTTTGATGTCGGGATGGACGACCGCCATCGTCGCCGCGAAGAACGTCGTGAACCCGCCGATCGCGACGATCACGAGCTGGTCGAGCGACGTGAACCCGAGGAAGAGGCTCGTGACCGCGAGCAGGTAGACGCCCGCGGCGACCATCGTCGCGGCGTGGATGAGCGCCGAGACGGTCGTCGGGCCCTCCATCGCGTCGGGGAGCCAGACGTGGAGAGGGAACTGCGCGCTCTTGCCCGCCGCGCCCCCGAGGATCATGATCCCCGCGACCGTGAGCAGCGTCGAGTTCCCCCCCATCGAGGAGGCGAGGAACGGCTGGTTGCCGTTCGTGAAGACGAACCCGTTCGCGGCCCATCCGCCGAGGCCGGCGGGCCCCGCGAGCGCGTAGCGCGAGAAGTAGAGGAAGATCCCGAGCAGGAACATCACGTCCCCGACCCGCGTCACGAGGAACGCCTCCTTCGCCGCGCTCGCGGCGCTCGGCTTCTCGTAGTAGAAGCCGATCAGGAAGTAGGAGCAGACGCCGACCAGCTCCCAGAAGAGGAAGAACTCGAGCAGGTTGTTCGCGAGGACGAGCCCGCTCATCGCGGCGAGGAAGAGCGAGAGCTCCGCGTAGTACCGGGGGAGCCCCCGGTCGTGGTGCATGTACCCGATCGAGTAGAGCATCACGAGGAAGCCGACGACCGTGACGACGAGCAGCATCAGCGCCGAGATCGGGTCGACGAGCGTTCCGACGACGAGCGACACGCCGTTCGGGAAGACCCCCGGCGCGGGGCCGAGGTGGAGCCAGGTGTACTGGACGACCGTGTAGCGGCCCGGGTCGAGCATCTCCCCCGCGCCGATGAGCACCCCGACGACGAGCGCGGCGCCCGAGAAGGCGACCGCGACCCACCCGCCCCACTCGAGGCGCTTCAGTCGGGTGCCGGCGAGCCCGACGATCGCGAACGCGGCGACCATGAAGAGCGGGACGAGGAACGCCCAGCCGAACAGTCCGGTGAGTCCGCTCGTTCCCCATCCCCCCTAGAAGCGGAGTTCCGTGGCCTTCTCGACGTTGATCGTTCCCTTCACGCGGTTGAGCGCGAGCACGATCCCGAGCCCGACCGCGACCTCGGTGGCCGCGAAGCCGACGAGGACCACCGCGATCGACTGGCCGGTGAGTCCGGGCGTCCCGCCCAGGTAGGCGCCGAAGTAGACGAAGTTGAGGATCGCCGCGTTCATCGAGATCTCGATCGCGATCAGGAGGAGGATGAAGTTGCGACGCGTGAGGATCCCAAAGACGCCGATCGCGAGGAGGGCGGCGGAGAGCGCGACGAACCCGACGATCGGGAGGTCGGTCATTCGCGACCCTCCCGGACGAGGTAGATCGCCCCGCCGACCGCGCTCAGCATGATGAGGCCGAGGAGCAGGAGCCAGGGGCCGTTGACGTTGAACAGGTTCTCCGAGAGGAACGACGGGTCGTAGGCGTGGATTACCGTCGGGCCCTGCGGGAACTCGCCGACCGAAGCGACCAGGAAGATGAACGTGACGACCGCGAGCGCGAGCGGGACCGCGCCGATCCCGGTCGCGGCCTCGCGCGAGAAGATCCGCTTCCGCGTGACCATGATCCCGAAGAGGAGCAGGACGGTCACGGCGCCCGCGTAGACGCCGAGCTGGAGCACCCCGAGGAACGGCGCCTCGAGGAGGAAGTAGATCGCCGAGAGGTCGACGAAGAAGACCGCGATCCAGAGGATCGTGTGGACGAGCTCTCGAACGAGGAGCGACGAGATCGCCGTCACGACCGCGACCGCGGCCAGGACGAGGAATGCGAGTTCCTCGAGGATCACTTTCGAGTCCCCCAGAACAGGCACTCTTTGGGGCAAACGCTGATGCACGTCCCGCATCGGACGCAGTCGGAGTCGTTGACGACGGGCTCCTTCCAGATCCGCCGGGGAAGCTTCTCGCCGGGCTTCGCCTCGGGCTTCGGGATGTCGAGCATCGTGATGCACTGGGTGGGGCAGTCGCGCGAGCACGCGTTGCACCCGATGCACAGCGGCGGGTCGAGAAGGATCGCGTCCTCGTTCTCGGGGCGAGCGAGGCGGATCGGGTTCATCGGGAGCTTCGAGCGGAAGATCTCGTGGAGCTTCTCGGGCGAGTAGACCATCTCCGAGCGCTTCGGCGTCGAGAGCTCGTAGCGCGTCGTCATCGTGAGGCAGCCCTCGGGGCAGGCGTCCGAGCAGAAACCGCAGTAGCTGCACTTCCCGTAGTCGATCTGCGGGCACTTCTTCGGGTGCTTGGGGTCGCCGCCGGGGACGCTGACCATCTCGATGCAGACGTCCGGGCAAGAGAACGCGCAGAGGTTGCAGCTGATGCACGTGGCGATGTTGAGAGCGTGGACGCCGCGGTAGTTGTCCCAGACGTGGCCGACGCCGAACGGCTTGCCGGAGGCGACCTCGAGCCGGTCGCGGAACTCGGGGTCCTCGAGGCGCTCGTACGGGTAGACGATCGTCGACGGGCGGAAGAGGCTCTTCGCGAACTGCCGCGCGGCGGTCGCCATCGGACGCGCGACCCACAGGACCGGGTGCTCCCCGGGCTTCTCTTTCGCCGTGATCTCGCTCGACATCTCTCCCTCCCCCTAGACCCCCAGCGAGGGGACGCAACCGAACACCGGAAGGCACTTCACCGTGACGAGGAGCGCGGCGAGGAACACCGAGAGCAGGCTGAGGGGGATCATCCGGTTCCAGCCGACCCGGAGCAGCTGGTCGGTGCGCACGCGCGGCAGCGACGCGCGGATCCAGACGAAGACGCCGAAGACGATGTACGTCTTGACCATGAACCAGACGATCCCCGCGAGCGGGAACGACGTGAGCGCCGCGGGCACCCAGGTCGGCAGGGTCCAACCCCCCAGGAAGAGGAGGACGACCAGGATGCTGCCGACCAGCGCCCGAAGGTAATCGGCGAGCATGAAGAACGCGAAGAGCATCCCGCCGTACTCGGTGTTCCACCCCTCGACGAGCTCGGCCTCGGCCTCGGGAAGGTCGAACGGGATGCGCTCCATCTCGGCGAGCATGCCGGCGAAGAAGACGATCAGGGCCACCGCGAGCGGGCCCCAGAACCAGTAGTTCTGCTGCTCGTAGACGATCGTCGTGAGGTCGAAGCTCCCGGCGACGATCACGACCGCGACGACCGCGAGGAGGAGCGGGACCTCGTAGGCGATCATCTGGGCGGCCGAGCGCATCCCGCCCATCAGCGAGTACTTGTTGTTGCTCGACCAGGCGCTCACGAAGATGAAGAGCGGAGCGAACGAGAAGACCGCGAGCGCGAGGAGGAGGCTGAGCGGGAGGAACCCCGAGTTCCACCCCGACGAGATCGGGAGGATCCCGAACAGGATCATCGAGGTCACCATGTACGCGGTGGGACCCGTGTAGAAGCCGAGGGGGTCGGCCTCGCGGGGCTGGACGGTCGTCTTGCGGAAGAGCTTGAACCCGTCCGCGAAGTTCTGGAGGAGGCCGGCGTAGCCGACGTGCATCGCCCCGCGCCGGTCCATGAACCGGCCGAGGAGCTTGCGCTCCCACCAGATGAGGACGATCGTGTTGAGCATGCTCGCGGCGAGCAGGAGCGCCCCGAAGACCAACACCGCGATGCCGGTGATCAGGTCCGCGTTCGTGATCCAGGTCGATAGCGGCCTCGGAAGGACCGAGCCGATCGCCCGGAGGACGGCGTCCGAGAGCAGGTAGGACACCGAGTAGAGCGTGACGTTCGACACCCGTTCTCCCCCTCCTTCCTAGCGGTCGCACTCCCCGACGCAGACATCGACGCTGCCCATGATCGGCGGGATGTCGGCAACGTGGTAGCCGACCAGGTAGGTCCGCGCGGCGCTCAGGTTCGCGAAGACCGGCGAACGGAACTTGACCCGGTACGGGTGCTCCCCGCCCTCGTTGACGACGTACGCCTGGGCCTCGCCGTGGGGTTCCTCGATCGACGAGAACCCGACGCCTTTCGGGTACTGGCGCTTCAGGAGATACCCCTCCCGGCCGACGGGCGCGTACGGGGCCCCCATCCACCGGGGGACCGTCTCGGCCATCACCGGCCCGGGGTGAGCGTCGAGCCAGTCGACGACCTGGCGGAGGATGCGGACCGACTGGCGCATCTCTTCCATCCGGACGAGGTAGCGGGCGGTGACGTCCGCCCCGTCGGCGACCGCGACGTCGAAGTCGACGTCCTTGTAGAGCGAGTAGGGCCGGTTCTTCCGCAGGTCGCGCTTCACGCCGGCGGAACGGAGCATCGGCCCCGTGACCCCATGCCGGATGCAATCGCTCGCCGAGAGGACGCCGAGGTGGTCGCACCGCTTGTGGAAGATGTCGGAGCCGAGGCAGAGCTGGTCGTACTCCTTGAAGCGGGGGATGAGCCAATCGAGGACCTTGCGCGCTTGGTCGGTGAAGCCGGGCGGAAGGTCGTTGCGGACGCCTCCGACCCGCATGTACTCGTAGGTCATGCGGGCCCCGGTGTAGCTCTGGAAGAGGTCGAGGACGAGGTCCCGGTCCCGCATCCCGTAGAGGAACGGGCTCATGAGGCCGATATCCTGTACGAACGCCGCGTACCACATCAGGTGCGAGCCGATGCGCTGGAACTCCTCGCACATCATGCGCAGGTAGTCGGCCCGCTCGGGCGGCTGGATGCGGAGCGCCTTCTCCGCCGCGATGATGTAGAGGTGCTCCCACGCGAGCCCCGCGACGTAGCACGTCCGGTCCATCAGCGTGATCACCTCGTTGTAGTGGCGGTCCTCGCTGATCTTCTCGATGCCGCGGTGGAGGTACCCCATCTCGGGGTCGACGTCGAGGACCGTCTCGCCGTCGATGCGGACCCGGAGGTTCCACAGTCCGTGCGTCATGGGGTGCTGCGGCCCCATGTTGATCCACATCTCAGACATGGCGCGACTTCACCTCGAGCTCCTCGGGTTCGTGGAGCTTGAACGACCGCAAAAGCGGGTGGAAGACGTAGCCGTCCGGCACGAGGAGGTGCCGCAGGTCCGGGTGGTGGTCGAACGTGACGTCGACCATCTCCCACGTCTCGCGTTCGTGCCAGTTCGCGCTCGGCCAGACGCCCGACGCCGACTCGACGTGCGCGTCGTCGGCCGGGAGGTCGGTCGAGAGAACGAGATACTGGTTCGCCTCGTCGGACCAGACCACGTAGAAGACCTCGCGATGGTCGACCCAGTCGATCCCGCCGACCATGGAGAGGTGCGTGAACCCGAGGTCCTCGCGGACCGTGCGGAAGAGGTCGAGCGCCGCCTCGCGGCGGAAGCGGACGCGCCCGGCCATCCCCTCGAACGGCTCGACGCCGACCAGGCGGGCGCCGAGCTTCGGCGCGAGGGCCTGTTCGAGGTCCGCCGGCAGCATCGTCCCCTTCTCCTTGGTCGCGTCCGGGGGCCCGGCCGACTACTCCTTGCGCTCCCGGATCAGCTGCTCGAGGCGGAGGATGCCGTCCAGCATCGCCTCGGGGCGCGGCGGGCACCCCGCGATGTACACGTCGACGGGGACGAGCTTGTCCACGCCCGGCACGACCGAGTAGGCCGTGCGGAACGGGCCTCCGCCGGTCGCGCAGTTGCCCATCGCGATCACCCACTTCGGCTCGGGCATCTGCTCGTAGAGCGTGATGAGCTTGTGCGCGACCTTCCACGTGACGGTCCCGTTGACGATCATCAGGTCGCACTGGCGCGGCGAAGAGCGGGGCACGACCCCGAACCGCTCCGCGTCCCATCGCGCCCCGAAGCCGGCCGCGAACTCGATGGCGCAGCAGGCCAGCCCCCAGTGGAGCGGGAAGAGCGAGTTGCGGCCCGCCCAGTTGAACACGGGCCGGATGAGCTTCGCCTGGCCCTGCTCGGCGATGAGCGCGGTGAGCGCTTCCTTCGCGGCGGGGATGAATTCCCTCACCCGGAGCGCCTCGATCTCGACGAACGGCACCGACGGCTGTCCGGCCATCGGGAGCTCGCCGTCGACCCGGGGGGGCGACGTCACCCGAGGCGGGCTCGGGGGCGCGGCGGTGGCGGTCAGATGACCCACCTCTTCTCGCCGCTCAGCGCGTAGTAGATGCCCGCGATCGCGAGCCCGGTGAAGCCGACGGCGATGAAGACGGGGTACCATCCCGAGTTCGCGCCGCGGAACGTGAGGCCCCAGAGGGCGAGAACGAACCCGAGGACGTCGACCGCCACGAAGACGATCGCGAAGGTGTAGTGCTGGGTCGGGAAGTCGATCTGGGCCTCCCCTTCCGCCTCCTCGCCGCACTCGTACGTCGTGAGCTGGAGGTACGACTGACGGCGCTTGGCCCCGAGCATTCGGTTCGCGAAGAGGGACCCGGCCCCGAAAATCGCCGCGATGAGGGCGAAGACTAGGAACGTCGTCACCCCTGCTTCCATCGTCGTTCCCTACCGTGCGAAGGATTCGATGCGTCGGACCCTTCGTCGTTATTTAACCTCTGTAGGGAGAGGGCGGGATGCTAAGGTTTCGCGCGCCTCCGGCCGCGGTCGCGGGGATTAAGTGGGGGACCCGGCTGGGCGGCCCGTGCACGGGCCCAACTTCCGACCGCCGCTGACGCTCGAGGGACGGTACGTGCGCCTCGTCCCGCTTTCGCCCGAGCACCGCGCGGCCCTCGCCGAAGCGGGTGCGGACCCCGAGGTCGGCCGCTACCTGCTGAACGGACCGGGAGCGTCCCTCGCCGAGATGGATCGGTTGATCGCCCTGCTCCTCGAGCGCCAGGCCGCCGGGACCGACCTCGCGTTCGCGACGCTCACCGCGTCGGACGGCCGGCCGGTCGGGATGACACGGTTCCTGCACATCGACCGAGAGGACCAAAACGCCGAGGTCGGGGGGACGTGGCTCGCCCGCCGGCTCTGGAGGACCCCGTGCAACACGGAGGCAAAGTACCTCCTCCTCCGCCACGCCTTCGAGGTCGAAGGGGCCCACCGCATCTACCTGCAGACCGACGTCCGCAACGAACGGTCGCGACGCGCGATCGAGCGGATCGGGGCGCTCCAGGAAGCGATCCTGCGAGAAGACCGTCGGCTCGCGGACGGGTCGTTCCGCACCTCCGTCTACTACGGGATCCTCGAGCGGGAGTGGCCGGTGGTGAAGCGCGGGCTCGAAGAGAAGCTGGCCCGCCCCTGGACCGGGCCCGTCTGACCGCCGCGACGACGGTCGTCGCCGCCGTTATGCTCGGCCGCCCGGTCCCGAGGGCGTGGTCGCCTCGGGGTTCCGAGAGCCTCTCGTTCTC
>JAJZGO010000095.1 GCA_021798415.1 Thermoplasmata archaeon | reverse complement strand
CGAACGGAGCCTTCGGACGAAGCCGGGGCGCGAGCCAGGGCCCGTTCGAGCTGTCGCTCCCTCTGGCGCAGCCGCTCGAGGCGCCGGCCGAGCTCCCAGGCCCCTTCCTCGCCATCTCCGGCCACGGCCGCCCCTCCGGTGAGGGGGCTCCGGAAGTACGCGCCCTGGACGAGCCCGGCTCCGAACGCCACCAGGGCGATGCCGGCGAGGACCGCTTCGAGAACCGGGTCGCCCCAAAACGCCTCGAACCCGCCGGGGGAGATTTCGAGGAGAAGGTAGCCGACCAATACGGTCAGCACCACGCTGAGGACGAGGGAGAGCGTGAGGGTCTCCAAAAGCGCCCGGGCCGCGCCCGCCCCGCGGAGTAGACGCCGCTCGGGCCAGAGGGCCCGTGTCACCACGAACCCCGGCAGGAAGAATACGAGGAGGGCTCCGACGGCCACGCTCAGCACGTCCGTGGGTCCCGCCATCCGAGCCGCTCCTCCCGTCAGTCGGTGGGGGGGAGTTCCTGGCCACCGAGCTGGCGCTCGAGCTGGCGGCGCAGGCGTCGGTTCGACGCGAGGCCGTGGGCGGCGCGGCGCGTCGTTTCGAACTGCTTGAGGAGGGCCCGGACTTCCTGCGGACGCTGTCCGCTCCCCCGTGCGATCCGGTGGATGCGATCGGTCTTGATCACCTGGGGATCGTCGAGCTCCTCGGGGGTCATGGAGTCGAGGATCGTGCGGAACCTTCGGAGCCGGGTCTGGGTCGCGTCGACCGCCGCCGAATCGATCTTCGAGCCGCTCATCGTGGGGAAGAGCGAGAGGAGCTTCGAGAACGGTCCCATCTGGCCGATCGAGTCGAGCTGGGTCCGCATGTCCCGCAGCGTGAAGTGGCCCGTCATCAGGCGCTTGGCCGCGTTCTCGGCGGCCTCCTTGTCCGAGAGCTCCTCGAACCGCTCGAGGAGGGTCTGGATGTCCCCCATCCCGAGAAGTCGGGAAACGAACCGGGTCGGCTCGAACCGCTCGAGCTCGTCGAGGTGTTCGCCCGTACCGATGAACAGGATCGGTGCCCCGCTGACCGCTACCGCCGAGAGCGCACCTCCTCCCTTCGCCGAGCCGTCGAGCTTCGTGAGGATCACGCCCGTGAGTCCGACCGCCTTGTGGAACGCCTCGGCGCTCCGACCGGCGGCCTGGCCCATCGCCGCGTCGAGCACGAGGAGGACCTCGTCCGGCTGGAGCGCCGTACGGACCCTCTTCAGCTCCTCGACCAGCTCGGCGTCGATGCCGCTGCGCCCCGCCGTGTCCACGATCACGGCGAGGTGCGGAGGGAACTTCTCGAGGGCTTCCGTCACGATCTTCTCGGCGCGGCGCTCCGCGCGGTTCGCGTAGAAGTCGCACCCGACCTTCGTCGCCAGCTGTTCCAGCTGGTCGACCGCAGCGGGCCGGTGGACGTCCGCGGCCACGAGCCCCACCCGGATCCCCTTCTTCTGGAAGTACCGAGCGAGCTTGCCGGCCGTGGTCGTCTTTCCCTGACCAAAGAGCCCGGCGAGGAGGATCTTTCGGGGCCGCAGGTCGAAAGGCCGGTCCTTGCCGAGGATCCCGCGAACCTCCTCGTAAATGATCCGGATGAGGAAGTCCCGGACGCTCGCGCCCGCGGGCGGCTTCTCCTCCGTCGCCCGGCGCTTGACGCGCTGGGTGAGGTCGATGGCCAGTTGGACGTTGACGTCGGCCTGGAGGAGCGCCCGCTGGATGTCTCGAACGACCTCCGAGAGCAACGCCTCGTCGACCGTCGACCCGCGGGCGATCCGTTGGAGGACACCGCGCAGGGACTTTCCGAGGGAATCGAGCACCATGGTCGTACGGTGGTCCGTCCCGCCCGCCGGGACCGGAGATTCGCACCGCTATAAGTGGGGGCCTCCCCGCGGCCCGGGGCGCCCCCCGCGCAACCGTCATATGAGACCTCGCGGCTGAATGCGGGTACGGGGATGGCCGAGGTCCTAGCGACGGCGAAACCCGCTCCTCCGAAGCTGAACCCCGTGCGGGTGCCCATTCCCGAGACCCCGGTCGACGAGCGTACGGGGGACTTCCGCGAGGTCCTGCACGCTTACTCGAAAGACGACGCCGTCCTCGAGGCAAAGCGATGCGTGCAGTGCCGTCGCCCCTGGTGCGTGGAGGCGTGTCCGATCTCTCAGGACTGTCGAGAGTACATCCGACGCATTGCGGACTCGGACTTCTACGGCGCGGCCCGCGTCACGCTGCAAGAGAACCCTCTCGCGACCACGCTCTGCAAGGTCTGTTACCACTACTGCGAGGACGCGTGCGTCGTCAAGCGCAAGGGCATCCCGGTCGCGATCCGCCAGCTCAAGCGCGCCGCTCTCGACTATGGCACGAGCGACCTCGTCTACGTTCCCGCGAAGCCGAAGGGCCAGCGCGTCGCGATCGTCGGCGCCGGGCCAGCCGGCCTGATGGCCGCCTGGGAGCTCGGGGTCCGGGGGTATTCGGTCACCGTCTTCGAGCAGGAACCTAAGATCGGCGGCCTCCTGCAGACGATCCCGGCGTATCGCATGACCGACGCCGACGTCGAGGCGGACCGCGCCCGCTTCAAGGACCTCGACGTGACGTTCGTGACGAGCTCGAAGGTGGGGCGGGACCGACCGTTCGCGACGCTCCTTACCGACGACGGGTACGCGGCGGTCTTCCTCGCCATCGGCACATCCTCGCACCGCTCGATGGGGGTGCCCGGCGAGGATCTTGCGGGAGTGCTGCCGGCCCTCGAGTTCCTCAAAGGGCCCGGCCCGGACACGCCCGCGCCCATCGGGCGGGAAGTGGTGGTCATCGGGGGCGGGGATGTCGCGATGGACTCGGTCCGCAGCGCCCTGCGCCGCACGGGCCGGGGGCATGTCACGCTCGTCTATCGCCGCAGCCGCACCGAGATGCCGGCCGACCCCGAGGAGATCCACGGTGCCGAGGAGGAAGGGGTCCGGTTCGTCTTCCAGCGCTCGCCGGTGCGGTTCGTCGGCTCGTCGCACGTCGAGGGCGTCATCGTCCAATCGGTCGAGCTCGGGCCTCCTGACGGTGGCGGGCGACGCGCGTTCGTCCCCGTCGCGGGCTCCGAGGAGACCCTCGCGTGCGACACGGTGATCGTCGCGGTCGGCCAGAAGAGCGACCTCACGGGCGCGGGCCCGGAGCTCGACCTCAAGGTCACTCCACAGGGGTGGGTCGAGGGCCGGGGCAAGGGGTACGCGACCGCGGTCCCGGGGATCTTCGCCGCCGGGGGCCGGTCGGTCGTCTACGCGATGGGGGCGGCGATGGAGGCCGTCGAGGCGATCGAAGCCTACCTGGCGGGGCGCCGGGGAGGGACTCCGCAGCCGCGGCCCGACCCGTTCGGAGGTCCGGGGACGTTCCACCTCCCCCCGGGCTACACGCTCCCGATCCGCGTGTGACCGTTCCCGGGGGTTCGGCTCTGAGGCCGAAGGTTCTTGTCGGTGCACCGTCCATCGTCGTGGGGATGAACGGCCGTCGGGGAGGTAGGTGGGGGGGGCCCGCGGCGCCGATCGTGGCGCTCGTCGTCCTCCTGCTACTCCCGTTTGCCCCCGGCGCCGTCGGTGGGGGCTCTCCTCACGGGGCCTTTGCACCGGTCACCGGCGCGCCCGCAGGGCCGTACGGGAACGTGGCGACCGCCGCCCCGTTCGCCGCTCGGGCCGGCTATTCCGCGTCGCAGTCGGCTTCCGTCGAGGACGCGGTGGCGGCGGCCGGAGTGGTCCCGGTCGTGGTGACGTTCCAGCCGCGCACCCCCGCGTTCTTCGTGCCCCCCGCTCCCGGTGCCACTCCCCTCACGACGCCTCAGATCGCGGACCGGTTCGGTCTCTCCCCGGGGCAGTACGCGACGTTCGTGGAGTACTTCCGCTCCCACGGCCTCGACATCGTCCACACGTGGCCCGATCGCCTGTCGCTCACCGTCTCGGGAAGCGCGGCGGCGGTCGGGCGCGCGTTCGGGACGTCGTTGGAGGCGGGTCAGTACGACGGGCGCCCCGTCGTCTTTCCTCGCTCCCCGCCGAGCCTTCCGTCCTCCCTCGAGCCGCTGGTGTCGAGCGTGCTCGGACTCTCGTCCGGGTTCTCGACGTTCTCGACCCCGTCGCTGGGGACCCCTCGCCCCCTCGGAACGTCCGTTCCCGCGGCCCAGAACCCGAGCGACCTCGTCACCCCAGCGATCGCGCGGTCGATCTACGACCTTTCGGGCCTCTACAATCTCTCGGGGTCGGCCCGCTGGGCGTCGTCGCAGTCGATCGCCCTCCTCCTCTGGGGACCGGGGTACTCCCCGAGCGACCTCCAGACCTTCTTCGCGCAGGACTACCCCTCGGGGTTCCCGTCTCCCTCGATCGTTCCCGAGCCGGTCGACGGCGCACCCGCGCCTTCCGCCGGCGCGGTCAACGACGCGTGCGGGGCATCCGAGGAACTGACCCTCGACCTCGAGTGGTCGGGGTCGATGGCGCCGGGCGCGACCCTCTATGCCGTCTACGCTCCCGAGGGGACCGCTCCGAACTGCTCGCCGACCTCGATCGCGATGGCCGACGCTCTGCACACGGCGGTGGGACTCCCGGTCGATGCGATCTCGATGTCGTTCGGGACCCCCGAGTCGTCGGACGCGGGCCTCCAGGCGGCCTGGGGAGTGTACCTCGCCGAGGCGATGCAGAAAGGGATCACGCTTCTCGCGGCCACCGGGGACCTCGGTGGGGACGCGGCGGCCAACTGCACGGGGGGGCCGTCGCCGACGTACCCCGCCACCTCCCCCGATGTCCTCGCGGTCGGCGGGACCAACGTCCACCTCGTGCGGAGCTTGTTCGGGGTCACCGGCTACTCCGAGACCGCCTGGAACGAGAGCGGAGGAGGATTTTCGACCCAGTTCGTGGCTCCCTCCTGGCAGTCGTCGACCACGGGGAACGCGTACAGGGGCACCCCCGACGTGAGCGCGACCGCCGCCCTCAACGCCCTCTACTTTGACGGGCGGTCGATGACGGCGGCCGGCACGAGCTTCGCCACACCGCTCTGGGCCGGCCTCTTGACGGAGATGGACGCCGTGTACGGCCAGCCGTTCGGGTACGTGACGCCTCGCCTCTACGCCATCGGGGCCGCCGTCGCGGCGGGTTCCGCGGCGCCCGGTCTCGTCGACGTCACCTCGGGCACCACGTGCCTCGGGAGCGCCGCACCGGGCTGGGATCCCGAGACCGGTTGGGGTTCTCCGAGCGCGGTCGCGCTCTACGAGGATCTCACCGCGACGTTCGTCGACCTGAGCCTCCGGGTCGTCCCCGCCGCTGTGGGGCCGGGGGGCACGGTGACGATCGAAGGGCACCTTTCGAACCGAACGACCGGCGCCCCGATCCCGGGAGTCCCGGTACGCGTTTCCCTGACCTCGTCGTCGACGCTCGGCCCGTGCACCGGCACGTTCGGCTCGGTCGCCCCGCTGACCGACGCCGCTGGGAACGTTACCGCCTCGGTCTCCGTCCCTTTCTGTTACCTCGGGTCGCGCGCGGTCGCACAGCTCCTCGTCGCTTCGAACGGCTACTACGGGGTGAACGCGACCACGGTCGCGGTGAACCTCCTCGCGTTCGCGCCGTTCCTGAGCGGTCTCGCCGAGTACCCGTACAGCCTCGTCGGGTTCGGCGTGATCATGGGAGCGGCCGCGACCGTCGGCTACGCCCTCGGTCGACCGCCCCGCCGCGCCGTCGCGACCGGGGCGGCGCGTCCGTCGCCGGCCGGAGCAAGGGCCCGACCGCTGCCGGGCGGAACGCTCCTTTTCGGGTGACGGCGACCGCGGTGCGCACGGCGGTGACGTGCACGGTGACCGCGCACCAGCGACGGCCCGAGCTGGATACGCCGTGCCCGCGTGTCGCGCAGCTATGGCCGAAGGCAGCCACGATGTGGACAACGGCGCGCCCGGCCGAAAGAGCAGCCCCCTCGTAGAGTGCCAAGCCGTCGAGACCGGTCACCCTCGATCTCGACCTGAGGTTGAGGATCCGCGCCGGAGAGGCGACGGCGCTGACGCGCAGCCCCACGATGGGGAGCGAGCGCCCGAGCACTTCGCAGCGGTAGCGGACCGCAAGATGCGCCCGCCGGCCGACCGCGACGCGAGG
>JAJZGO010000094.1 GCA_021798415.1 Thermoplasmata archaeon | reverse complement strand
GACGCATCGCTCCGGGATGCGGGTCGGTGCCGGGACCCCACCGGGTGGACCGAGTCGGACGCCCGATGGCTTCGGAACCGCTTTCGGGACGTCTTCGGGCAGATGCGGTTCATCGCCCGAGTGGCCCGGTCCCACGGGAACGGCGTCTTCCGGACGGTCGGGCTGCCTCGACCTGGCCCCCCGTCTCGTGTGCGCTGGCTTCGACCGGCGGAGATCACGGTGCTCCTCGAGGCGGTCCGGGACGACCGTCACCTTCGGCTGGTCGCGCTCCTTGGCCTCGCCCAAGGCATGCGCCGCGGTGAGTGGGTCCGGCTCACGCTCTCCGACCTCGACCTCGAAGGCCAGCGGATCCGGCTCCCGCGTCGCGCCTCGCCGCCCGGGCCCGCGGTTTGGATCCCGATCCACCCGTCGCTTCCGGACGCCGTGCGTAGCTACCTGATCGTCCGGCGCCGTCGGGTCCGCAGGTTCCTCCGTCAGCACCCGGGGGCGGTCGTCCCCGACCACCTCTTCCTCCACCGGAGAGGCGCGAGGCTCGAGCCGTATCGACCCCACGGCACGGAGAAGTGGGCGAAGCAGATCGAACGGCGCCTTCGGGCTCGAGGCGTGCGGGTGGACCTCGCGACCGAGATGCTGCGCCGTGGCGGAGCGACCGCCCTCGCGAGCGCCCTTCGAGTGAATGAGGAGCTCGGTCCCGACGAGGTCGAACGGTCGCTCCAACGGTTCCTGCGCACGGGGAGAGATCGGACCTCCCGTCGGGCCGCGCGGCGGGTGCTCGCGCTTCGGCTCGACCTACCTCCACCGCGACCGGAGCACGCGGGAGCGGACCCGAGGCCTTCCTTGGCCGCGCCCTCACCCCCGTTCGAGGGCGTCGACGCGAGCCCGCGACGGCTCCGCGGGCCCGAGCCCGTCGTCGACGTCTACCGTCCGAGTTCGGAGGTTCGCGGCTTGGGGGTTCGACCGATACCGGCGAACCCGATCCCCCCAACGGAGCGGACCGACCTCCGCGTCGCTCGCGGCCTTCGCAGCCCCGGGGGCCGGCGCCGCAAGAGGCCATTCGATGAGCAATGCTTGTAATACGTATAAATTACCAATACAGTCACTTTATCGTATCAGTGACACATGACGTTTCGTGAAGATCCGGTCGCTCTCCCCCACCGAGTCCCGCATCGTCCTCTCCCTCGAAGCGGACGGGAGGGACGAGCTCACGCTCGACGAGCTCGGGCGCCGGGCCGGAGTGCGCCGGGGATTCGCCCGGAAGCTGGCCCACGGCCTGGTCGCCAAGAAATGGCTCCAGCGGATCGCGCCGGGGCGCTATCTCCTGAACCCGAGCCAACACGGGCCCGACGCGATACCGGACGCTGACCCTCTACGGCTCGGAGCTCGACTCGTTCGTCCGTACTACCTCGGGTACGGGACGGCGGCGGAGCTCTGGGGGCTCCTGCTCCAGCCGGGGCAGGTCTACTACGTCGTCACGACCCGGCGGATCGCGACCCACCCCGAGCACGTCGCCCAGTTCCGGTTCGTGCGGACCCCCCCCGCGCGATTCTTCGGGTGGGCGACCCTCGAGCGTCGGGGCGAGCGGATCTCGGTGAGCGACCTCGAGCGAACGCTCCTCGACTGCCTGAAACGCCCGGACCTGGCGGGAGGCATGGGCGGGGTGGCCCAGATCGCCACTCGTGCCGCTCCCCGACTCGACTGGGCCCGGCTCTCCGGCCATCTCGAGCGACTGGGGGAGCGGAGCCTCTCCCTGCGCCTCGGATACCTCCTCGAGGCGGTGTCTCGCCCCTCAAGCCCCCCGGCCGCCTGGGTGCGGCGGTGGCGGGCGGATCCCCGGGACCCATGGACTCCGCTCGGGCCGCCGCGCTCGTTCGGCCGTCGGGGCCTCCACGATCGTCGCTGGCACGTCGTCCGCAACGTGCCACCGTCCGTGCTCTTTGCCGAAGTGAGGCCCGCACGATCCCGCGGAACGTCGCGAACCGGTTCGCGAACGTGATGGGCATCGACCTGCACATCGCCCAACCGGAGATCGTGCTCCTCTACGCGCCGGACCGTCGCCGAGGGTCGTCGGGAGTGGCCCGACCTCGCCCGACTCATCGGGAGGTCCCGCATGCGAGACTGGAACCTCGAGGCGAGGAACGCGGCCGCACGGTTCCGCTTTCTCGACCGCGATGACACCGTTCGAGCGCGAGCTCGGTGCGGACGCGAGGAGGCATGCATTGAAGGCCCGCTTGAACGAGGCGGTCGCTGCGGTTTCAAAGACCCCTCCCTCTCCGCGGCGGCGAGCCGGCGACTGAACCCGTCGGGGTACCCCGACCCGACCGCTCTCCGCTGTACCGGAGACTCGACACCGGGAACCGGCCGGCACGGTCGTGTCGCAACGGCAGGTTTCACCGTTCGCCAGAGTCGATGGGCATTTCGGGGAGCGAACCCACCCGGGGCATGGCCTCGGTCGATGACCCGGTCGGCCGATGGCTCGCCCTCAAGAAGGAACGGGGGTGCCTTCCCCGGACGATCCATCAGTATCGCTGGGTCGTGCGGCGGGCCACCACCGTCCTGCGCCGGTCGGGCCGACCGACCGACCCGCGAACATGGAGCGCCGAGGACGCGAGGTGGCTCCGCTACCGGTTGCACGACGACCCGTGGCAGCTTTCGGTCCTCGCCGACCTCGCGCGGACCTCCCGCAACTTCGTCTTCTACGAGGTCGGGCTTCCCCGGCCCCGGCCCCCGCGGCGCGTGCGCTGGCTCACCGAAAGCCAGGCGAGAGCGATCCTCGACGTGAGCCGGGACGATCCCCTGCTCCGCCTCGTCGTCCTCCTTGGCCTAGGCCAGGGGCTCCGACGGATCGAGTGGATCCGCCTCCGCGCGGAGGACCTCGACTTCGCCGGTCGTCGCCTTCTCGTGCGGGGGAAGGGCCGGGGAACGCCTAAGCTCGCCTGGATGCCGATGCATCCGGCGCTCCCCGAGGCACTCAGGGGGTATCTCGAATGGCGGGACCGCGCCGTCCGTCGCCAGTTACGACGGTGGCCGCTCGAACCGCCTCCCCCAGAGCTCCTGTTACATCGCAAGGGCGAACACCTGGCCCCGTACGGAGAGGGAGGACCGAACGGATGGATGCGGATCCTCGAGCGGAGGCTCGAACGGCGCGGCGTCGAAGTGAAGCTGTCGACCCACATGTTCCGGCGGTCGGGGGCCACGCTCCTCGAGCGGACGCTGCTCGAGTCGCCGGCGGCCTCGAGGGACGGGGTCTACCGGTCCGTTCAGGAGTTCCTCCGTCACCAGAATCTCGCAACCACGATGCGCTACCTCGAGGCGGACCCGGCTCGCCAGCGGCGGGCGATGGATGTCTTCGGCGCCGCGCTCGGGGACTGGGGGTCGACCGCGGCGGCGGCCGCGTTGCCCGGACCGCTCGGCGAGCCGAGTAGTAGAGCCCCCGCCGCCCGGGACGGGAGGACCGGGAAGTTCGTCTCCGTTCCGGCCCTTGAGGGAAGGCGAGGCCACCGCCGGAAGGTCGAACAAGGAGATCTCCCCCCGGCCGAGGGGGGCTGACGTCGTACTCCCGGACCGGGAGCGGCGTTCGAGGCGGCGCGGCGGCTCGGACGTGACCGACCGCATCCCCCGGCCGCG
This sequence comes from Thermoplasmata archaeon, assembly GCA_021798415.1. GTDB lineage: Archaea > Thermoplasmatota > Thermoplasmata > Lutacidiplasmatales > UBA184 > Lutacidiplasma. The sequence goes on along the minus strand of JAJZGO010000094.1, from coordinate 2,610 downwards.
CCGGTCCGGCGCGCAGCCGTGGGCCGCCGACCCCGTCAGCGGGACTAGGCGCGCTGAGCGTACCCGGCCGAAGACCCGTCGTAGTAGGTGAAGCTCCACGACGGCGGGGTGTCGAGGACGAACGGGAGCATGTAGTTCGCGCCGAGAAGCTCGGGGGCCGAGAGGTTCCCGCCCGAGATCGTGAGACCGTACATGCGGGCGTTCAGGGAGTAGTCCGAGATCGGGTAGTTCGAGCAGCACGGTTGCCACTCGATCTGGGTGTAGGAGCCGAAGAACTCGGTCCCCTCGTAGGGGATCGTGGCGTTCCAGTACCGGAGCGAGGGGCCGACCGAGTGGTCGACGATCTGGAACCGAATCTCCTTCATCGCGGGCTGGTCCTGGATCGTGAGCGTGAGGTGGGTGGGACTGGGCGAGGCGAACCCCGCTCCGACGGCCGGATTGTTCGACGGGAGGAAATAGTGCGCGACGCAGTTCACTCCGGGGACGTACCACGGGGCGATGGTGCCGTTCGGGTCGAGGTCGATGCCGAGCTGGAAGAATCCCTTGCAGGTGGAGCGGGTCGTGCCGTAGTAGTTCATCGCGTTGATCTGGAAGCTGAGGATCCCGGACTGGGGGACGTCCCAGGACGAGAGGGTCATGTGCGCGGACAAAGTGGTGAAGGCCGGCAGAAGCTGCACCAGGAGACCCGAGCCCTGGCCGTACCCCTCCATGTTGTTGTACCCGGGCAGGTAGATCGGGATCTCGTAGTTCGAGACGACGATGTCCGAGTAGGCGACGGTCCCGGCCGTGGTCGCGATCCGGGCCTCGGCGTAGGTCCCGGCGGCGGGCACCGAGACCCCCGCGGCCGCGACCTGGTCGGAGCGGTCCACGAAGACGTCCATTTGCCACGCCGGGGGGCTCCCGCCTTTCCCAGCCACCGCGTAAACGTTCACCGCGAGGTAGACCCAGCCGGCGGGTTGGGCGGTCCCGGTCGGGACCGGTTCGACCGCGGAGGCGGTCGATGGGGTGGCGCCGGCGTAAACCTCACCGTTCTGCACGCCGACCACGGCCACCGGGACCCCGCCGGAGTCGGCGAGGCCGAAGAAGCCGGTGCCGCCCGAACCGCCGTGGATCGCGACCTGCATCGAGACGAACGAGCCCCCGGCGACGATCCCCTGGGCGCGATCCACCTGGGGGGTCCCCGGCCGCGCTGGCGACAGGAGGCTCGGCTCCCCTCCGTAGGTCACGCTGGTCGACACCTTGGCGCTCCCAGAGGTCACCGTCCATCCGTCGAGCGCTCCGTCCTCGAAGTTCGACACCAGAGCGAACGAGCCGGGCCCGGGCGTGACCGCGGGGGCGGCGGTCCGAGGCTCGAGGGTCCCGCTCGCGACGGCCCCGACCGGGACCGCCACGGCCGCTCCGGCGATGGTCGACAACAGGAGGACGCTCACCAGCACCGAGCCTACGGTCGCATGCCGCATGGTCGATCGTCCGGGCGATGTCGTTGACGTATATCTGTAGGCCCATTCGCGCCCGGGGAGGCGGTCGGACCGCCCGGCCACCGTTGGGGGACAACGCCCTCGTGGGCACTCTGCCCGTGGGCCCTCAAGCGGTGGCCGACGAATCGCGTTCCGGCGGCGACGTCGGGAGCCCGCCCACGCTGACCCGCACCGGGACGCCGTGCCGAACGCTCTCGGTCACGATGCAGAAGTCCTCGAACATCTCCCGGCAGCGGGCGAGCTTCGCCTCGCTCTCCGGACCTTGGACCTCCGCTGCGATATCGACATCGATCCCCTGGATCCTCCAGCGGCCCCGGTCGTTGCGGGCGAGGGTCGTCCGGACCCGGGTCGTGACGGGCCCTGCCTCGGCGCGGGAACGCTCGAGGCAGAAGAGGAGGCTAGAGCTCAGGCAGTGGCCCACGGCCACCGCCAGCATCCGGGACGGGTTGGGAGCCGTGTCCGTCCCCGGAGGGCTCCCCTCGTCGACCCGAATGTTCGCGTAGCTCTTTCCCGTGAACTGAACCTCGAACTGGTACTTCTCGACGCGCTCCAGCACGACCGTCTGCTCCGTCTCCATTCGACCTCACCCGCGTACGATCGGCCCGCCCCAGGCGCGGCTCCTTCTTTTCGCTGGCGCTCCCTCCCGGGCCGGTGGGGGGCCGCGGTGGCGGCCGTGCGATTCCGGGAGCGATTCCGGGGGGCCCGGGGGTGAGAGTCCCAAGCCAGGCATACCTCAGCAGGATCCATCTGCCGGGTCGAGAGTCCCGTTCGCTTGCTTCCCGGCGTCCCGTCGGCGACGACCGTCCCGCTTGGGACTCCGCGACGTCGCCCGAGGCAGAGGGTTCCGGCCGGGTCCCGCCAACGCGCTCTGCGTCGACGGTTCGACGAACCTACCTCCTCACCGCGTTCGAGCCCGTGGGAGCGTGGCGCCGGGGGTACCGTTCGCTCGCCGGGCCGCGCGCGTCGTGGGGCGAACCGGACGCCCGGAGAGCGACCCCTTCGTCGCGCCGTCGCCGCTTCCGGCCGCTTCCCCCTCAGGTGGGCCGGTCGGCGAGCGCGGCACGACGTGCGGCCGCGGCGCACGTCGCTTCCGTCACGGCCGGGAGGGCGGGCGACGGGCTGGGGGCAGAGG
>JAJZGO010000093.1 GCA_021798415.1 Thermoplasmata archaeon | reverse complement strand
CGGATGGGGCGTCGGGGGCATCGAAGCGGAAGCGGTCATGCTCGGCGAGCCGTACTTCCTCGCGCCGCCCGTCGTGGTCGGCGTGGAGCTCACGGGGGCGTTGCCGGAAGGGGCGACGGCCACCGACCTCGTGCTCACGGTCACTCGCCGCCTGCGGTCGAAGGGGGTCGTCGACAAGTTCGTCGAGTTCTTCGGCCCGGGAGTCTCCGCCCTCTCGGTGCCGGACCGCGCGACGGTCTCGAACATGTGCCCCGAGTACGGGGCGACGGCCGCGCTCTTCCCGATCGACTCGGCGACGATCGCCTACCTTCGGGGCACGGGCCGAGCCGAGGCGGTGGTGGCGAGGGTGGAGGCGTACGCGCGGGCTCAGGGCCTCTGGGGCTCGCCCGCGCCGGGCACGATCGACTACGACGACCTGCTCTCGATCGACCTCGGGACGATCGTGCCGAGCGTCTCGGGGCCGAGGAACCCCGAGGAGGCGGTCGCGCTCTCGGACGTCCCCGACTCGTTCCGGACGGCGCTCTCGGCGTACCGGAGCGCCCATCCTCGTCTCGCGAACAGCGCCGCGTCCCACCCGTATCCCTCGGACGATCCGCTGCGACCGTTCGACGGCGAACGGGACCGGCCGACCGAGGACGGAACGGCCCTCTTGCCGCTCGTCGAGGACGGCGCGGTGGTGATCGCCGCGATCACGAGCTGCACGAACACGTCGAACCCGTCGGTCATGGTCGGCGCCGGGCTGATCGCGAAGCGTGCGGTCGAGCTCGGGCTCCGCGTGCCGTCGTACGTGAAGACGTCGCTCGCCCCCGGCTCGAAGGTCGTCACCTCTTACCTCGAGCGCGCCGGCCTGCGACCGTACCTCGACCGCCTCGGGTTCGAGGTCGTCGGGTACGGCTGCACGACGTGCATCGGCAACTCGGGCCCGCTGCCGACCGCCGTCGACCACCAGGTCCGCGAGAACGACCTGTTCGTCGCAGCAGTGCTGAGCGGCAACCGCAACTTCGAGGCCCGGATCCACAACCTCGTGCGGGCGAACTACCTCGCCTCGCCGATGCTGGTGGTCGCGTACGCCCTCGCGGGCCGCATGGACCTCGACCTCTCCCGGGAACCGCTCGGCCGACGGCCGGACGGGTCCGCGGTGATGTTGAAGGACCTCTGGCCGCCCGCCGAAGCGATCCGGCGGGTAGTCGAGGCGAACCTCGACGCCGCGATGTACCGCGAGCAGTACCGGGCGATCGAGGTCGGTGACGCGCACTGGGAATCGCTGAGCGTCCCGTCGGGGGAGCGGTATCCCTGGGCGGCCGGCTCGACGTACCTCGCCGGGGCCCCGTACCTCTCCCTTCCCCGTCCCTGGCTCCCGGAGGGGGGCCGGCTCATCGCGAACGCCCGGGCGCTCGCCGTCCTCGGCGACCAGGTCTCGACCGACCACATCTCGCCGGCCGGCGAGATCGCCGAGGAGTCCCCCGCCGGTGCCTACCTGCGGGCGCACGCGGTGCCCCGCTCGGAGTTCAACACGTACGGCTCGCGCCGCGGCCACCACGAGGTCATGATCCGTGGCACGTTCGCCAACGTCCGGCTTCGCAACCGGCTCGTGGCGCCGAAGGAAGGCGGATTGACCCTCCACCTCCCGTCGCTCGAACCGATGACGATCTTCGACGCCGCGGAGAAGTATCGGTCGGAGGGAGTCCCGCTCCTCGTCCTCGCGGGGAAGAGCTACGGCCAGGGCAGCTCCCGCGACTGGGCGGCGAAGGGTCCCCGGCTGCTCGGGGTCGGCGCGGTGATCGCCGAGAGTTTCGAGCGGATCCACCGCAGCAACCTCGTCGAGATGGGGGTCCTCCCGCTCACGTTCCGTCCGGGCGAGAACGCGATGTCGCTCGGCCTCACCGGCCGGGAAGCGTTCGAGCTCACGATCCCGTCGGGGGCCGACCTCGCCCCCGGCGGGTCGATCGACGTGGTGGCGACCGGGCCGGACGGCGCGACAAAACGGTTCTCGGTGACGTGCCGGATCCATTCGGCGACCGAGCTCGACTACTACCGCGCCGGCGGCGTGCTCCCGTACGTGATGGCGCACCGCTTCGCGAAGTGAGCCGACGGCCCTTCGGAGGACTCGCCCGACGCCGGCGGACGAGCGACGTGTTCCAGACCGCGAGCGCGTCGACCCGGTGGTATCGGACGGTCCGGTCGCCGACCGCCTCGCGGGCCTCCGCGACGGCCCGCGCGAGGACGTCGGGCGGGATCCCGACGACGTGGCGGCTCGCTCCGTTCGCGAGCAGGTCGAGGCGGCGGGCGAGCGGCTCAGTCACGTCCGCCTCGGCCACGACGAGGAGCTCATCCGGCGGCTCCTCCGCGAGGAGCCGGCGCTCTCGGGGACCCGGACCGAGACCTCGACCGCGGCGAGGGTAGCCCTCCCGGGCGAGCCGGTCGTAGACGATGCGGCGGGGGTTGAGCGCCGAACCTTCGATGGGGTCGCGGCGCCCGTCCGTGGGCCGCAGGAGCGCGAACGCCCCGAGGCGGCCGACCCGCACGGCTTCCCGAAGCGCCCGGCGAGGGTCGTCGAGGAGGTGGAGGACGTGGACGAAGAGAACGGCGTCGAAGGCACCGGAGGGGAACGGCAGCCGGGAAGCGACGGCGCGGACGAGGCGGTCGACCCCCTTCGACCGGGCCCGGGCGAGCATCCCCCGGGAGACGTCCGCGCCCACGAGCTCGAATCCCCGCGCGGCGAGCGCGAGCGAGATCCGCCCCGTCCCGACGCCGACCTCGAGGAGCCGGCGCGCGCCGCGGGCGCGCAGCACCGCCGCGACCGCATCGATCGTGGCGGGGTCCGCCGGCTCCCGGGTGGCGTCGTAGGCGGTCGCCACGATGTCGAACGCTTTTGCGACCTCGAGTGTGCTCATCGACGGCCGCGCGAGCGGGACGGAGTATTTCGCCCCGACGCACGACGGCCCGGGCCGGAGGTCCCCCCTCGGCCCTCGCGACGTTTTTCTGCTCGGCGGTCCTGGGGGTCGTGACGCGGTCGTCGCTCCGGATCGTGGTCGAGGGTCCGGCCCCGGTACGGGCCGGTCCCTCGGCCGATTCGTTCGCGGGGGGAGGCGGGTCGAGGCAGAACGTGATCCGGCTGTGCATCAACACCCAGACGCCCCCGATCCACGCGCTCCCCGGCGCCTCTCGGCGGCGGGGTGCCCGCTGGAAGCGGGGGATCGACTACGAGCTCAACGTCGGCGGGGTGATTCCCATGGTCCGGGCCCTGCTCAAGGAGTCGTCGGGGTCGTGGGTCACCCCGAAGAGCCGGTGGGTCGCGCTCGGCGACCCCGACCTCCCGCCCGAGGTCGAGACGGACGACGGCTACACGCTCGAGACCCTGACGTTGCCGCCGGAGACCCGCGCGGCCTACTCCCGTTTCAAGGAGTCGATCTGGCGGTCGTTCCACACTCCGCTCGAGTACCGGTTCCCGGTCGCCGACTACACCGCGTTCATCGAGTACAATTTCCGGACCGCGGAGCGGCTCCTGGAGCGGATATCGGATTTCGACCTCGTCTACGTCCACGACTTCCAGCAGGTCCTCGTCGGGGGAATGGTCGGTTCCGCCGCGCCGGCGCTACTGCGGTGGCACATTCCGGTCGACCTCAAGGGCTACCCCGAACCGGTCCGCCGGTTCTTCGTGAAGTCGATGGAGGGATTCGACGGGATCGTCGTCAGCACCCGGGCGGGGCTCGAGGAGCTCATCCGGGCCGGCTTCCGCGGGCACGCGTTCCAGGTCTACCCGTACCTCGACCCGTCGACGCAGCGCACGGCGATCCCGAGCGAGCAGACCGCGTTCCGGGAGCGATACGGGATCGGTGCGGGCGACCCGATCGTGCTCTCCGTGAGCCGGATGGACCCGGTGAAGCGTCAGGACCTCCTGATCGCCGCGTTCGAGACCGTGCGGCACCACCACCCGACCGCGAAGCTGGTCCTGGTCGGAGGAGGGAGCTTCTCGACGCGGACCCCCGACCCCACGATCCCCGAGTCGAAGGCGGTGAGGTGGGACGCTCACCTGCGCCGGCTCGTCCGCTCCCGAAGGCTCGACGACGCGGTCGTGTTCACGGGGTCCCTGGGGCCGGACGACCTACAGACGGCCTACAGCGCCGCCCACGTCTTCGTTCATCCCGCCCCGTGGGAGGGGTTCGGCCTGGTCGGCGTCGAAGCCTGGTGCCACGAGCTCCCGATCATCGTGAGCCGAGGCGCGGGCATCGCCGAGCTCGTCGATGACGAGGTGAACGGCGTGACGGTCCCGCCGGGTTCGGCCACGACGCTCGCTCGCCACATCACTCGGCTCCTCTCCCACCCCGAGGAAGCGCAGCGGATGGGCTCGGTCGGGGCGATGACGGCCCGACGATGCTTCGTGCGGCGCGCGGCGCCGCGATTGCGGGAGATCCTCGAAGCGACGATCCAGCGGTACGAGTGGAGCGGCCTGCGGACGACACGCGGCCTCGGCGACCGGCTGCGATGACCGGTCGGACCCCACCGGGACCCGCGGGCGCCCCGAGCCGCGCTCGGCCGCCGCGGCGGCCCCTTCGGATCCGAGCGCTCACGGCGGATGTCTGGTTCACCCTCCTCTACTTGCGGCCGCCCGACCAGCGAGGGCTCGAGGCGGGGCGGGCGGCGGTCTGGGCGCGACCCCTCGTTTCGGCGGGGCTGCGGAGCTGGGCCGCGAACGATTGGGTCGCGCGGATGCAGCGGTGGGCGTCCCGGGCGGAGTCGTTGGGTCGGGCGCCCACGATCGAGGCCCAGGCGGGTTGGCTCGCCCGACAGGCCGGAGAGCCCGTCGATGCGAACGCGGTCGGTGAAGAGCTCGACACGCTCGTTCTCGCGGCGCGCGTCCGCGTGGCCGACGGGGTGACCGACGCGCTCGGGAAGCTGAGGGACGAAGGCCTCTCGCTCGGCATCGTGTCGAACGTGCTCCACGAGACAGCCCGCGGGGCCCGACGCCTTCTCGACGCCGCCGAGCTCGCACCCTACTTCCGCACGATCATCCTCTCGTCGGAGCATCCCTGGTCGAAACCGCGGCCCGAGCCGTTCCGTGCCGCCCTGCGGGAGCTCGGGGTGCGGGCGGACGCGGCGGTGCACGTCGGCGACCTCGCGTACGACGTCCGCGGGGCGCGTCGTGCGGGGATGGCGCCGATCCTCTTCACCGGACTTCACCGCTGGGAACCGAGCCACTTGCGAGCGCTCGCGTCCGATGTCGACCCCTCCGTGCCTCGCCTCCGCCGATGGGCGGACGCGAGCCGGGTCGTCCGGGAGCTCGCGGGCCTCCCTCGTGCGGCCGTTCGCCGATCGTCGCGAGAACGGGCCCCCGAACCCTGAGCGGAAGGTTTTCCCGCCCGCGCCCCTCTCTCGGACCCGTGCCGACCTCGTCGGACGTCGCCCGGGACGCGCATCGCCTCTTCCGCGATGCCGACCTCGAGCCGGCGCTCGTCGGGACGCTCGATGGATTCGCCCGGTTCGCCCGGGAGGAGCTCGAGCCGGTCGCGTTCGACGTCGACCGACGGTCCCGGCCGTACCTCCTCCGATACGATATCGAGGGCCACGAGGTCGACGAGGTCCGTCTGTCCGGCGAACATCGCCGGGTGCTCGACCGCGTGTACGCGAGCGGGGTCGCGACCGGGCCGGTCGAGGGTCGCCACGACTGGGCGTTCAGCTTCGCGCTCCTGCACGAGGTCGCGGACGTCGGGCTCGCCTGCTCGGCGACCGTGACGGTCGCGACGGTCTTCGAGTTCACGAAGTACGCCGACCCAGACCTCCGCGAACGGTTCGGTCCTCCGCTCCTCGACGGCGGAGGGCGGGCCCAGGGCGCGACGTGGGCGACCGAGGCACAGGGAGGGTCGGACCTGGGCGCGAACCTCACCGTCGCCCGGGAGGGCACCGGTGGACGCTGGGCGCTCACGGGCGAGAAGTACTTCTGCAGCAACGTCGGCGCCGCCTTCGCGCTCCTCACCGCGCGACCCGAAGGCGCCCCCGACGGGACGCGGGGCATCCGCCTCTTCTTCGCGCCGGCCCGACGGTCGGACGGCCGGCCGAACTGGCGGGTCCGCCGGCTGAAGGAGAAGCTCGGCACCGTCTCGGTCCCGACCGGCGAGGTCTCCCTCGACGGCACCGAAGCCTACCCGCTCGGGCCGACCGAGGCGGGAGTCCTGCCGGTGATGGAGATGCTGAACGTCTCGCGCGTCGCGAACGCGGTCGGTAGCGCTGCGGTCCTTCAC
>JAJZGO010000092.1 GCA_021798415.1 Thermoplasmata archaeon | reverse complement strand
CCGCCCGCGGAAAAGAGGGCCTCGAGGAACGGCAGGACCGTGTCGATGGTCTTCTCCCGGGAGAGGTGGAAGCGTCGGCCGACCTTGCCGACCAGCCCGTCGCGCAACCCCCTCAACCCCCGGGAGCGGCCCATCTCCCCGAGGAACTGGGGGAACGAGGCGCCGCCCCCGCCCGGAACGGGGCGGTCGTTGAGCGCGAGCGCGACGCCCCCCGTGAGCAGTTCGGTCGAGTAGCTCCAGAGGCTCCAGACCCGGGCGCGACGGGCCCGGTTGAGGAACCGGTCGGCGACGGCGAGCACGTCGAACGCCGCCGCACGGTGGCGGGCGTCGGCGGCGAAGTGCGGCAGGTTCTCTTCGATCCACGGGAGGAGGTCGTCCGGCGGGGCGTCGAGACGGTTCTGGACCTCGACCGACCGGTAGAAGCGCGGCGAGCTCAGGACCTCCTCGGTCAGTGCGGCGAAGTCCGAAGAGAGGTCGCGGGCCCCGAGGACGGTCAGCTGGAACGGTCCGGCCGGCAACGGAGAGATCGCGTCCAGGTCGTTCAGCGCGGCCCGAAGGTCCCCCCGTGCCCGCGTCACGATCGCGTCGAGCGCGCCGCCCACGAGCTCGATCCTCTCCGCCCGCGCGATCTGGCCCACCCGAGCCCGAATCTCGGGATCCCGAACGGGGAAGAACCGTATCCGGGCCACTCCCGTCCGGAAGACGGGAGAGTACCGGGTCAGGCTCCGCTCGTCGTTCACCGTCAGGACCACCGGCTGGCGCGTCGACCGCACGAGCCGGGAGATCGCCGCGAGGCCCCCCCGGTCGCTCAGGTCGCTCGACTTCTGGGTGCCCCGCCACTCCTCGATGTCGCCGCGGGCGACGGACAACCGGGCCCACGCCGCGTTCCCGGGGGAGCGGGGCACGGCGCCCCAGTCGGCGAACGCCGGTGGCTTGCCGGAGGGTCGAAGACCGTACGCCGTGTTCAGTGCGTCGATCGTGCGGTACCGGCCCTGGAGGAACGACGAGAGCGAGGGAGGCGCAGGTCGGGGCGCGGCGCTCTCGGTCAAGCGGCCAGTAAGACAGTCGGCCTCGTCGAGGAGGATCAGCGCCCGCCGACGCCCCGGTGCGGTCTCCGACCCTCCGAGCGTGTGCGTGATCGACGCCCGCCCAGCGACCTGCTCGATCGCCGACTCGTTCCGGGCGTCGGAGGCGTTCATCTCGACAAGGGTCCAGCCGCGTTCGCGCGCGAGGGCGAGCGCCGCGGTCGTCTTGCCGACGCCCGCGGGACCGGCCAGGACGGCGGCGCGTCGCGCCGGTGGCTGGCTCCCGGTCCACTGGTCCGCCCAGGCCGTGAGCTCCGCCCTCGCGCGCGCGTTCCCGACGATATCGTCGAGTCGCTCGGGACGGTATCGTTCGGCGAGCGGAAGCCGACGGCTCGGCGGAGGGACCATCGACCCGGCACGCGGCGCCGCGCCATAAGCGGTGGGGGAGTCGCGACGCCCGAGGGCGACACCGTTCTCTATGCCTGCGGGCGTTCGTTCCCCTCGGGGTCCCGGAGGAATGGAACGGACGGAAGCACCCCCGGTCCCCCGACGCACGCTTCCGGGCCGACCCCTCACCGTCTCCGCGATCGGCTTCGCGGTCGACCCCGAGCCGGTCGACTCGCCGCACTCGGACCGGACGACGATCTCCCTCCTCCGACTGGCCCGGCGGCGAGGCGTCACCACGTTCGACGCGGCCGGAGCCCGTTCTCCGCCGAGGGCCGAGCGGCTGATCGCCGCCGCGTTCCCGCAGCCCGACCCCGAGCTCACGGTGATCGCGCCGCCGGCACGAGCTCCCCCGGACCTCCGGTCCTCGGTCCGCCGTGCGGGTCCTGCGGCCCCGGCGCCGGAGGTCGACGACCTCCGACGCGCGGTGGAGGAGACCCGGCGAAGCCTCGCCCCCCACCCGATCTCGGTGCTCGAGATCGCCGGGTCGACGGAAGAGCCGGCAGGAGACTCCCCCGCCGTCGAAGCGCTCGACGCGCTGATCGTCGACGGGGCCATCGGTGCCTGGGCGGTTCGGGTCGCCGGGGAGTCTCGGCCGCTCCCGTCCGAGGGGAACGGCCGCGGAGCTGGGGGTGCGCTCTACTCGGTCGCCGCCTCGCTGCTCGATCGAGCGCCCCTCGTTTGGGCGGCGGAGCTCGCGAACCACCAGCCGGTCGGGGTCTTCGTGCGGGATCCGTTCGCCGACGGGCGGCTCGACGGACGGCGCTACTCCGCGCTCCTCGCCGACCGGACCCCGACGGGTCCCCCGGTCGGCGTGCGCTCGCTCGTCGCCGAGTTCGAGCCCGTCCGTCGGCTCGGATTCCTTTCCCTGCGCGGCCGTCGAACGCTGGCCCAGGCCGCCGTACGGTTCCTTCTCGACGCACCGGGCGTCGTCTCGGTGCTCGTGCCGGTGCCCCCGCCCGAGCGGCTCGGCGAGCTGCTCGGTTCGGAGGGGACTCCGCCGCTGACGGAAGAAGAGCTCGCGCGGCTCGCCGAATAGGCCCCCCCGGACCGTCGGCCGGTTCCCGGGGACGCGTCAAGTAGGGGGGCGCCTTCCGAGGCCATGCTCGCGGTCGGAGAGGAAGCGCCCGACTTCACCGGGACGACCGCCGACGGCTCGCCGCTCACCCTGTCGAGCCTTCGGGGGCGCCCGGTGATCCTCTACTTCTATCCGAAGGCGGACACGGCGGGGTGCCGCCGGGAGGCCCGGGGGTTCACCGACCTCTACCCCGACCTTGCCCGGCAAGGCCACGCGGTGGTCGGCGTCAGCGTGGACCCGGTCGAGGCCCAGGAGCACTTCCGGCAATCGTGCGGGATCCCGTTCCCTCTCGTAGCCGACCGGGACGGGTCGATCGCCCGAAAGTACGGGGTCCTCGGGATGTTCGGGCTCGCGAAGCGCATCACCTTCTTCCTCGACGCGAACGGTCGGGTGCTCGAGGTCGTCCAAGGACTGCTCCCGGGCCCTCACGTCCGGCGTGCCGCCGAGCGGGCGGGGGTCCGGCCGCCGGACTGAGCGCCGGCACCGGTGGAAGGCGCGGGGGTCCGCGGTGCCCCGAACGCTCAAAATGCCGGTGCGCTTCGCGCCAGCGTGGGTACCATGAAGATCCGAACCGTCGAACCGATCGAGGTCGCCGCGCCCGCGGACGAGCGTTCGTCGCCGTGGAGCTCGACCGTCATCCTCGTGAAGGTCACGACCGCGAACGGCGCGGTGGGATGGGGCGAGGCGCCGACCACCCTGATGACGCACCCGGTGCGCGAGAGCGTGCGCGAGGTCGCCCGGTTCTACGAGGGCCGCGAGCTCGCCGACCACTCGAAGGCGCTGCGGGAGTTCGAGCGGTACTCGTTCTACCGGTCCCGGTCGATGGAGGCGACGAGCGCCCTCTCGGCGGTCGACATCGCCTGCCACGACCTCCTCGGCCGAGAGCTCGGGGCCCCGATCTCGACGCTCCTCGGCGGCGCGATCCGCGAGAGCGTGCGCGCCTACTCGAACGGATGGTACTCGGACGCGATCGCTCCCGAAGAGTTCGCGCGGAAGGCCCGCGCGATGGTCGACGCCGGCTTTGGCGCGCTCAAGTTCGACCCGTTCGGCGACCAGTACCGGACGCTCTCGACCGACGGACTCGCCGCGGCGGTCGGCCGCGTGAAGGCGGTCCGGGACGCGGTGGGGGAATCCGTCGACCTGCTGATCGAGTACCACGGACGGTTCTACCCGGAATCCGCGGTGCGGGCGGGGCGCGCGCTCGACGCATTCCATCCCCGGTTCATGGAAGAGCCGGTGATCCCGGAGCTCACGGACTCGCTCGCCGAGTTCCGGCGGCACGTGCGCACGCCGGTCGCGCTCGGGGAGCGTTTGCTCAACGCGGCGGACTTCGAAAGCTTCCTCGCGCGCGGGCTCGTCGACATCCTCCAGCCCGACATCACGAACTCGGGCGGGTTCACCTACGGCCGCGAGATCGCGGGGGTGGCCGCGGCCCACGGGGCGCCGATCGCCTACCACAACGCGTTCGGACCGGTGCAGACCGCCGCGACCCTCCAGATCGATGCCGTTCTGCCGACCTTCTTCCTCCAGGAGAGCTTCGAGGCGAGCTGGCCGGAGTGGAAACGCTCGCTCGTCCACGGCTACTCGCTCGAGCGGGGCGTCTTCGCCATCCCGAACGGCCCCGGCCTTGGGATCACGGTCGACGAGAAGGCCGTCGAGAAGTACCGGTCGGAGATGGTCGACCCGATCGGGCCCGAGCCTCCCTGGGTGATCGCCGGAACGTGGGTCGGCCGGGACCACCGACAGCGTTGAGCGCGCCGGTCGGGCGACCGCCCGAACGCGGGCGCGCGTCGGTCCCTACGACGTGGTCACCGTGACGTCGAGCACGTAGGAGCCCGACGCCGACGACGGTACGCCGATCGTGAAGCTGAACCCGACGTCGTCTTCGCCCGCGGCCGCGGTGATGGGAACGCCGGGGGTCGATCGGTCGAGCGTGAACGGCGAGCTGACGGAAACGGAGGAGACGGTGTGCGGGGCGGTGTCCCAGTTCATCGTCGTCCACACCACCGAGAAGGAACTACCGGCCGTCACGGTCAGGGGGAATCCCTCCGCGAGCGAGTAGTTGAACGAGCTGCTGCCGAACCACCCGACGCCCTTCGAGGTCGTCCCCTCGAGGACCGTCCAGTCGACCTGGGAGACGGTGACCGAGGGTGGGGGTGCCGACGGAAGTCTCAGGTACCCGACTCCGACGAGCGCGCCCAGGAGGACCACGAGACCGGCGACGACGGCGACCAGGGTCCACAGGAATCGCGCGCGGCGCCGCGACCGGCGTCTTGGGAGCTTGCGCGGTACGTACGGTCCCGACGCGGGGCGCGCGGCGGAGGGCGCGCCGCCGGGAGCGGAGGTCATCGACGGCCCCCCCTCACGCGGTCGGCGGGGCGAGCGAGTAGACGGGGATCGTCGCGAGGAGCGTCGACGGGGTCCCCGTGTAGGTCACGTAGATCGTGCATGCGGCGGGGTTCGTGAAGCACCACGGCGGGGCGCCGTGGTAGTCGTCGACGTCGAGGAGGGGACCGCCGATGACGCCGTTCGGGCAGATCGAGGGGTCGAATCCCCACGGCTGTCCCGAGGTGACGCACGCGTAGTCGAGCGGCCAGCCACCGTTGTGGATGTAGAGCAGGAAAGTGTCCCCGCTCTGGAGCACCGAGACGCCCTGACTGATCGGGACGAAGAGGGCCAGGCGGTTGTAGTACGTGCCGAACGCACCGCCTCCGAAGCCGCCCGCATGGAACCCTCCGCAATCCCCGAGGTGCGGTGCGTTCGGAGCCGGGGAGCTCGTCGATCCGGGGAACCAGACCATCGACGCGAGCGTCCCCTGGACGAGCACCGTGGTTCCGCTGACCGTGTACGGCGCCGGCGCGAGAGCCCCGTTGCAGACGAAGGTGATGTTGATCAGGTTGAGGGGAATGTTCGAGGGGCTGCTCGACTGCACGATCATCTGCGAGGTGTTCATGGGGGAGAAGTCTCCCGTAACGGTGAACTCGCACTGCTGGAACCAGAGGTTGGTCCAGCTCGAATCGAGACTGGCGGCGAGCGGGTACGTCCAGTTCCCCTGGGGCTGGCAGTCGGTCGGGTCGCCCCAGACCGGGTTGCTTCCGCCGCTTCCCAGGTGGAACGAGACCTGAGGTGGGGCCGGCGGGGTGTAGATCCGGAACGACCAGAGGATGATGCCCGCCGTGAGCGTGAGTCCGACGAGGAGGACCGCCCCGATGATCTCGGAGACCGCCCGACGCGATCCTCGCCGCCAGCGCCGGGGCCGGTTCATTGGCGTATTCATGCGCATCCTGGTCTTATCAATCTTCCCCCCGACGAGCCGGATCTCTCGGTGTCGGACGGGGGCCCAGCGGGGCGGGATCCCGAGGCTGGGGAGGGGTCGGCCGGTCGGCTCGACCCCCCCGAGGGCGGTCCGGGGGCTCCGAGGTTCCGTCCGTCGCCCCTGCCGTCCAACTCGGAGTGGGTTCACTCGCGGGACCACCGGAAGCTTCGAAGGGCTCGAACCCGGCCGCGGTGCTACGGCGATGACTTTCCGCCCATCGTGGTCAACCTCGCGACGACGACCATCGATTCCGGGACGAGCCCCGGACCGCCTTTCGGGCGGGAGGGGGATCCGGTTCCGACCCGCGGTCGAAGGGTCCGTGCGACGGGGTCAGCTCAGGGCCTTCCCACAGCGAGAGCAGAACGTAGAGCTCGTGAGGTTTTGAGAGCCGC
>JAJZGO010000091.1 GCA_021798415.1 Thermoplasmata archaeon | reverse complement strand
GTCGACCCCCGGACGACGGCGGCGGGCGCGACCGGCCGGGCGGCCGGCATCGTCACGGAACAGCTGTGGAACCGGTTCGATGTCGAGGTCACCCGCGACTCGAAGGCCGAGTACGCGTCCCTCGCCGCCCGGCACGACCCGTCGGCGTACTCGGTCAACGGGTTCGCCCGGTGGACCCGGGAGGAGGCCGCGGTCGAACCGGTGCACCAGGCGGTCCGGCGCCTTCGGCAGTGGGGCGTCCGCGTCGTGGAGATCGACGTCGACACGCTCGAGCGGGACGTGCCGTGGGGGCGGTTCGACGGCGTTCGGGCCGCGCTCCTCGGACCCGACGACGCGGTCGTCACGCCGAGCACGATGGCGGAGATGTACGCCGAGGCCGCCCGGGGTTCCGGGGTCGAGTTCTGGCTGGGCGCGCCGTTCGATCCGCCGACACGCGACGGCGAGGCATGGACCGTCCGGGTCTCGGGGCGGTCGGTCCGGGCCCCCCGGTGCGTCCTCGCCGCCGGGGCCTGGTCGAAGCGGCTGAGCCACGCCCTGGGGCGCCCGCTCCCGCTCGTGCCGTACCGGACCCAGGCGGCCGTGCTGAAGCCCTCGGTTCCGGCCCCGTTGTTCCCCTCGGTCCACGACATCGACCGGGACGTGTACGTTCGACCGGAGTCGAACGGCCGCATCCTCGCCGGCGATGGCACGCAGCTCGTCGAGGTCGACCCCGAGCGGTTCAACACCGGCGGAGACCCCGAGTTCGTCGAGCACCTCGCGACGACGTTCGAGGAGCGCCTTCCCTGCTGGGCCGACGCCGAGCTCGTCCGGGCGTGGGCCGGCGTCTGCGTGTCGACCCCGGACCGTCGCCCGCTGGTCGGCGCGGTGCCCGGCGCCACCGGACTGTACGCGATGACCGGGTTCAACGGTTTCGGGGTCATGCGCGCGGGCGGCGTCGCCCGACGGCTCGCGGCCCTCTTGTCGGTCGGAGACGGTCCGTCCTCGGAGCGGGAGGCGCTCGAGTTCGTGGACCCCGGCCGGTTCCCGATCCCCTACCCGGAGTTCCGTCCCCGGCCCGGGTTCACGCTCGAGGCCGGCGATGACCCTCGATTCTGACGCGCGCGCGATCGTCCGAGCCGGGGTCCGCGCGGTCGACCCCGGCCGGGCGGTGCGCCGGGAACTCCTCGTCCGGGGAACCCGGGTCCGCCTCGGCCATCGTTCGCTTCGGCTCGAGGACGGCGGGCGCCTTCGGTTCGTGGCGCTCGGTAAGGCGGCCGGTCCGATGCTCGATGCGGCCCTCTCGGTCGCCCGAGGAGCGGCGGAGGGGTTCGCGGTCGCCCCCCGGGGGTACCCGGCGCCCCGGAACGGGGGACGGGTGGCGTTCGGGGACCACCCGGTGCCGGGCGAAGGGAGCTTCGCGGCGGGCGCGAAGCTTCTCGACGTCGTCGGGCGGCTCGAACCGTCCGACCTCCTCGTCGTCCTCCTCTCGGGAGGAGGGTCCGCGACCGCGGAGGTGCCGGCGGAAGGGCTCACGCCGGCCGACGTGCGGCGTACGACGGAGGTCCTCCTCGGTTCGGGGGCCCCGATCGGGGAGATGAACACGATCCGCCGTCACCTCTCCCGGCTCAAGGGCGGACAGCTCGCTGCGGCGCGGGGCTGCCGTGCCTACGGAACGCTCGCGATCAGCGACGTGGTCGGGGACGCCGCCGAGGACATCGCGTCCGGCCCGACCGTGCCGGACCCGTCGACCTTCGCCGACGCGCTCGCCGTCGTCCGTCGATACGGTCTCGCGGACCGATTGCCCCGGAGGGCCCTCGACCGCTTGCGGGAGGGGGCCGCGGGGCAGCATCCCGAGACGCCGAAGCCCGGCGACCGCCGCCTCGCGGGAGCGCCGTTCGTGCTCGGCGCGACGAACCGCATCGCGCTCGTCGCCGCGGCGGCCGAGGCCCGCCGCCGAGGATACTCGACGTCGATCGTGCCGCGACCGGTGACGGGAGAGACGGCTCGGGCGGCGGTGCGCTTCGCGAGGACGCTCGTCGCTCCACGGGCCGCGCGCCGGGCCGGCTCCTTCGCGCTCCTCGCCGGCGGAGAGACGACGGTGACGCTCGGCCCGCATCCGGGCCGGGGGGGACGCAACCAGGAGTTCGCGGTCTCCGCCGCCCGGTCGATCGCGGGCCGGGACGCTCTCGTCCTCTCCGCCGGCAGCGACGGGATCGACGGACCGACCGATGCGGCCGGCGGTTGGGTCGACGGTCGGTCTTGGGCCGAGGCGGCCGCCCGCGGTCTCGACCTCGAGACGGCTCGCTCGACCCACTCCGCCTACGCGGCACTCGACCGGCTCGGCACCCTCCTCAAGACCGGGGCGACCGGCACGAACGTGATGGACCTTCACGTCGGGCTCGTCCGGCCGGCACCGACCGCCCGCGCTACGAGAGGGTCGGCCACGAGGAGGTCGTGAGAGGCCCCGAGCACTGGGAGTTCCCGACCCGCGGCGGCCCGTTCTCGGCGTCCGAGCTCGCCTGGTTCGAGAAGAGCGGGGTCGGGCTCCGGGCCTTCGGTCCGGCTCCCAAGCGCGGCCGGCCGTATTGGGACGCCCTCGTGCCGTTCGAGGAGGAGGACCGGCGGCGGAGGCCGCGTCCGGACAAGAAGCGGCGCTCCTCTGAAAGGGGGCCCGCTGGCTGACGAGAGGTCATCCTCTCACCCCTCTCGGAATCGCTGTGGCCACGTTCGGGAGGTTATCGACCCTCTCGTCAGGTCGGGTAGCGGAAGAGGGCGGGCCACTCCCCTGATCCGCGACAACTTCCGTCGCGTGGACCCGACCCGACGGCGGACCTCGAGGGGATGGGCCATGCGGACCTCCGGGCCCATCTCCTAGAGGTGCCAGTGGATCCGCTTGGCCACGGTGCTCGCCTCGAGGGCGAGCACCGGGCCCTTCGGACGTCGCTCGGCCCACTGGGTGAGCGCCTTCGGGTGCGCCGGGAAGCGGGCCGTCGAAACGGTCTCTTCGGCGTCGTTCGGCACGGTAGAGTGACCGTCGCGTCTATGGGCATCGATGCCGACGTCCATCCGATCACCTCCTCGGTGGTGGCGGTCAGGGCGGAGCGTGCGGGCAGAACCCCGCAAACTCCTCTTCGGGGGCGAACCCCGGGACACCGGGTCGACGGCGGACAGACCAGGCACCCGGTGCGAGCCCCAGGGCGCAGACGTCCGCCGCTCGCTCGCTCCGCCCTTCGTTCCCCGTGAAGGTCGGGCCCTCTCTCTCGTTGACCAGCTGGGCGCAGTCGACTTGCCGCCACCGCTCGGTGACCGTGAGGGAGTCTCGCCCCAGCCAGCACCGCCCGCGGAGGGAAAAAGTCGTACGAGTTCGTTGACTTGCGCACGGCGATCTGACCACGCCGTGGGACACGGAGCCAGCCGTTGGAGAAGGGGTCGGGTGGACGAATCCGCTATCTGGGGGGGCGTCGCTAGCGTCCGCGCGAGGATGGACGACTAGGTGGGGTTGATGATCGACTCGGACCCCGAGCCGGAGTTGGACACGTAGAAAAATCCCGTCGCGCTGTCGAACGCAGCATACGCGGGACCTTGGCCGACCGCGATCGTTCCCACCACCGAGTTCGTAGCCACCGAGAGGACGGTCACGTTGTTCGATAAGACCTCCGTGACATACACCAATCCGGCCTGACTATCGACTCCGATCCCAGGGCCGTACTCGACGGGGAGTCGAATCGTCGCGACGACCTTCTCGGTCGCCCCGCTGACGACCGTCACGTTGCTGTCGTACTCGTCCGCGACGTAGAGGAACCCATTCTTGCTATCGAACGCCAGCGGACCGGGGTCGCCCGCGAAGTGAACCGTCGCCACGACCTTGTTCGTCGCCCCGTCGATCGCCGTCAGCTTGTGCTCAAAGGTATTGCTCGCGTAAATCAAGCCGTTACTGCTGTCATACACCATGTCCCAGGTTGCCCCACCGATCGGAATCTCCTTCACCACTTGGTTTGTGGACCCATCGATGACTTTCACGTTTCCCTGGTAGAGGAACTCGCCGACGTAGAGACATCCGTTCTTGCTGTCGAACGCGATTCCACTCGGGGAAGTTCCGGGCACCAAGACGATTGTGGACACAACTTTGTTCGTGGCTCCTTGGATTACCGATACCTCGCTCGAAGCACCATCCACAACGTAGATGTTCCCGTTTTTGGAATCGTAGGCAAGGTCGCCGGGGCCCCTTCCCACTTGGATGGTTGCCACAACCTGGTTCTTCACCACGTTGACGACGAGGACATCGTCGGCCTCGTAGTTCGTGACGTACATGTAGCCATTTCTAGAGTCGAAGACGGCGGGCCCGGGCGTGGCTCCGGTGAGGATCGGTGCGATGACCTTGTCCGTCGCGCCGCTGAGGACGGACAGCCCCAGGGACTCATCGGCAGCAACGTAGACGTCGCCGTTCGCACCATCACAGACCACGGCATCGGGTCCATCGCCGGCCGGTTGCCTCGCCACGACCTTCTCGGTCGCTCCGTTGATGACGACCGCGATGCTGGCCGTCGCGTAGACGAAGCCGTTCTTGTTGTCGAAGGCGATAGCATTCGGAGCTCCGCCGACAGAAATCGAGGTTACGACCATGTCCGTGGCCCCGTTGATCACCGAAACGTTTCCGGTGCCGCCGTTCGCTACGTAGAGAAACCCATTCCTGTTATCGAACGCGATCCCAAGCGGATCCCCTCCGACGGGGACGGTGGCCACGGCCTTGTTGGTCCCCCCGTTTACGACGGTCACGTTGTTGGAACCACCGTTGGTCACGTAGAGAAATCCGTTCGAGGGGTCGAACGCGATCGCGCTCGGGCCCGTTCCCACCGGGATCGACGTCAGTACTTTCTCGGTTGCTCCGTTGATTACCGTCACGTTGTTGGAGCCGGCGTCCGCGACGTAGACCATTCCGTTCGAGCTATCGAACGCGACCGCGTCCGGGGACGACCCGACCGGCACGGAAGTCAGAACCGTGTTAGTAGCCCCCGCGATCACAATTACGTCGTTGGCCCCAGGATCGGGCAGGTAGAGCGACCCGCTCGTGACGTCGTAGGCCCCGCTGAGTGCCTGGCCGCCCGACGCTACGGTCGCGACGACCTTGCCCAATACGGGATTCACGACCGAGATATTCTCATTCTCGTCTAGCGCGGTGACGAAGAGGAGCCCGTTGGTGGTATCGAGCGTGATTCCGGCTAAGCCGACGACGTTGCTGGGCAGAAAGTTGCCAGAGACCACGGTATTGTTGAACAAGACGAGCGTGTCAACGACCGAGCCCCCGCTTAAGAGCGGAGCAGCACCACCGCGATTCGGGCTGGCCGGACTCGCGAGGCCGCTCGCCATCGGCCAGACCGAGCAAATTAGGAGGACGACGAGACCAGTCGAGATCGCGCGCACGCAGCTCGCCCAGGTCATCGGGGTTCATTTGGGGTAACGTGTAGCGGCTTAAGAAGGCTCGTCCACCGCTATTTAAAAACGATAGTCCACCCTACGGTTGATTCTTAAGGGGTTCACTACGGCCGCTGCGAGTGGAACCCTTCCGACTTATCCGGGGGTGACTCCCGGTAGGGGATGCCACCTTCGTTCCCGGGGCCGCTCCGCAAGGTGCCGGTTTGCCTGAGCCCCCCCGAACGAGGCCTCTCGGCCCGCAGGGTGCGGTGCCGAACCGCCCCCCTGCGCGAAGCTCAACGAGCGCAGATCGTCCTCCTGGCCGCTCGGAGATGGTCGAACGCCGCCATCGCCCGTCACTCGCATCTCGCCGAGAACACCGTCCGGCTCGGGCGCCGACGATTCGCAGACGACCCGAAACACCGTCTGGTCGATCGGCCCCGCCCGGGGCGGCCTCGCCGCTACTCCGACCTCGACAGCCACCGAGCGGGCGAGGAAGGAGGGCCGACCCATATCTGTCGGCTCGACTGGCTCGGCCGCTCGGACGAGTGGGGTTCTGGTCCTACCACTCCACGCGTCGGAGGTGCGAGCGGGGCGCCACCTTCAGCGGGTGCCGGACCGGCCCGGCAGAAGACTGCTTCGCCGCAGCGGCGTTCTGTTCCCTCGGGTTCCACCTGGCCGGGCTCGACCCCCAATCCATCACGTCAGGATGGACTAGTCCGGGTACGGAAGGAAGTAGTCCGCCGCGTGCGGATCCTTCCAGTCGACGTAGACCGTCTTCAACTGCAGGTAGTCGCGCACGCCCCAGACGGTCCCCTCCCCGCCGAGGCCGCTCTGGCGGAAGCCGGCGTGGTACCCCTGGGGGCTCTCGGGGCCGACACGGTTGACGTAGGTCTCGCCGAAACG
>JAJZGO010000090.1 GCA_021798415.1 Thermoplasmata archaeon | reverse complement strand
CGTCCGGCCCTCGAGCGCACGCACGACCTCGAGCCCGGCCGCATCGTCCCCCCGGTCGGCGTTGCCGAGCCCGATCACGAGCGGCGTTCGGGCGGCGGGGGTGGCGCGAGGATCGGCCGGAGGGAGCGTCACGGAGACCTAGCGACGCTCGAGGTCGAGAGAGAGGAAGTGCGTGGCGCACGAGATGCACGGGTCGTGGTTGCGGATCGCGCGCTCGCACGCGTCGGTGAGCGTAGCCTCGTCGAGGTCGAGCGACCGCTCGACCAGGTGGCGGAGGTCGTCCTCGATCCTCTTCTGGTTCTGGGAGGTCGGCGCGACGATCTTCGCCTCGTCGATCAGTCCGTCCGCATTCAACCGGTAGCGGTGGTAGAGCATTCCGCGGGGGGCCTCCGTGATCGCGGCGCCTTCGGTCGCGTGGAACGACGCGGGCGGCTCGACGAACGGCGCCGGCGGGGGCGTGTAGGCGTCGAGGATCCTTAGCGCCTCCTCGACCGCGTAGACGACCTCGACCGCTCGCACGACGATGCTGCGGTAGGGGTTCCGAACGACCGGCGGCAGCCCCGCGCCGTGCGCGGCCGAGAGGGCGCGCGGCGAGAGCCGGTCGTGGTTGAGCGCGTAGCGGGCGAGGGGTCCGACCAGGTAGGAGCCGGCGCCGCGCCGTATCGACTGGAGGGCGTTCGAGTGCGGCACCTGGACCTCCTCGAAGACGTCCTCGAACTCGGTCACCGGGAGGTGGAGGCCCCGGCTCGAGGCGACCGACCCCTCGTTCATCGGGTACTCGCGCGGGTGCTGGAGAGCGACGAACTCGTACTCCTCCTCGATGTCGGGGAAGTCGAGGGCGGCGACGAACCGGACCGTCTCCTCGGCGAGGTCGAGCGCGTTCGAGAGGATCGGGCGGAGCGCCTCGAGCTCGCCGCGCGTCGGGACTCGGTAGAACCCGCCGACCCGCGGGTTGATCGGGTGGATCTCCCGGCCACCGAGGACCTGCATCAGGGCGTTGCCGGCCTTCTTGAGCGCGAGGCCGCGCGCGACGGCCTCCGGGTGGTCCTTCGCGAGGCGGATCGCGTCCGGGTAGCCGAGGAAGTCGGGGGCGTGGAGGAGGTAGATGTGGAGCGCGTGGCTCTCGATCCACTCGCCGCAGTAGAGGAGGCGACGCAGCTCGCGCAGGGAGCCACCGACCGTCATGCCGAGCGCCCGCTCCATCGCGTGCGCGCTGCTCATCTGGTAGGCGACCGGGCAGATCCCGCAGATCCGTGCGGTGATGTCCGGCGCCTCGAGGTACGACCGACCGCGCAGGAACGCCTCGAAGAATCGCGGAGGCTCGAAGATCCTGAGCTCGACGTCCTCGACCCGATCGTTCTCGATCCGGACCTTGAGAGCGCCTTCTCCCTCGACCCGGGCGAGGTAGTCGACGCGGATCGTCCGCTCCGCCATCTACCTCGCCTCGGGCTCGGCCGCCGCGCTCTCGGACGCGGCGCGGAAGGCGGGCGCGTTCGCGTTGAACGTCCGGAAGACCCGCTGGATCTCGGGCGCGCTCAAGCCGAGGTCGCGGGCGTGCGCGAGGAACGAGGGGATGTTGGGGCTCCCCTGAGGTCCGAAACAGCCGTAGCAGCCCCGGTGGAAGGCGGGGCAGATCGCGCCGCAGCCGGCCTGCGTTACGGGGCCGAGGCAGGGAGTCCCGTGCGCCACGACCACGCAGACGTTCCCCCGTCGCTTGCACTCGATGCAGACGCTCTCGTTCGGGAGGTTGGGTGCCCGCTGGCCGAGGAACGCCGAGACGGTCTCGAGGAGCTGCGCCTTCGAGATCGGGCACCCCCTCAGCTCGAGGTCGACCGGCACGTGCTCGGCGATCCCGGACGAGGTCGCGAGCGTCTCGATGTACTCGGGCCGGGCGTACACCGCCCGTCGGTACTCCTCCACGTCGGCGAAGTTGCGCAGCGCCTGGATCCCTCCGGACGTCGCGCACGCCCCGATCGTGACGAGCACGCGGGACTGGGCCCGGACCTCACGGATCCTCTTCGCGTCCTCGGCCGTCGTGACCGACCCCTCGACCAGCGAAAGGTCGTACGGCCCGTCGACGACCGCGCTCGACGCCTCGCGGAAGTTCGCGATCTCGATCCGGTCGGCGAGGGCGAGGAGCTCGTCTTCGAGGTCGAGGACGGAGAGCTGGCAGCCGTCGCACGACGCGAACTTCCAGACCGCCAGGCGGGGGCGACGGACCGGTGGCATCGGGCTAGACCTCCTTGACCGCGAGGAACGGCTCGAGGGCGGAGAAGCGGAGCACCGGGCCGTCCCGGCAGACGAACGACGGGCCGAACTGGCAGTGCCCGCACAGGCCGATCGCGCACTTCATGTTCCGCTCCATGGAGACCCAGATCCGGTCGCGCGGGACCCCTCGGTCCGCGAGCGCCTTCGCCGAGAGCGTCATCATGATCTCGGGCCCGCAGACGAAGGCGGTCGTCTTCGGCGGGTCGAACCGGGCGTCGGGCAGTCGGGTCGTGACGACCCCGACGTCGCCGTACCAGTCCCGGCCCGCGGCGTCGACCGTCGTCTGGAACCGCACGTCGGTCCGCCGCCGCCAGGTCTGTATCTCGTCGTAGTAGACGAGGTCCTTCGGGGAGCGGGCCCCGTAGATGACCTCGACGCGCCCGAACGACTCGCGCTGGGAGAGGATCGCGTAGACCGCGGGGCGCAGCGGCGGAAGCCCGAGGCCCCCCGCGATGACCACGACGTCGCCCCCGCGGGCCTCCGCGATCGGCCAGCCCCGTCCGTACGGCCCTCGCACTCCGACCGTGTCGCCCGGCGTCAGCGCCGCGAGGGCGTTCGTGACCTTGCCGACCCGCCGTACGGTGTGGACGAGCTCGCCCTCGGGGGTCGCCCGGCTCACCGATATCGCCGACTCGCCGACGCCGAAGGCGTAGAGCATGTTGAACTGGCCCGGTCGCGGGGTCGCGATCCGCCGCGTCGCGCTCGGCCGGATGGTGAGCGTGACCGTGTCCGGGGTCTCGGTCGTGACGCTGCGCACGACGTACGGGATCGGGGCGAGGGGCGGCGGCTCCGGGTCTATGGCGGCGGCCGGCGGGCTCGGGTCAGCGAGCATGGATGTCCAGGAGCTGGATGCGCGTGTTCTCGAGCCGCTCGGCGATCAGGGGGAGGAACCGGACGAGGAACGCGAAGCCCCACGCGGGGTGTCGCGAGAGGGTCTCGCGGAGCGCGGGGCCGTTCAGCACGATCGCGCGCGTCGGCTTGACCGCGCGCGCGTCGAACCGCCAGCGGAACGGCGGGACGAACCACGACCACCCGACGACCTCCCCGGGTCCGACCGTCTGGACGGTCAGCGTCGGCCGGTCGGCCGCACCGACCTCGAGCGCGACCTTGCCGCGGAGAATGAGGAGGAGGGTGTCGGCCGTCGTCCCTTCCCGAGCGAGCAGGTCGCCGGCGGCGAACTCCCGCTCCTGCGCGGTCGACGCGGCGGAGCGGACGAGCTTCGGGTCGAGCCCGGCGAAGAGCGGGTGGTTCGCGATCTCGCCGACGAGGTCCGGCGGCGGCGCTGCGCTCATCGGGGCGCCTCCTTCGAGGTGGAGGCCGGCGCGACGCGCAGCGCGGCGATCTCCGCGGTGAGGTCGATGCCGACGGGGCACCAGGTGATGCATCGGCCGCACCCGATGCAGCCGGACGTGCCGAACTGGTCGTGCCAGGTGCCGAGCTTGTGCGTGAGCCACTGGCGGTAGCGGGAGAGCCCGCTCTTGCGCACCGCCGTGCCGTGGAGCTCGGTGAACGCGAGGTTGAAGCACGAGTCCCAGCGGCGCCAGCGCTCGACCGTCGCACCGGTAAGGTCGGGCACTTCCTCCTGGGTCGAGCAGAAGCAGGTCGGGCAGACCATCGTGCAGTTCGTGCACGAGAGGCACCGGCGGGCGACATCGTCCCAGCGCGGGTGCTGGAGGGTCTCCCGCAAGAGGTCGCGGACCCCCGCCGTATCGAGCGAGCGGCCCATCGAGCTCGCCGTGCGCGCGACGATCTCGCCCGCCGTCCGCTCGTCCGCGACCGCCGCGGCCGGGGCGTTCAGGCGCGCGAGCACGCCCGCACCGGCTCGGGTACGGGCCTCGAAGAGGAAGCGGTGGGGTCCGGGCTCGAGGATCTCGGTGAGGACGAGGTCCGCGCCGTCGCGCACTCCCGGGCCGGTCCCCATCGAGACGCAGAAGCACGTCCCTCCGGCCTGCCCGCACTGCACCGCGACCCGGAGGATCCGCGAGCGGCGCGCCGAGTACCCGGGGTCGGCGACCGCTCCTCCCTGGAAGACCCGGTCGGTCACCTCGAGTCCGGCGAGCTCGCAGGCGCGCATTCCGAGGAGCGCGAGGCGCGTCGGGTCCGTCGCCTCGGGAGCGACCGAGAACGACGGGCCGTCGCGGGTGATCGTGAAGAGGCGCTCGCGCGGCGGGAAGAGGAACTTCTTCCACGTGAACGGGCCCACCGAGTAGCCGAAGAGCGCGCGGTCGCTGCGACGCTCGAGCCGGTAACGGCCCGCCTCCTGCCGGTCCGTCCATCCGATCGGGAGGTCGTCGACCCCCTCGAGGCGGTCGTAGACGATCGCGCCGTCGCGCACGGTCGGGCCGACGATCGCGTACCCCTCGGCCCGCAGCGCCTCGAAGAAGGCCGGGAACTCCTCGCGCGGCAGCGTCCGTGGGCCGCCCGTGCCCGAACCGACCACGTTCCTCCCCCTGGCCTCCTCCCGGGGCCTCGCCGGCGGATGGAGGCCCCGGGGTAAACCCTTGTCGGCGAGTCTCGGCGAACGTGTCCTCGCGACGGCCGGATTCGGGGAACGGATTGGGGTTCTGCTTCAATTCGTCCGGTGGGGCGCCCCGAATGGGGGGCGCTTCAAATCGGCCGGTCCCGACTTGGGGCCGGTCGGTGGGGGCCGTGAATGGCCCCCTTCCGGAGTTCCCTCCGGGCGTGGTGGCAGGGCCGGAGATTGGCCAAGCATTCAGGTGGTGGGGCCGATTCGTTCAAGCGCGAGGGCGAGTATGTGGGCCGATGTGAGCGTGGAATACTGCGTTGGGCGGTTCGGGCCTATCTTAGAGCGGTCGAAATCGGGCAGCTCGGCGTCTCACGGAGGTTCAAGAGATGAGCGAGCCCAACGGAGTTCGAGATGTCGCTAAACGACTGGCTCGAGCTAATAGTCGCGGTCGTAACAATTCTGGGGTTCGTGACGCCGATAGTCTATCCTCCCAAGCTTCGTTTTGTAAAGTACAGGGACGAAAAGTCGGAGAAGAAGAAGATTCCAATAATCGTCCGTCGGAGGTTCCCAATCCGATCCGATTCGGGAGCGGTGCTTCTCGACTTGCCGACGGTTCAGAAGGTGCGGGCTGCCGACCTATACGGCAGGGGGATGAACCTGCTCGGGGCCCTTTTCATCTTTTCAGTCTTAGCCGTCCTTTGGTTCACCGCCAACGGACAAGGGCTCTTCACGTTCACTTGCACCGGCTACTGCTCCGGTCCAATAGATGTCGGTCTCAACACAGCGACTCTCGCGGTTCTCTTGATTCCCCCACTTGTTCTAGAGTTAGGAGGAGCCGCCATTACGGGCTGGTCAAAGAAGCAGAAGAACTCTCCCGCATGGGCGCAGGTTATCGCCGAGGAGTTCGCCCTTCGTGGAATCCCTCCAAGCCGAAGGAATCCAGCGTTCATGACAGACGAGGAACGAGACTTGGTGAAGAGGATGGAAGAGGAATACGACAACTAGCGGGCGGCCCGAATCTCGACCTTCTCTCGTCTGAGGATGAAGCGCGTGAGCGGCGTCTCGTGGATGGAACCCCACCACAGGGATCGGTCGGAGGTCGTGCATGGACCCGGTAGCCGGATGGACGGCCCCGTATCGCCGCACCCCGACGCTTATCGTCGGAATCGCCGCAGTCATCGACCTCGTGATAGTGCTGGTTCTGACGACGGCGAGACCGCCCTCATTGGTCACAGTATTACTCACGGGTGTCGCGACGTACGCGCTCTTCTTTTCGGTAGTCGCGGTGACCGGGGACTCAGGGAACAAACGCCCTGATCGTTCCCCAGAGGATTCCCGCCACGACCAGGATGACCCCCGCCGGAACAGTGAGCTTCCAAATCTGAACTTCTGCGGCGGTGAAGATGAGCATAGCGAAACCGAACGCTACCAGCGCAGATGGAACGTTGGCAAGTGCCAGCGAAACGAACCCAACGAGAAGCAGAATCACGCCGATCACGATGGGCGCGGTATGCGGGTTCAACAGGGGGCCCAGTATCGCCGCCACCGTGGGCGTCGGAACTCGATTCCGGTATTTGACAGGCGTTGGGTCCAA
>JAJZGO010000089.1 GCA_021798415.1 Thermoplasmata archaeon | reverse complement strand
GCTCGAGCTCTTGAGGTCCCTGCGCGAGGACGGTTACGGGGTCGCGGTGATCTCGAACACCGTCGGAGAGCCTGGGGCGTTCCTGCGCCCCAGTCTCACCGCGATGGGCTTCGACCCGTACGTCGAGGCGTACGTCTTCAGCGACGAGCTTCCCTGGGCGAAGCCGGCGCCCGAGATCTTCCGCACCGCGCTCACGGGCCTCGGCGCATCGCCCGAGGAAGCCGTCCACGTCGGGGACGGCTGGTCGGACATCGAGGGGGCCCGACGCGCCGGCTATCGGGCGGGGATCCTCTTCACGGGGCTCCAGGAGTACGGGGAGCGGTACCGCCGGCTGTTCCTGCCCGAGGGTTGGGCCCATCCGCCGAGCGAGCATATCGCCCGGCGCCTCGAGGAGGTCGGGACGCTCGTGCGGGAGCTCCTGCCTCTCGAAGCGGGGCGGTAGCCGGGACCGCTATTCCTGGCCCATGTGGCGGGGGTTGGGGATCAGCTTGGGCTGCTCGGCTTCGGTAGGCATCCCGGTCTTTCCGGGCACGATCTCGCAGTCGCGCCAGCTCACCCCGACGGTCACCCGCGGAAAGGCGACCTTTAGGGTGTAGTTCGCGAGCTTGCCGACCACGAGCCCCTGGGAGCCCGCGACCAGGTTCCCGTTCATCACGGAAAGGTCTCGGGTGAGGGTGACCCGGGTCTGGTTGAAGACGATCCGGTCGAGCTCGGCGCGGTCTTCCATCGGTGCGGCGTACGGGGCGCGGGGCGCCTTAAGTTGAGCGGCCGGTAGGAACGGCCGACGACGCGCCCGCCAGCGGGAGGTTGCCGCGGGCGGCCCGTAACAAAATTACACCGTCGAAAACAGGGATTATCTACTAGGAGGACGTGCGCGACGATAGCATGCCAGCGTCTGGTCCGACAATGGAAACCGCGCGTGGAATGGAGGAAGGTCCCCCCCGAGTGGAGGAGAAACCCGAATGGTGGGCGAGCCCCGCCGTCGTGGGCCTGATGGGATTCGGGACCACGACGATGATCGCCGGGCTCAGCAACCTGCCGACACCGTATGGTGCGGGGTTCTCGGGCAACTGGGTGGTCTATGGGATGGCCCTCGCCTTCGGCGGGACCGCCCAGCTGATCGCCGGGTTGATCGCGCTGAGGAAGGGGAACATGTTCGCCGGTTCGGCGTTCATGGGCTACGGGGCGTTCTGGTGGGCGTTCACGCTCATGCTGACGACGTACGTCGGGCAGGCGGGCGCGGGATCTCCGGTCCTGTATGGAGTGGCCGGGTTCGCGTTCGTTTGGATGATGTTCACCTTTACGTTCTTGATCAATTCGCCGAAGCATGGGTGGGGCATCTTCATGGTGTTCCTGTTCCTGTTCCTCGCGTTCCTCTTGCTCGTCGTCAAGTTCTACAGCTTGGCGGCCGGGCAGTCGACGTTCGCGCCGGACGGGTCGGCGAACTGGGCGGTCGGCGGGGAGATCATCTTCACCGGCCTCGTGGCCTGGTACGTCGCCACGGCGGACCTGACCAACTGGAACTACGGGCGCAAGGTCCTGCCGGCCTAGGCCGGACCTGAGCATCCGCGACCAACCCCTTCTTTCCTTTTCATCTCCCTCACGGGCTCTGGGGCCCCCTCGTGGCGGCTCGCAGGACCTGCTCGGGATCCCTCGAAAGCAGGCGGGCGTAGCTGCCCTCCAGCGACGCCTCGTTTCCCTTGGCCTGGGGGGCGATCTCGCCAAGCGGGCCCTCACCCACGATGAGCTCGACGCGGTGACCTTCGCTTGGGTCGGCTGGATGCACCGTCGGGGGGCGGCGATGCTCATCGCCTCGCCCGACGAGGGGGTCATGGTCCTTCCTCGACCTTCGGGGCACACCGACACCCTGGGTCGCGTCGCGCCCCCCCTCGCCTGGCCCGTCCACCCGCCGGGTGAAACCGACCTGACGGGCGGAGTATGTAGTGGGGGCGCTTTGCTCGACCCGGAGAGGACGGGAACACCCGGAAACCGGACGCCGATCTGCCCGTGGAAGACACCCTAGGGGGAAGCTCCGCGGGGCCGGGCCGGTTCGAGGACTTCCCGTCCTCCCCTCCCCTTGGGAGGTCCGATGCGGCCGTCGCATCCTTGTCCGATGTGCGGACACGAGTTCGCCGACGAGTGCCGCCGGCTCGCGGAGCAAGTCCCCGCCCGGGCTCGGGGGACCTGTCCTCATTGTCGCGACCGATGCCTCGTCGTCCGGAGCGAACTCCCCCCGCCCGAGGCGCCGCAGCGCGAACCGCCGTCGATGCGCGTCGCGCCCTAGGGGACGCGACGTGCGAACGTCGCTCCGGAGGGCACCGGCCGGCTCATCGCGCCGTCCCGAGCGACCGAGTTCGCCGCAGTCCGACCTCGACCGCGCCGCGGACGATCACGACGCCGGCGAAGAAGAGGGCGATCAGGATGAGGTCGCTCCCGGGCCAGGGGTAGTTCGTCGCCTCGCCGAACCAGAAGACCGAGAAGGCGAACAGCAGCGAGGTCGCACCGAGCTTGAGCCAGGGGACCTTGATGCGCCGGATCCGCTCGTGCACGAGGGCGGTCGCGACCACGAGGACGACGCCCGCGACGACCGCTCCCACGATGGCGCTCGCGGCGTAGCCCGCGGCGGCGAGAGCGAGGAGGACGACCACCGCCTCGGTCGCTTCGATCGCCCCCACCGAGAAGCCGCCCGCGAACTGGACGACCGGCCGGTGCGGGGGAGGGGGCGTTCCCGCCGCGGCGGCCCTCTCTCGCCGGTACGTCCGCAGCGTGCTCCGGAACAGGAAGACCCCGAATCCGGCGAGCACAACCGCCGACGCCCAGAGTAGGTCGTCCCGGGGGAAGGCAAGGAACAGGGCGCCGAACCCGAGCGCCACGAGGGCGACCGTCGTCGTCCCCCCGATCGCCCCGAGAGCGCCGTGGGCGATCGTTCGCTGGTCGGCGCTGAGCGCGAAGACGAGCGCGACCACTTCGGTCATCTCGAGGAGCGTGATGACAAAGGCGACGAGAAGGGCCGGGACGTAGAGGAGGA
The DNA here is from genome assembly GCA_021798415.1 of Thermoplasmata archaeon. GTDB lineage: Archaea > Thermoplasmatota > Thermoplasmata > Lutacidiplasmatales > UBA184 > Lutacidiplasma. The sequence continues at coordinate 3,301 of JAJZGO010000089.1, read as the reverse complement.
GCATTCGCGCGGACCTCGGCGGGCGGCTCGACCCCGCGGGAACGCCCGCGGCGCCGGGGGGCGCTCGCTCAGGTTGGAAGAAACGGGGCGGTCATAACCCTTCGGTACGGCCGGGGGCCGTCAATGCCGGGCGTACGCCGTCACCGCCGAGCGCCGGACGGGGAGGCGCTCCCGGACGGCCGCGACGATATCCTTCAGCACCGCGTCGGGGATCGTGCCGCGAAGGTCGAGCGTGAGGGAGTGCCGTCGCTCCCGGTGGACCCGGCGGAGCACGGCCTCGACGCGATTCGGGCCGGACTCGGTGAGGGTCACCGAGAACGAACGGGCGGTCGCGAGCGCGGGTCCCTTCGACTGCCGGAGGGCGTCCAGAAGGTGGCCGACCGGCTCTCTCGGCCGGTCGCGAACGGTCGCGGGCGACGGAAGCGCAACGTCCGGCTCGACCGACCAGGCCACGACCCGTGTGAACCCCGAAGCCGAGAGGGCGTGGAGGAGCCGCCCGGCGAGCCCGAGGAGGTCCGCGGATTCGACGACCTCGCGCTCGCGCACGAGGGCTTCGAGCTTGCGGACGATCGGGCTGGTCGACGGGGGGGCCGCGTCGGGCTCGAGGTCGATCTCGAGGCGGACGTGCGAGTACGGGCGCGCCCGCGCCTTCCGGCCCTTCCCCGGACCGGCGACCGGCCAGTTGAGGATCGACGTCGGTCCGGTAAGGTCGGGCGCGGAGACGGCCGGGCCGGTGGGTCGAGGCGGGGACATGGAGCCACGAGGACCGTCGGCGGTAGATACGTCTTCGCGGCGCCTCCCAAGGTCCGATGGGCCCGCCCCCATCCTCCAAGGCTTTGTAGGCCGCGGCGCCTTGGGCCGAACGATGCGGCTGTCCATCGTGCAGTTCACGCCCGAGTTTCCGGGCCGGGACGAGAACTGGAAGCGGATCCGAAAGTGGGCGGCGACGAGCGAGGCCGATGTCGTCCTGTTCCCCGAGCTCTCCTCGTGCGGGTACTGCTACGACGGTCCCGAGGAGATCCGCGGGTACACGGACGTCCCCGCCGCGCTCGCGCCGCTCGAGGAGGTCGCACGGCGCCACGGGCGGCTCATCGTCGGGGGGTTCGCCGAGGAAGCGGACGGCCAGCTCTTCAACAGCGCCTACGTCGTGGGCCCGGACGGGACCCAGATCTACCGGAAGATCCATCTCTGGAACAAGGAGAAGCGGATCTTCCGCCCGGGCGACCGTCCGCTGCTCGTCGAGTTCCAGGGCCACCGGCTCGGGATCGAGGTCTGCTACGACCTCCAGTTCCCCGAAATGGGGTCGTACTACTCCCACGAGGGAGCGGAAGCGATCCTCGTCCCGATGGCGTGGGCCGAGGAGGCGAGCGGACCGCTCGCGGGACTCGAGGTGTACAACCACCTCGCGATCGCGACCGCCTTCTCCCACGGGCTCTTCGTCGCCGTCGCGAATCGGACCGGCCTCGAGCGCGGCGCGATCTTCCCGGGCCAGTCGAGCCTCACGGACCCGTTCGGTCGTCTCGAGCACATCGGCACGGAGGAGGGGACGCTCGAGACCCGGATCGATTTCGGCCTGTTGCCGACGGCGAAGCGCCCGACCGCCCTCAACGACGTCGACGAGGACGCGCGGATGACGATCGTCCCCCCCGGGCCCACGGTCGGGCCGACGCGCGCGAGCGGCGCCGCGCGGACGGTATCGTAGCGACCCCCGACTAGCCCGCCCGCAGGGCGTCGAGGCCCTCGAGGCGAGACAGGGCGTCGTCGAGCGTCGCCTCCTTCTTCGGGAAGGCGAACCGGACGAACCGCGCCCCGTCCTCGGGGTTCGAGTAGAAACTGCTGCCCGGGACGCTCGCCACGCCGAGGCGCTCGACAAGCGCCATCGCGAACTCCCAGTCGTCGGCGAACGGGAACTCCGAAAAGTCCGCGAGGACGTAGTACGCCCCCTCGGGCGACCGGCAGCGGAGCCCGGCGCGTCGGATCCCCTCGACGAAGCGGTCCCGCTTCTTCTGGTAGCCCGCGGCGAGCTCGGCGTAGTACGAGGCGGGGAGCCCGAGCGCGACTTCCGCCGCGACCTGGAAGGCGTGCGGAGCGCAGACGGTGAGGAAGTCGTGGGCGCGACGCATCGCCGCGGCGAGCGTCGCGGGGCCGATCGCCCACCCGACCCTCCAGCCGGTCGCGCTGTAGGTCTTCGACATCCCGTCGATCGTGATCGTCCGCTCGGACATGCCGGGGAGCGTCGCGAGCGAGAGGTGCCGGCGTCCGTCGAAGACGATGTGCTCGTAGATCTCGTCGGTCACCGCGACCAGGTCGTGGTCGACGCAGAGGTCGGCGAGGAGACCGAGCTCGGTCCGGGTGAAGACCCGGCCGCTCGGGTTGTTCGGGGTGTTGACCACGATCGCCCGGGTCTTCGAGGAGACCGCCGCCTTGAGGCGCTCCTCGTCGAGCGACCAGTCCGCCCCCCCGAGGGGCACCGTGCGCACGACCGCTCCGCTCACGACCGCATCCGGCCCGTAGTTCTCGTAGAACGGCTCGGTCACGATGACCTCGTCGCCGGGATTCACGATCGCCAGCATGGCGGCCATCATCGCCTCGGTCGCACCGCAGGTGACGACGACGTTCGACTCGGGGTCGGCGTCGATCCCGTTGAACGAACGCGCCTTGTCGGCGATCGCGCGGCGAAGCCCGGGCGTCCCCCAGGTGACCGAGTACTGGTTCCCGCCCGAGCCGATGGCGGCCTGAGCGGCCGCGACGACCTCGGGCGGGGGCTCGAAGTCCGGGAAACCCTGGGCCAGATTGACCGCATGGTGGAGGTCCGCGATCCGGGTCATTTCCCGGATCACCGACTCCGGGAAGCGCTGGACCCGCTCGCTGACGCGCGGGTCGTCGATCCGCAGCGGCAAGCGGTCCCGGCGTTTCGGTTCGACGGGCCTCATCGTGACGGGTCCCGAACTCGGACGGGGTAAAGCCTCTTGCCTCGAGGCCGCTGCGGGCCGATACCCCCGGGCGCAATTCGCGCAGAACCGGCACGATGCACGGGGTTCCGGCGCCGGTCGTTTTCCGCCGGATTAAATAGCGCGTCCCGTTAGCAGCGTGCGTGCGGGGGTCGGGGGCCTCGAGGTCCGAGGGACCGGTCCGCCGACCGGCGGCCGGGTCGTGTCGGAGGGACAACGGCCTTGGCACCCCCCTTCGCACGAGTGTAACACCCCCATGAGCGCGGAAACCACGAACCCGGGCACCCCCGACCCTTCGACGCCGACGGCGAGCCCGACGGTCTTTGCCCGAAAGTCGAGCGGTCTCGTCA
>JAJZGO010000088.1 GCA_021798415.1 Thermoplasmata archaeon | reverse complement strand
AGCTCCCCCTCGCGGAGGCGCCGACCCGCGTTCTCCCGGGCCCGCCCGACGAACGTGGGTATCAAGAGGAGCCGGGAGCCTCGAGCCGGAGTGAACTCGCGGCGCCACGGCGGAAAGTCTCCGGGTCCCTACGCCCTCCTCGTCCGCAATCCCGCGTACCTGCGGGTCTTCGTGGCGGGCCTCGGGTCGGTCGCGGGGTCGGCGATCGCGGGCGTCTGCCTCGTCTGGATCGTCTACGCGTCGACCGGCTCGCCGTTCGACGTCGCGCTGCTCGGCACCGCGGCCCTCGCCGGCGCGATCCCCTTCAGCGTCTTCGGGGGCGCGTGGGTCGACCGCTACGACCGCCGTCGCCTCATGATCGGCTCGGACTTCTCCCGGGCGCTCGCACTCGGCCTCGTCGGCGCGGACCTCGCCTTCCGCGGGTTCGACCTCCTCCCGATCCTCGCCGCGTACTTCGTCCTCGGAGCCTTCACGACCGTCTTCAATCCCGCGGAGCAGGCGATCGTCCCGTCGCTCGTGGGGGTCTCCGAGATCGCGGCCGCGAACGGTCTCGTCCGCTCGAGCCGCTCCGCGCTCTCGTTCGTGGGGGCGTCCGTGGCCGGGGCGCTCATCGTCACGGTCGGCCCGACCGCGGGCGTCGCGGCGAACGCGTTCACGTTCCTCCTCTCGGGGATCCTGCTCGTCGGGCTCCGGGTCCCCGCCCGGGCGGGCGCGGCCCGCGCGGCGATACGGACGGGGACCAGCTACTTCGCCGATATCGTCGAGGGATTCCGCTGGCTCGTCCGGGCCCGTGGGTTCTTCCAGCTGACGGTCTCGGCGACGTTCTTCAACTTCTGCTCGGCGATCGTCTCGACGTTCCTCGTGGTCTTCGCGGGCCTTGTCCTCCACGGCTCGGCGCTCGTCTTCGCGCTCCTCCTCGCGGTCGAGGTCGTGGGCACCGGCCTCGGCGCCCTCCTGGTCGGTCCGACGCGCGCGGTGCGCCGGGCGGGTCTCGCCTGGGTCGTGCCGTACGGGGTGGTCTCGGGCGCGGTGGTCCTCGTCCTCGCCCTCGTCCCGAGCGTGCCCGTCGCTTTCGGGGCCTTCTTCGCCCTGGGCCTCCTCGGGGGCTACGCCGGGACCGCGTGGCTCACCGCCGCCCAGCTCCTCGTCCCGTCGGAGATGCAGGGACGCTACTTCGGCATCGACAACCTGGGCAGCGTCGCGATCCTTCCGGTCGCCCAGATCGGAGGCGCCTTCCTCGTCGAGGGGGCCGGCATCCGCACCGCCTACCTCGCGACCTCGGTCGTCTGGGTCGTGGTCGGGCTCGTCTTTCTGGTCCCCCGCGCCCTCCGGGACCTCGGCCACCGGCCGCCGGAAAGGACGGCTACTCTCCGTAGCGACGCCGACGCATCTGGAACGCCCGGATCGCCCGAAGGAACTCTAGACGAGTGAGCCCCGGCCAGAGAACGTCCGAGAAGTAGAGCTCGCTGTACGCCGACTGCCAGAGGAGGAAGTTCGACACGCGCTCCTCGCCGCTCGTCCGGAAGATGAGGTCGGGGTCCGGGAGGTCCCTCGTGTAGAGGTGGCGGGCGACCGCCTCCGAGTCGATCGATTCCGGGGTGATCTTCCCGTCGCGCACCTCGCGCGCGAGCGCCCGGATCGCCTCGACGATCTCGTCGCGCCCGCCGTACCCGAGCGCGACGTTGTATCGGTAGTTGGAGTAGCCGGCGGTCGCGGACTCGGCGACGTCGATCGCCTCCCGGACCCGCGCGGGCAAGAGCGCGCGGTTCCCGATCACTCGGACGCGGATGCCGTGACGGTGGACACGCTCGTCGACCGCGATCTGCCGCAGGGCGCGATCGAAGAGGTCCATGAGCGCCTCGATCTCCTCCTTCGGTCGGGAGAGGTTCTCGGTCGACAGCGCGTACACGGTCAGGATCCGGATGTTGAGGTCGAGGCACCAGTCGAGCAATTCCTCGAGCGTGTCCCGGCCCTTCGCGTGCCCGTCCTTCACGTCGATCCCCCTCTCGCGGGCAAAGCGGCGGTTGCCGTCCATGATGATCGCGAGGTGGCGGGGCACCGGGTCGGCGCGCACGAGCTCGAGCAGCCGCTTCTCGGTGAGCCCCCGAAGCGCGTCGCCGACCGCGTGCGAGAGGTACGTCGACCCCGTCGGCTCCTTCGACGGCTCCTCCTCGCCCACGACCCACGAAGCGACGCCGAGAGATAATAGGTCCACGGGGCCGGCGCTCCCGCCCGGCCGGGGAGGCGCCCTGGTCGGGAGTTCCGGGTCGGGGGGCGGGCCCCCGACACCTTCGAACCCGAGTCGCAGGCTCGACAGACCTACATCCTAGACCACTAGACTACCAGGGCAACCCGCGGGGGCTACTCGCCCCCACCTATCAACCTTGCGACCAACCGGGCCGAGCCGGGCGGCGCGGTTCAAAGTGCTCGCGCGCCGGCGCGCGGGCGCACGCGCCCGCGTTCGGCCGGCCGTATTCCTCGGGGACCGGCGACCCGGGTTGCCAGTCGAAGCGGTCGTTTATGTAGCGCGTCGCCGGCTCTCTTCCTCCGCGATCGAGGTGGGAACGATGAGCGCAACCTCCGGATGGCTCGCCACGGTTCTGGCCGTTCTCGGCCTGGTGCTCGCCCTGCACCACCTCGGGGTCGACGTGACCGCGACCCTGGGGACGGCGCTCCGCAACACCGAACACTTTCTCGGCCGGCCCCTGCTCTCCCTCCTCTAGGGGGGGTGCGGGGGCGGGTCCCCCTACGACGGGACCGCGCGCGCGAGCGCTTTCGCGAGCGCCGGCGGTCGGACGACCCCGTTCGGAGTGACGAACGCGGTCACGTACCTCGCCGGCGTCACGTCGAACGCGGGGTTGCGCGCGCGGCTGCGCTCGGGAGCGAGCCGGCGGCCGCCGATCCGAAGGACCTCCGACTCGCTGCGCTCCTCGACGGGGATCGACCGGCCGTCGGGGCGGCGTGCGTCGAACGTGCTCCACGGCGCCGCGACGTAGAACGGCACGCCGTTCTCGTGGGCGACGACCGCTTTCTCGTACGTCCCGATCTTGTTCGCGAAGTCGCCGTTGCGCGCGATCCGGTCCGCGCCGACGATGACGGCGTCGACCTCCCCTCGCGCGAGGTAGTGGCCGGCGGCGTTGTCGGCGATGATCGCGTGCGGGATCCGCTCGCGCCCGAGCTCCCAGGCGGTGAGACGGGCCCCCTGGAGGAGGGGGCGGGTCTCGTCGACCCAGACGAAGAGGTGGGCGCCCCGGTCGCGTGCGACGCGGATCGGCGCGAGCGCCGTCCCCCATTCCACGGTCGCGAGCGCCCCGGCGTTGCAGTGCGTCAGCACGCGCCGGGCCTTCGCGAGGAGCGGGGCGCCCGACGTGCCGATCCGGTGGCACTCGTCGACGACCCGCTCCCGGTAGGCGTCCGCTGCGGCGAGCGGGTCCGCGCCGGCCTCCCACGCCGCCTTCACGGTGTCGATCCCGACGAAGAGGTCGTACGCGGTCGGGCGGGTGGCACCGAGGAGACGGGCGGCCGCGGCCGGGGTCGAGCGTCCCCGCCGCGCGGCGAGCGCCATGCCGTAGGCCGCGGCCACGCCGATCGACGGCGCGCCCCGAACGGCCATGGTCCGGATCGCGTTCGCGACCTCGCCGACGCGCGTGAGGCGCCGCACGACCGTCTTCGCGGGAAGCTCACGCTGGTCCAGCAGGAAGAGCGTTCCGTCACGGAACCAGAGGGCCCGCACCGACATCGCCCGCTCCGTCACGCGTCGAACGTGTGGAGGAGGTCGACCCAGTCCGGGGTCACGACCTTCGAGGAGCCGACGGCCTCGTCGAGAGAGATCCCCACGACCCGGGGCCCCTGTAGGACCGCGACCTCTCCGAAGTGGTCCGAGAGCGCGAGGTCGACCGCGCACGCCCCGAGACGGGTCGCGAGGATGCGGTCGAACAGGACCGGGGCACCGCCGCGCTGGATGTGGCCGATCTGGGCGCTCCGGCTCTCGATGCCGGTCGCCGCCTGGATGCGTCGGGCCAGCTCCGCCCCGACCTCCCGTTCGCCAAGGAGCTCGTGGCCGAACTCGTCGCGTCCCCCGGTCGAGCCGCGCTGGGGGCCGAGGTCGATCCCTTCGCTCGCGACGACCAGCGCGTAGCCGCGCGCGGCGACCGCCCGACGGACCCGGTCGAGGAGCGTCGCCTCGACGTATGGCTCTTCGGGGAGGAGCGTCGCGTCGGCCCCTCCGGCGAGACCGGTCGCGAGGGCGACCCAGCCGGCGTGCCGACCCATGACCTCGAGGACGACCGCGCGGTGGTGGCTGTCGGCGGTGTCGCGCAGGCGCTCGAGGGCGTCGAGCGCGACCTCGCTCGCGGAATGGAAGCCGAACGTCCAGTCGGTCCCGGCGACGTCGTTGTCCATCGTCTTCGGGACCCCGACGACCCGGCCGCCGCGGCGGTGGAGCTCGCGGGCGGCGGAGAGCGTGTCGTCCCCGCCGATCGCGACGAGCGCGTCGATACGCTGGCGCGCGAGGGTCGCGAGGACCTTCTCGGCGTCCTCCGGACTCGCGAAGGGGTTCGTCCGGGAGCTTCCGAGGATCGTCCCTCCGCGGCCGAGGATCCCCGCGACGTCCGCCGGGGCGAGCGCTCGGCTCTGGTCGTCGCGTACTCCCTTCCAGCCGTCGAGGAAGCCGACGGTCGCGTGGCCGGACCTCGCGGCCCGTAGCACGACCGCGCGGACGGCGGCGTTGAGCCCGGGGCAGTCGCCGCCGCCGGTCAGGACGCCGAACCTCACGCCGGGACCTCGATGTACCCGCGAGGCGCCGTCGTCAGGAACTCGAAGCCGTCGCGCGTGACGACGATATCGTCCTCGATCCGGACGCCGCCCTTCCCGGGCAGGTAGATCCCCGGCTCCACGGTGATCGCCATCCCCTCTTCGAGGGGGTCGTCGACCTGCGGGCCGTAGCCCCACCCGTCGTGGACGACGAGCCCGATCGAGTGGCCGACACCGTGGATCAATCGGCCCTTCCAGGGCGAGGCGTCGATCACGCGCTCGGCGGCGAGGTGGATCTCCTTGCCCGGAACGCCGGGGCGGACCGCGTCGAGCGCCGCTCGCTGGGCCGCTTCGACGGTCTCGTGGACCTTCTTGAGCTCGTCGTCGCGGCGGCCGAAGTGGTAGGAGCGCGTGATGTCGCTCGCGTAGCGCTGGTAGTAGGCGCCGAAGTCGCAGACGATCGAATCGCCGGAGGCGAGGGCGCTCGCCGAGGGCTGGTAGTGGGGCTCGGCGCCGTGCGCCCCGAACGCGACGATCGTGGAGAACGAGCGTCCGTTCGCACCGTGGCGGTTCATCCGGAATTCCATCTCCGCGGCGAGCTCCGTTTCCGTCATGCCCGCGCGGAGGATCGACGGGATCTCCCGGCCGACCTCGGAGCCGATCTCGGCCGCTCGGCGGAGCTTCTCGATCTCGCCGGCGTCCTTCGTCACTCGGGCGCCGCGGATCGCGTTCGAGCCGTCGACCCACTTCGCCTGCGGAAGGAGCTTGTCGAGCCGCGCGAACCATTCGTGCGTGAGCTCCCGGTAGTCGAGGGCGAGGTTCGTCGAGCTCCCGACGAGCTTCTTCACCGTCTGGTCGGTCTCGTCCCCCCGAGCGACCACGTGCACCGTGACCGAGGGGTCCCTCTTCGCGGCGGCCCGGGCGCTCTCGGCCTCGAGGGGCGAGCTGAGGACGTCGAGGCGGCCGTCGGGATGCGCGACCGCGACCGAGCCCTCGAAGAGGCCGCTCGGCACGTCGAAGACGTAGAAGAACGTCTGGTCGAGGTGCGGGTCGACCGCGTTCGCGAGGATGAGCGCGTCCGGTTGCGGGTCGAGGCGGCGGAAGATCTTCTCCACACGGGCCTTCATGGCCCGGCCTTGAGTCGCTACGGGGTTTCAGCCTTTGCGCCCGCGTCCCGGAGGTCCTTCCAGGAGAGGAGGGGCTCGCGCGCGGCCCGGACCTCGTCGACGCGGCGGACCGCGAGCGATCGCGGCGCCGCGTGCAGGTTCTCGGCCGTGTCGCCGACCGCCCGTTCGAACGCCGCGACGAACGCGTCGAGCTCCCGCTTGCTCTCGGTCTCGGGAAGCTCGACCATGATCGACTCTTCCACGAGCGTCGGGAAGTAGACCGTCGGCGCGTGGACCCCCTCGTCGAGGAGCCGCTTCGCGAGGTCGAGCGTCCGGACCCCCCGCTCCTTGAGGGGAGCCCCCGAGAGGACGAACTCGTGCTTCACGAGCGTGCGGAACGGACGCGGCAAGAGTTTCCCGAGCCGCGCCGCGGTGTAATTCGAGTTGAGGACCGAGCGTCGGGCCACGTGCTTGAGGCCCTCCTCACCGTGGGAGAGGGCGAACGCGTAC
>JAJZGO010000087.1 GCA_021798415.1 Thermoplasmata archaeon | reverse complement strand
TCGCCTGAACGGCTCTCGGTCATAGAGGCATCACGACCCGCGCTCCCACGGACGCTTCCCCCCGGACAAGGGAAGACGGAATGGGTCGTGGAGCCACGTCGTCGACCGACGATCGGGGCTGCCCGTAAAGGCGGCGGACCTCGCGACGACCTCCGCATACGAGGGAGGCAGCGGCTCGTACGGCACCCGCACCCGTTCCCGCGGGCGGCGCGGTTCGCCCGTGCGACTTTGGTCGAATGAGACCTCCTTGAGGAAGGTCGGGCCTGCTCGGCGGACCTCGAAGTCCCGGAGCCTTTAAGGGACGCATCGCGTTCGGCCGCCGCCGTGGCATTGCTCGCGGGCGAAGCCCTCACGAAACGATTCGCTGGGGTGACCGCGGTCTCGAACATCTCCTTCGAGATCGCGGAAGGGGAAATCCTTGGCCTGATCGGTCCGAACGGCGCTGGCAAGAGCACCCTGTTCGCGCTCCTTTCGGGCATGCTCACGCCGACGAGCGGCCGCATCGTCTTCAAGGGCACGAACGTCACCCGATGGGCGCCCCACCGCCGATGCCATCACGGTCTGGTCCAGACGTTCCAGCTCGCCCAGGCGTTCCCCGACCTTACGGTCGAGCAGAACGTCCGGGTCGGCGCGCTTTTCGGCGCGGGCCGTCGCCGCAAGCGCGACCCCTCCGCGCTCACGGTCGACGAAGTCCTCGAGATGACGGACCTCGCGGACCGCCGCTCGGCGCGGTCGACCGAGCTCACGCTCGCGGGGCGGAAACGGCTCGAGGTCGCCCGAGCCCTGGCCGCGTCCCCTCAGCTCTTGCTCCTCGACGAGGTGATGGCCGGGCTCAATCCGGCCGAGCTCGCCGAGATCGTCGAGATCATCCGGCGGATCCACGGTCGAGGGATCACGTTGCTCGTCACCGAGCATGTCGTGGAGTCGCTCTTCCAACTGATCGATCGGGTCCTCGTCCTCCACCACGGCCAGCTCCTGTTCAATGGCGACGTGCGGGGGGCGAGCCAGGACCCGGCGGTCGTCGAAGCGTACCTCGGCCGAGCCGACGCGTCCGCGATCGCTTCTGCCTGAGAGGGCCCCGTTCGATGACCGAGATTCCGTCACCGGTGGCCTCGTCGGGCGGTACTGGTTACACTCCCCCGTTCGGCCCCGCGGGAAAGAGCTCCCTCGTCGACCATCCGCCCTGGCACTTCGCCTCCGACGTGATCCAAGTGGTGTACCGGGCGGACCCGGAGGCCGTACGCAGAGTCCTGCCGGCCCCTCTCGAGCCCGGTCCCGAGCCCGACCGGGTCACCGTCCGCGTCACCGAGGTGGTCTCGGTCAGTGACCGCGATCCCGACCTGGCCTACCGCCAGCCCGAGGCGACTCAGTACGGGGAGGCGATCGTCACGGTCCCCTGCCAGTTTCGAGGCGAGGCCGGTGTCTATCTCCCGTTCATATGGACCGACCACGACTGGTCGATGATGCGCGGGTGGTTCAACGGGTGGCCGAAGAAGGTGGCCCAGGTCCGGATGACCCGTCTCCATCCCCTGCATCCGACCCTCAAGCCGCACATTGCCGGCGCACGGCTCGGGGGCGTGCTCTCCCGGCACGGAGAGCGGATACTCTTCGCGGGCGTGACGCTCGAGCGCCCCGCTCGCCCCGAGGACCTACCGCAGCTCGGAACGTACTTCGGGGTCCGTTACTTCCCGAACGTGGACCCTCGCCAACCGCCCTCGCTCCACGAGCTGGTCCGTGTGCAAACGACCGGACGCGTCGTCACCGACGTGTGGCGCGGGTCCGGCGAGCTCGAACTCTACCCGGCGGAGAACGAGGAACTCCTGCCGCTCGCGCCGCGTCGGATCGAGTCCGCGTTCTACTTCCGCTCCGGGTGGACGAACCCCGGAGGGACGGTCGTCGCTCGCCTGGGGGGCGGACCGGCGTGAGCCCGGTCGACCTCATCGTCCGGTCGGCGCGACTTCGCTGGCGCGGCGATTGGGTCGAGGCGGGTCTCGCCGTCGAGCGCGGCCGCATCGTCCGGATCGCGAAGGACGCCCACCTCCCGTCCGCGGACCGAACGATCGACGCCCACGGCCTGCTCTTGCTGCCCGGGGCCGTGGACACGCACACCCACTTCACCTACGGCCGGCCGGACCGCACCGACATCGGAACGGGCAGCCGGCTCTGCGCCTCGGGCGGCGTGACCACCTTCGTCGAGCAGGCCGCCTCGACCCCGCAGCACTGCCCGCCGACCCTCACCCTCTCGTCGCTCGAGGCGAAGACCGCCCTCGGTCGGGCGAACGCGCTCGTCGACTTCGGAGTCCACGGCGGCGGCTGCGCCGCCAACCTCGCCGAGATCCCCAAGCTCGTGCGGGCCGGGGTAGCGGGCGTGAAGGTCTACATGGGTTGGAACCCCGTCGGGCAGTACACTGCGTGCGACGACGCGACCCTGCTTGCGGTCGCCGAGCGACTCGCCGGCTCCGGCGCTCCGCTCGAGGTCCACGCCGAGAACCCTTCGATCGTGGCGGAAGCGACCCGCCGTCTCAAGGAGGCCGGACGGACGACGCCCGACGTCTACACCGACTCCCGGCCCACGCTCGCCGAAGACGATGCGGTCGCCCACGTTGCGCGGATCGGACGGGAGGTCGGATCGGCGGTGCACATCGTACACCTGTCGAGCGGATTCACCCTACCCACCGTGCGAGCGGCCCGGGCCGCGGGAGCCGACCTCTCGGTGGAGACGTGTCCGCATTACCTGTTCTTCGACACGTCGGCCTACCGCGAGCGCGGACCGTACGCGAAGGTGAATCCCCCGCTTAGGAGCCGCGCCGAGGTCGAGGCGATGTGGGCCGGGGTGCGCGACGGTACGGTCGACTTCCTCGCCTCCGACCACGCCGCGCCGAGCTCGGAGAAGGCGCCGGGCGCGGAGGACATCTTCGCGATCCCGCCGGGCTTCCCGGGCAGCGAGACGATGTATCCGGTCATGCTCCGAGAGGCGTTTGCCGGCCGTCTCGACTGGGACCGGCTCCTCTACCTCCTCGCCGAAGGCCCGGCCCGGCGGTTCGGCTACTATCCTCGCAAGGGGGTCCTGCTGCCGGGATCGGACGCGGACTTCGTCCTCGTCGACCCCAAGGCGACGACGACGATCCGCAACGAGGGGCTCCACCACCACAGCGAGTTCACGATGTTCGAAGGCTGGTCGCTCACGGGTGTACCCGTTCGCACGGTCAGCCGTGGGGTGACGGTCGCCGAGGGGACGTTTCCCGGCAGCGTCCCCGACTTGGCGGGACGCGGCGAGTTCGTTCGCGCACGAGCGGCCTAGGCGGCGGCGGGCCGGCTCAGCCGGGCCCGAGGGGACGCCGCAGGTAGGTGCCGGTCCCCGGCGAGCGCACGCCCGACTCGTCGGCGACGAGCTCTCCACGCACGAACGTCCGGGTGGGTGCGTAGTGGAGCTCCCGACCTTCGTAGGGGGAGTAGTCGGCCGCCGAGTGGACGAGCTCCGCGGTCACGCGTCGGGGGTTCGCGAGCTTCTCGACGACGACGAGGTCGGCGTCCGCGCCCGGGGCAAGCGTCCCCTTCCGCGGGAAGAGCCCGTGCGCTTTCGCGTTGTTCTCGGCGAGGATCCCCCACAGGGACTCCGGGGAGAGGAGGCGACGACGGACCACGCCTTCTTCGAAGAGGAGCGGCAGCAGCAGGCCCGTGCCGGCGAACGCCGGCTTCGCGCTCCAGAGCTCCGTCTTCTCCCGGCGCAAGTTGGAGGCGTGGTCGCTTCCGATACAGCGGAGTCCGCCCCTCGCGACCGCGGCCCACAGGGACTCGACATCCTCGGTCCGCCGTACGGCGGGGTTCACTTTCGCGAGGAGGCCCGCCGGACTGTCGCTCGTCAGGGTGAGGTAGTGGAGGCTCGTCTCGATCGTGAGGTCGGCGCCCCGGGCGACGTACTCGGCCGCGCGAGCGTATCCGAGCGCGGAGCTCACGTGAGGAAGGTACACCGGTGCCCCGGTCGCGAGGGCGGTCTCCCCCAGCCGGGCGATCGCCACCGCTTCCGCAACTTCGGGACGCGACCGGCGATACGCCTCGAGGTCGATCCCGCCGCGCTGCTTCTCCCGGTCGGTCGCCTCCCGGACGATGTACGGGTCCTCGCTGTGGACGCTCAGCCGCACCGCGGGGACCTCGGCCCTAAGCCGTGCGACCGCTTCTGCGAGCGAGTAAAAGTACCCGGCGTCGAGGTCGCGACCGATGTCGGCGCGCCCCTCGTAGTGGGCGAAGTACTTGAGGGTCGTGACCCCCTCGTTGCGTACGAGGTCGGGGACTTCCGCGAGGTGAGCGCGGGTCAGCATCCCGAGGTTGACGGCGTAGTCGGTGTGCATCCGTCCCTCGAGCCGGGCGCGGAACGCGGGAAACGCGCGGCCGTACTCCACGAGGCCGTCGGTGTAGGGCTCCCCGACGCGCCAGTACGTGACCATCGTCGTGACGCCGCCGCGCACCGCACACTCCGACTCGGTCCGGGCATCCTCCTCGGCGGGCCGGTAGATCCCGACGTGCGTGTGGGGGTCGACGACCCCCGGGCCCACCAAGGCGCCGTGCACGTCGACCTCCCGGTCGCCGCGACCGAGGTCCTTCCCCACCGCGTCGATCCGGCCGCCGGAGACCCCGACCTCGCCCTCGACGACCCCCGCATGGGGAAAGACCAGGCGGGCGTTGCGCACGACGAGCTCGCTCATGGGAGCGCGCGCACCCAGTCGACGACCCGCTGGGCCGGGAACACGTTCGCGTACTTCATCCAGAGATCGAGGAGGTTCGCGGCGTGGGAGAGCTGGATCCGGTCGAAGACCGCGTCCTCGGCGACGACGACGTGGTAACCGAGTCCCGCCGCGTCGACCGCCGTGCCTCGGACGCATCCGCTCGTGGTCCCGCCGCAGACGACCACGGTGTCGGCGTGCTGGAGCGTCAGGATCGTCGCGAGCGGGGTCCCGAGGAAGGCGCTCGCGAATGCCTTGTCGATGACGAGCTCCCCCGGCTCTGGCCGCAGCGCCTCGACGATCTCGGTGCCTTTGTGACCCGCCACGAGCGTCTCCGACCGGCGGTCGGCGTGGACGCGGCCGCTGATTGAGAAGGGGAGAAGGGCCTCCTTCGGCGCGACGGTCGTGAAGAGGACGGGGCGTTTCGTCTCGCGGAAGGCGCGGACGAGAGCGAGCACCTGCGGGAGCGCCTCGTACGCCGAACGGCCAACGCTCGTGGGGAACTTCTGGATCGATTCGAGGATCGGGAGGTCCTCGCCGACGTAGTTGTACTGCGCGTCGATGACGAGCAGCACCGGGGACTTGCCCAACGGGCGCTCCTTGCCGTATCCGGCGGCGCCGATGACCTGCCGATCGAGCTCTCCCAGCGTCGCGTCCCACGGATGCATGCGCGTGCCTCGGACGGGGCGGAGCGCCGCTAGTCGATATACCCTTCCTTGCGAAGTCGGGGAATGAGCCCCCCGTCCGCGAGGATCCGCGAGAGGAAGGCGGGGAGCGGCTTGACCGCCAGCTCGCGTTCGTCCGCGCGGATCGTCCCCGCGTCGAGGTCGACCTCGACGACCGCGCCCTCTCGCACGAACGCCCGAACGCCGGGGGCTTCCAGCGCGGGAAGACCCGTGTTGATCGCGGTCCGGAAGAACAGGCCGTTGATCGAGTCCGCGACCACGCCAGCGATCCCGAGCGCCTTCAGGTTGTCCGCCGCCGGCCGGGAGGAGCCGGTGCCGAAGTTCGGGCCCGCGACGAGCAGGTCACCGGGCCGCACCTGGCCCGACCACCCCGGGCGGTTCGCGCTCATCGTGAGCGCGGGCCGTTCTGTGGCGGGTAGGCGGAAGCAGGCGGCGGGGTAGAGCAGGTCGGTGTTGATGTTGTCCCCGAAGACCCAGGCCCGGCCGACCAGCTTCACGACGGACCTCGGGCGATCCCCCGCGGGTCGGCGAGATGCCCCGCCACCGCGCTCGTCGCCACGGTGGCGCTCGACGCGAGGTAGATCTTCGCGTTCGGGGAGCCCATCCGACCCTGAAAGTTCCGAGTCGTGCTCGTGACGCACACCTCCCCGTCCCCCAGCACCCCCATGTGGCCCCCGAAGCAGGCACCGCAGGTGGGGCTCGTGACGAGCGCCCCGGCCGTCAGTATCTGGTCGACCAATCCCCGGCGCGCGGCCTCCGCGAACACTTCCGCCGTGTGGGGCGTGACCGTGAAGACCACGTCGGGATGCACCGTCCGTCCGCGCAGCACGCGGGCGACCTCCTCCATGTCTTCGATCGTCCCGTTCGCGCACGAACCGACGACGGCCCGGGTGATCGACACGCCTTCGACCTCGCTTACGGGCCGCACGTTGCGGACGACCCCGTGCGGTAGGGCGACCAGCGGGACGACCGA
>JAJZGO010000086.1 GCA_021798415.1 Thermoplasmata archaeon | reverse complement strand
GCTGATCTACTACCTGCGCAGCTACCTTTCGGGAACGCTGACGAGCGGCCCGCTCTCCGGTTATCCGACCACGACACCGGCGACGGCCGCGGTCGCCGTCCTGCTCGCGATCGCGGTCGCCTTCGTCCTCGCGGGCGCGGCCGCGTTCCGCTACCTCGAGACCGCTCCCGAGCGCACGTCGGCCTAGGCGAACGACCCGGGGGCCGACCGTCGCGCCCGAAGTGGTCTACGGGCCGGCCGCCTTGCGCATCGACTTGCGCGTCGCGTCGACCACGCGGAAGATCCAGCCACCG
This sequence comes from Thermoplasmata archaeon, assembly GCA_021798415.1. Taxonomy (GTDB): domain Archaea; phylum Thermoplasmatota; class Thermoplasmata; order Lutacidiplasmatales; family UBA184; genus Lutacidiplasma. The sequence goes on along the minus strand of JAJZGO010000086.1, from coordinate 6,109 downwards.
ACGATCAGAAGGAGACCGAACCCGGTCAGGACGAAGAACGTCTCGAGGTCGCCCTGGTACGTGGCGAAATTCCCGCCCGAACCGGTTTGACCCACGGCCGCGGAACCGAACAAGAAGCCGATGAAGGCGAGCAGCGCGCCGATGCCGGTCACCAAAAGGCCGAGGTCGAGCCACGCCGGCATCTTTACGGGCATCGACGTAGCCACCCGAGACGCGGGCGCCGTGCCCGCGGCCGCCGGGGCCGACGTTGGCGAGGTCGCGGACGGGGATGCCACTGGGGTTCCGCAGGCCGCACAGAAGCCGGCTCCCGGGGCGAGGGATCCCCCGCAGCGGGAACAATACGACGGAGACGTCATGGTTACCTCGGTAGGGAACGGACGGTCATCGTCCATAAACCTTCCCCCGGCAGCGACTTCGAATCGGAACCCATGTCCTGCATCGAAACCCCACCGGCGTCAATCAAACCTCGGCTCCAGAGAGCCCCGTCTCGGGACCGCAGCCAAGCGCCACAGAGACTACTCGCGAAGGAGCCTTTTGCGTGTCTCTTTCTGTGGCCGATCGAGTCCGAGATCAAGCCCGGCCTGTCGGCGGAGGTCGGGGATCAAGTCGTCCACGCCGTTCTTCTTAGCCTGGAACCCGATATACTCCCAATCGATACGACTCCCGTACCGACGCGCGGCCAGCATCGCTTCGTCCAGCGCCTCCGACCTCCTCCAGTATCTCGCCTCTACGACCCGTTTCCAGACGATGTCCTCGATGGACCCGACTCTTACCCGACCGTAACGGGTCGACACGATCTGGTTTCGCTGTCGAGAACCGCTGTCGTGCCGGCCGACGATCTGCACCAGCGGCTTCAGGTCGGGGTGCCCCCAATACATCCCCTCCTGCCGAAAGCCCCAGGATCGGAGCACTTGCTCCACTCGTCTTCGGTCCGAAGCGACAAGATCGATGTGGTCGGAGACGTAATCGCCTCGAGTGTAGATCTCGAGTGCCGATCCGCCCACCACGGTCAGGCCTTCGACGCCAAGGCCGGATTCCTCGCCCAGCATCGCGACGAAGGCTTGAACTCGACGATACGGCGCCGACTCCAAGCGTAGCGCCGCGCGAAACTCTTCAGCGTCCACGCGCCCAGTCCTTTCGAGGCGAAGTCCAACCTCCCGCGCGTCGAATGGCCGCGTCCTTTGCGGGAGATCGCTTCATCTCCGCGACCACCTTCATCGTCTCGGGACTCGGCTTCCATCCTTTCGGGCGGAGATAGTAGCGGTTCGCCCGGAGCTTCTCATTGATCGCCGAGAGGCCCGCCGCGAGGACGGCCGACGTCGCTTCGTCCCATCCTTCTCGTGCCCGGTCCCACTCCTCGTCCCACCGGATTCGGACCCTCCTCTGGAGAAGCTCCCGAATGTCGGGGTCGGAAAGAACGAATCCCCCCTTGGCCTCCTGGACGGCCCCGGTCTTGACGCCCTTCTTGAGCTCGGGATAGACCTTCTGGGCGGGAACACCGGCAATCTTCGATACTCGGTAGCCCGTCAGCGGTTCGTCGGCGTTCGCGAGGACCGCCATCGTGAGCAGTCTCGCGCGGCTCCCGAAGAGCGACTCGAGGACGGGGTCCGAGGGCTTTCTTCCGCTCAGCGGCGCCGTCGGGGCTCGCGGCCGACCCGGAGCTCGGCCTCGAGCGCGGGCCCGAGCCGCCGGCGCCATACCGACGCATCGGCGCGGCGATGCGACCGGGCGAGCTTCGCACGCTCGCCTTCGGAGAGACGACGGGCCCGGGACGTCAGCATCAGGCCGCTGAAGTCGAGATGGCAGCGGTGGGGTCCCTCCGGCACGATCCGGTACCAGAACTGCGAGTGGCGGTACGGGCCGTCGAGGTGCGTGTTCGTCCAGGACAACGTCTCCGGTTGGAGCCGAACGAGGCGGCGAATGCGGACCGGCCGGCCGTCCGGATAGGTCGTGTCGGTCATCACGAGCGCGTCCGGAGCGACCCGCCGGAGCGTCCGGCGGCGCCGATCGCCGAAGAGGGCCGCGTCCTCGGCCCGGAAATCGGTGCACCAGTCGAACGCGGCCCGCGCCGGGACGCCGAGCGGCTGCCGGAACCGATACTGCAGAGATTCGATCGTCATCTCGCCCACGTTCTCCGGAGTTCCGCACCCCCTCGCCCGCTAAAACTCGTACGGCCCGAGCTTCTGGGCCCGCTGCGCCCCCTGCGGTCCCGTCCGTGGTGCGACGGACCCGCGAAGGAGCCACGATATGGCCCGGACCGAACCCGACCGACCGGCCTCGCCGTCTCGGGATCTTTGCCCGGCCCCGGGGCGGTCGTGGACGCCGACAAGGAGGGCGCGTCCCCGCGACGAGAGGCTCTTCCCGTCTCAGCCGTTGCCGGGACCGACCGACCGAGAGAGGAGAGGAAGGATCGTAGCCGCAAGGAGCGCGGAGACCGCGCCGGCCGCTCCTCCCGCCCAAGCGCCGAAGGCCACGGCGCCCTGCTCGAACCCGCAGCCCGCCAGAACGGCCGGCCCCCCGTACGTCGTCCCTCCGGCCGCGAACACCGGGCACTCCGCCATAGCGAGATAGACGCCGAGGATCGCTCCACCGAACCCGGACCATAGGCCCATCAGGCTCCCGACGAGCGTGGCGAACCGGCGTTCGTGTCCTCGAACGGGACCCTCGGAACGCATCGCTCGGAGGATCGTCGCCGACGCAACCCCCGCCACGAGACCGGCCAGGATTCCCCCGTACAGTCCCGCGGATAGGGGGGCCTGGAAGAACGCCGTGGCCCACCACTGGGCCACGTTCTCGGAAACGTAACCCGCCAGCGCGGCCACCAGGATGCCCGCTCCGGCACCGGCGACGGCAGCGCGTCGCTCGTGGCCTCCTCTCCCGGCTCCGTACGCGACCAGTGCGCCTCCGGCGGCCCCCGCCACTCCGCCGAGAACAAAGGCGACGTAGATGGCGGCCGAGCCACCGAGAAGGGGAGAACTGCCCTCGGTCGAAAGACCCAGAGAATCCATCGACGGGGCGACGATCGACCCCGCCGCGCCACCCACCCACGCCGCGAGCCCGACCGCCCAGTGAATCCGCCGGGGAGTCCCGTTCATCGATCGGAACAGGCCTCTTCTCCTTGAAGAATTCGTGGGTAGCTCGTGGGGCACTGACGGCTGGTCCTGGAATCACGGTAAACAATGTAGGACCATGAGGAGATGTTGAGGCTCTCGAGACACCGGGCCGCAAGCCCGTTCGCCGAGAAGGGCCCAACTTCGGTCGTTCGGGGCCGGAGCCACACGCTCTCCGGGTTTCGGAGCCAGGGCATCTCGGGAGGAGGACCTACGGTTTCCCGGCGATCGCCACCTCACGTTGACGGCGCAGGACGGTCGCGGCGATGCTCGGGTGGCGGACCGAGGGCGGGGCGGCCCGTGGACCGCGTGTCCGCGGGCGGAGGCGTTAACAGGGCCTTCGCCGATGTGGGTCCATGAGCGAGGTGATCACCGGACTTCATGCGGTGACGATCCACGTTCTGGACCTTCAGCGGTCCCGGAAGTTCTACGAGGAAGTGCTCGGCTTTAGGGAGCTCAACTTCGATGCGAAGTCGAGCCGCGTCGTATTCGCGCTTCCCGGGACCTCGACCCTTCTCACGATGCACATCCAGGCGCCCGGGGAGGGCGGACGGGATCCCGGCACGGTTTCGGGCATCGTCTTCCGGCACCCGGATCCCGGTGCGGCTTGCGAGGAGATCCGGCGTCGTGGCGGAACCGTGACGGTCGAAGCCAAGCCCGTTGACTCCCCGTTCGGAGAGTTCGTCCGAGCGGTCATTGCCGACCCGGACGGGAACGAGTTCGTGATCTCCAACCGCACCGACTAGGGCGACCTACGCGGGCGAACGGAGGACCCCGCTGGTCGCGACCGGTGGGAAGGGCGGTCGTGGGGGAGGTAACTGCCCTCCCTTCGATCGGTGCGACGGTCTCCCGAAAATGGAGGAGCACGTCGCCCGGTCCCGCTCCCTCGCCCGGGCCGCCCGGTCGCTCACGGACACCGAGACCTCGTCGGAATCGGCCCGGGCACTGTACCGGGCTCGGTACGCAGGATCCCCCTCCGGAGCACGTTCGCTCTAGGGCCGTTGCGGGCGGCCCCGTCCGGAACCGACTCCCGAGTGAGCCCAAGTTCGGGTCACATCGGGGCGAGCGACGGGAGTCGTAGGAAGCCCGAGCGGAGCTGGATCGCTCCGGTGACGCGATCGATCTCACCACGGACGCCGTACGCCCGGCGACCGGCCGCCTGGGAGATCATGTACCACCAAACCTCGTAGACGTTGCCCTTCTCGGCGGCCTCGCCAAAGTGGTAACTCTCGGCGAGCCACTCGCTCTTGGCCATCGCGGCGAGATAGGTCCGCTCGAGGGCCTCTTGGGGGGAGGCCACCGGACCGTGCGAGGGAGGGAGCTTGGCGATGTCCAGGCTCCGGTCGGGTCCCGTCATCCCCGACCCCAGGGAGAGCCGCCGGAAGCGAATGTGGTACCGGTCGGGTGCGTCCGTCTCCTCCAGAAGCAGCCACCTCCACGGGCTCGTGCTCGGGAGGAGTTCGGTGTACCCGAATCGACGACGCAGGATGCCGGCCCTCCAGCGGGCGACGCCGCGCAGGAGGAGGTACCCTCCGTAGACCCCGACCAGGATCCACGCCGTCTCCTGCCATACGCCGAAGGGCACGGTCCCGCGTTCAAGGATGAGCACCGCCAGGGTTAGACCGGTGAGAGACATGGTGACGAGACTGACCGCGACGTCGGCGTTCAGTCGTACCGAACGCCCGGAAAAAGGGAGGAGGGGTCGGACCGCGTAGTTCGTGAAACCGTCCAGAGCGAGGTGGGAGAGCCCCCCGATCTCCATGGCGACAAAGTAGACCCATGTCGAGGCGGGTGGGAAGTAGGGAAGGTACGGAACCAGGACGCTACCGGCTGCCGCGATGATCGTCACGCCCAAGACCGTGTGCACCGCACCCCGGTGGTGGAGCGACGGGAACCACCGCGTGAGCGGGAAGAGCAGCACGTCCGCGTCCGGGAGCCCACCCGCGAGAGCTCCCGCCGCGATGTACTGGGGAGCGGCGGGCCCCCAGAGGACGAACGAGAGTAGGTAGGCGAAGATCACGTGAGTGAAAAGGTCCAATGCGTCACCTCAGGGCTCTCGAGCCCACCGGAGGGCGCAGATTATGTTGCCCCTCGAACGGGCCACCCGCGCGTCACGCCCGGTGCCCCCTCCACCCGGGACCGTCTCGCCCCTCTGAGGTACCGGCCGCGCTGGGGTTGCCTCATCGTGGCACCCACCGGCACCGAACCAGCTCGGTCAAACGCCCGATAGCCGCTTCCTCTTTCCGACAGAATCCGGACGTCGTTGCACGCGAATGTTGACATCCGACTCGAACTTCCGTACCACCATCGTGGACCCCTGGGCTCGCAGGATCTCCAAGAACGCGTCCGCGTCCATACCGGGACCGTCTCTCCATTTCGATACGAACAAGGAGCCACCTTGCCGGCCGGGTACCGCCACCCCGGTGGCCACGAACTGTCGAAAATCGTCATCCGACAGTGGTTCAAACGACGCCTTCAGCATCTCACGCCTCCGGGGATAGCTCGGCTTGATCTTCTTCATCGTCTCGCTCCGACCGGAGGAACGCCGTTCTGCTTATCGTGATCGGTGGTGGCCCGGACCCCCCGACGATCGTCGAGGAGGTCGCCGGGACTCTACCCGGGCACGCCCTCGAGAGACCACGACGGACGACGCGATCCCCAACGGCGTCCCGCCCGTCGGGGTTTCAGATCTCGAGCAAAAGGGGTGATGTCCCCGTTTGTCGTGGCGATGGGCTGAAGGGGGAACGTCGCTCGTTCTGAGCCCCACCATGGCCGAGATGAACCGCGTTGCTCGATTCTTCGTGAATCGGTCGGCCGCGAGGCGGGCGGCGCGAGCGTACGATTGGATCCGCCGGGAAGTGCCGGTGCCGCATGCGGCTCGATGCCTCGAGATCGGTTGCGGCCACGGGGATCTGGCCGTACGTATCGTCGAAGGATTCCGACCCGCCCAGTACGTGGCGACCGACCTCGACCCGCTCCAGGTCGAAACGGCACGGCGA
>JAJZGO010000085.1 GCA_021798415.1 Thermoplasmata archaeon | reverse complement strand
GGCTCGACCTCCCGGAGGTCTCCCTGGTCGCCATCCTCGACGCGGACAAGGAGGGCTTCCTGCGCTCGGAAACCTCCCTCATCCAGACATCCGGCCGGGCCGCCCGCAACCGGTCGGCGACCTCCCGAGCGGCCCGCCGCGCGACCGTCGAGACCCCGGCCCCGCTCGGGCCCGCGACCCCGACCACCCAGGGTGGCGGAGCGCGGGGGGCGGGCGGGTCGAGGCGCCGCACGATCTCGTCGACCTCGCGCTGCCGTCCGAGGGCGACGGGAGGAAGCCAGTCGTTCGCGAGCACCTCGGTCCGTACCGCAGGAAGCACGGAAGAACTGTATAACTAATTGCTATAAGAATACTGTTTACCGGGACCCGGACCCCTGGAAACTGCTATCGGGCCCTGGAGTTCCCCGGGGCGATGGCGCAGTCCCCCCCCCGGCCGTCCGCTCTCCGTCCTCGTCCTGAACCTTCTGGTCGCGCTCGCCGTGGCGGTCGGGCTGTTCGCCCTCTTCTACGCGATCGGCCTCGAGTTCCACCCCGCGGCCGGGTCGATCGGGCTCCTCGTCCTCGGGGCCGGGGCGATCGTCCTCGTGACGTACCTGGTCGCGCGGGCGGTGACGGCGGCGACGAACGCGTTGCTCGCCCGCCACAGCGGGGTGACGCGCGGGCACGCGGTCCGGCTCTTCCTCAACCTGCTCATCATGGTCGGCGCGGTCCTCGCCCTCTTCAAGCTCGCCGGGGTCTCGCTCGAGTCGATCTTCCTCGGGAGCGCGCTCGCGGGAATCGTCCTCGGTCTCGCCGCCCAGACAGTCCTCGCGAACGTCTTCGCGGGCCTTCTGCTCGTGGTATCGGACCCGTTCCGCCCCGGGGACCGGATCAGCCTCGTTTCGTCGAGCTACGGCGCGATCTGGCCGAGCTACCCGCACGAGATGCTGTACCCGAGCTACTCGGGTACCGTCGAGGACGTGGGCCTCATCTACACCCGCCTTCGCCTCGACTCCGGGAGCTCGGCCAAGATCCCGAACAGTGTCGTGATCGGGGCCTTGGTCGTCCACACCTCCGCGGGAACGCCCCGGTCCCAGCGGGTGCGGATGACCTTCCCGTCCGCCCTTCCGGTCGCGTCGGTCGAGACGGTGGTCGCCGCGCTCGACCCCGCCCGGGTGTCGAGCCCGGCCGGCCATCCTTTGCCGCGGATCGAGGTGGCCGACATCGGCCCGACCACGTGGGACGGGGTCGTCGTCCTCTGGACGACCGTCGCCGAAGAGAACGTCGTGCGGGACGCGATCCTTCGGTCGGTGCTCGCCGGGCTCGCGGCGCCGCCTCCGAAAACCGGCTCGGACCCTCGGGGACGGCCGACTGCTTAAATTCGGGCGAAGCTCCGCCGGGACCGCGATGACGTATCGGGTGACGTTGATCCCGGGGGACGGGATCGGACCGGAGGTCACGGACGCGGCACGGCACGTGGCCGACGCGACCGGGGTCGACCTTGCGTGGGACATAGTCGACGCCGGCGAGAAAGCCATCGCGAGCCGGGGAACGCCCCTCCCGGACGATGTCCTCGGTTCGATCCGCCGCAACCGGCTCGCGCTCAAGGGACCGATCACGACCCCGATCGGCAGCGGGTTCCGCTCCGTCAACGTCGCGCTCCGCCAGCAGCTCGACCTCTACGCGTCCGTCCGCCCGGCCCGCGCGATCGCGGGCGAGGGGACGCGGTTCCCCGAGACCGACCTCGTCGTGGTGCGCGAGGCGACCGAGGGGCTCTACTCGGGCGTCGAGCACTGGGTCGACCGCGACCACACCGCGGCGGAGACCGTGAACGTCATCACGCGGAAGGCGTCCGACCGGATCGTCCGTTTCGCGTTCGAGCTCGCGCGCCGCGAGCACCGCCTCCACGTCACCGCCGTCCACAAGGCGAACATCATGAAGACGACCGGCGCGCTCTTCCAGACGGCGTTCCAGGAGATGGCCGCCCGCTACCCGGACGTCCGGGCCGACGAGCGGCTCATCGACAACATGTGCATGCAGCTCGCGAAGAAGCCCGAGGAGTACAACGTCATCGTCACGACGAACCTCTTCGGGGACATCCTCTCCGACCTATGCGCCGGCCTCGCGGGCGGGCTCGGCGTCGCCCCCGGGGCTCTCTACGGGGACGACCTCGCGGTCTTCGAGCCGGTCCACGGGTCCGCGCCGAAGTATGCGGGGCAGGACAAGGCGGACCCGGTCGCGGAGATCCTGTGCGTCGAGCTCCTCCTTCGCCACATCGGCGAAACGGAGGCGGCCGACCGGGTGTTCCGGGCCGTCTGGGAGACGATCGCCGAGAAGAAGGTCGTCACCTACGACCTCGCCCTCCCCGGCTACACGTCCCACCCGGTCCCCCCGTCCTCCTGCTCCGCGATGGCGGCGGAGATCGCCCGGAAGGTGCCGCGCGTCGACCTCTCGACACCGCTCCCGCGCCCGCGCGGGACGGCCGGCGCGCACGACGAGCACCTCGAAGCGGGCGGGTAGTCGGCGCGCGGCGTTCCGGTCGGGTCCCGAGGGCGCTGCGCCTAGGCGTCGCCGACGACCTTCACGAGGACGCGCTTCGGGCGCTGGCCGTCGAACTCCGCGTAGAACACCTGTTCCCAGGGGCCGAGGTCGAGGGCGCCGCTCGTCACCGGGAGCACGACCTGGTGCCCCAGGAGCAGGTTCTTCAAGTGCGCGTCGCCGTTCGACTCTCCCGTGCGGTGGTGCTCGTAGTCGCCGGGCGGTGCGAGCCGGTCGGTCCAGGCGGCGATGTCGCGGAGGAGCCCGGACTCGTTGTCGTTGACGAAGACGGCCGCCGTGATGTGCATCGAGGAGACGAGCGCGAGGCCCTCCTTCACGCCGCTCCGCCGAACGACCTCGCGGACCCGCTCGGTCAGGTTGACGAACTCCCGCTCGCGTTTCGTTTCGAGCACCAGGTACTCGGTCCGGCTCGGCATGCGAGCCGGAGGCTCCGCCGCTGGCTTTAAACCCGAGGCCCGACCGTTTCCGGTCGAGAGCTCCCGTGACGAACCCCCGCGCCGTCCGCATTCCTCGGACCTTCTCGCCGGGCACCGCCCGGGCGGTCCGGCCCGCGGTCGTCCGAGCGGCCCCGCCGACGAGCGGGCCGGCCGACGTGCGCACGAACCGGGCCGGCACGCAGCGCGCGGTCCGGATCTCGCTGGTCTACCTTGGGGCGGTCGCGGCGCTCTACCTCGGCACGCTCCTCTACGACACGAGCCGACCGGACCTATTGACCCCGGGGGTGACGAGCGACCTCACCGTGTTCGGCGTCGTCGCGCTCCTCCTCGGGGTCGTGGGCGCGCTCCTCTCGCTCGGCCCCGCTCCGCGATCGGTCGAACTTCGACCGGGGTCGATCGTCGTCGTCGATCGGTGGGGGCGCCGCCGGGAGTGGTCGCCGCGCGGCTCGGTCCACGTGCGGGTGGTGCGAAGGTACCCGGCCGGTCTCCTCGCGAGCGAGCCCGTCGAGTCGGTCGAGCTCGCCCTCGCTGGCCGGCGCAGTCACTACCTCGTCACCGCCGGGCTCCTTGGGGAACCGCGAGAGCGGTAGGTCCGGCGGGAAGGCCCGTTTCACTCGAGGAGGTCCTCGAGTTCCCCGGCGACCAGCGTGAGGAGCTGGTCGAGCGAGCGGTTCTTGAGTTCCGTGATCTGGCCGCCGTCGCTCTCGAGCCGGGCGAGGAAGTCGTCGCCGTCCCGCACGAACGATAGGGAGAGGACGTGCCGGCGTCCCCCGGGGAGGGAGAGGGCGAGCTCGGGGGTCGGTCGGCTCTCGACCTTCGTCCGGCCCTGGTTCGTGGACCCCTTGGCGGTCGGCTTCTTCGGCGGCGAAGTCGGCCGCTTGGCGGCGGGCTTCGTGGCGGCCTTGCCTCCGCGCGCCGGGGAAGCGGGGCGTGGCTTCGCGGCGGGTCGGGATCTCGGGGTCTGACGGCGCGCCGACGGCATGCTACTGCGGCCTCGCGTCGGGCGCACAAGGCCCCCCTATTTATGCGTATGGTCACCCTCGCAGGCGCTCCGCGGGCGCCGGCCCCGTCGAGCGCACCGCTAAAGGCGGGAACCGGCCTTCGCGTCCCCGATGGTCCCGGAACCGGCGCCGGGGACGCGGGAGAGCGAGAGCGACACCCCGCCTCCGCTGCGGCCCGAGACGGTCCTGTTCCTCGGCGGGACGGTCCTCCTGCTCGTCTTCCTCGCGCTCGAGCCGTTCCTGTCGTTCGTGCTGTTCGGGTCGGACACCGGCGAGTACTACCGGCTGACGAGCACTCTCCTATCGACCGGCACCCTCCCGCACGGGCTCACCTACGCCGGCTGGGGGAGCGCCTACCCCGATTTCCCCGGCATCTTCCTCCTCGCGGGGGCGGGGTCCGGTGCGCTCGGGATCGACGCGTTCAGCGCCCTCACGGTGATCGTCCCCGTCATCGCCGTGCTGTCGGTCCTTCCGCTCTTCCTCCTCTTCCGGCGGCTGTACCCGAACGACACCATCGCCCTCCTCGGCGCGGCGCTCTCGTCCGTGGTCATGCCGCGGCTCTTCTCGATCGCCCACCCCGCTCCGCTCGCCCTCGGCGACTTCCTGTGCGTCGCGGCGCTCTGGATGTTCGTCGAGAGCCGCCACGACCGGCGCTGGTTCGTGCCCCTCTCGCTCACGGGGGGCGCGCTGATCGTCACGCACCACCTCTCCTCGTACTTCTTCGCGGCGAGCGCCGTCGGAGCCCTGGTCCTCCTCGAGCTCTGGCGTCCGGGGCTGTGGAGCCGGCGGTTCCCGCTGCGCGAGCTCGTATTCGTCGGCGGGTTCGCGACCGCGACGTTCCTCTACTGGTTCTACGGCACGATCGCGTTCGTCCGATATGTCCTTCTGCCGGGCCTCGGCCACGCCTCCTACGTCGGCTTCGCGGCGTTCGAAGCCGCCGCGGTCGTCGTCCTCCTCGCCTGCGGAGCGCTCCTCGCATGGCGGCGACGCGCGTTCGTCGCGCGGCGGGCGTGGGTACGTCTCCCGACGGACTCGAGCCTCGTGCGCGACATGGTGGCGCTCGGCGTGGGCGTCTTCGGCGCGCTCGCTCTCGTCCTCGTCGTCCCGCTCCCGGGAACGACGCAGACGATCGTGAACCCCGCCGCGTTCCTCTGGTTCGCTCCCGTGCTCGCGCTGGGCGTTTTCTGCGCGGGGAGCCGACGGGCCCCGTCCGTCGCTCGCCTGGGTCCGTTCGCTCTCGCCTGGGCCGGAGTGCTGGCGCTCAGCGCGGCCGTGGCGCTCGCGCTCTCGGCGGCCGGTCCCGTCAACCCGACCCTCGGCGCTCTCGGCAGCACGCTGAGTCCCGCGCGGCACGTCGAGTACCTGATGATCCCGGTCGGTCTTCTGTTCGCGATCGGGGCCGCCCGGCTGGTCGCGCGGGCCGGGGATCGCTTCGGTCGCCGAGCGTTCTTCGCGGCGGCCGTCGGCGTGCTCGTGGTCGTCGCGGCGAACGCGGCGATCGCCTACCCGCCCCCGAGCGACCTGGGAGGCTTCCAGGAGGGCCTCACGACGGGCGACGCGGCGCTGTGGCTGTGGGTCGGGGTCGCCGCCCCCCCGACCTGGGCGGTCGCTTCGGACCACCGGTTGAGTTCGATGATCTTCGGCTTCGACGGCAACCCCGCGACCTGGTGGACGACTCCCTACCTGTTCAACGGGAACGCCTCCGACTGGCCGGCCGCCGCCGCCGAGCTCACGCTCGCCCAGGCGCCGAACCCGAGCCACCGGCACGCGATCGACCTCGTCGCGGTCGACTCCGTCATGTACTCCGGGGTCGCGCTCTCCCCGTCCGCGCTCGCGCTCCCCCTCAGCGCGGCGGCGAAGGCCTGGTTCGCGGGCCTCCCGTTCGTCCTCCTCTACGAGAACGGCGAGTGCGCGGTCTACCTGGTCGACGCGCCGCTCTTGCCGAGCGGGTAGGGCGTGAACGTCCCGTCCCGGTTCCATCCTACGATCGGGACACGGCTCGCCGCGGCGAGCGTGTCGAGGACACGGCGTGCCCAGGCGAGCTTCGCGAGCTTGCGCGCCCTGCGACCGGGGTCCTCGTCGGCGACGGCGTCGAAGTCGAACCCCCAGAGAAGGACCGACTCGGCGCCGAGATGCTCGGCGAGGCAGACGGCGCGGTCGCCGTCCGTGAACCCCCCGACGTTCAGGAGCGACTCCCGGGGAGGGCCGGCCCACGACCCGGCGAGCTCTCCCGGGAGCTCGGGGACCCACTCGAGGAGCGCGGGCCGATTGTCCCCGTGGGCGTGGACGACCACGAAGCTGCCCCGGCGGTTCGCGGTCACCTCGCTCGGAACCGGCCCGTCGAGGTCCGTGACCACGACCGTCGGCACCAGGCCCGCGCCGAGGCACGTCGCCGTCGCGCCGTCCGCGCAGACGAGGGCCGGCGGCCG
>JAJZGO010000084.1 GCA_021798415.1 Thermoplasmata archaeon | reverse complement strand
GATAAGGGAACCGCCGCAGTCGCAACGTGCGGAGCGCCGGCGCGGGATGCCACCGCCGAAGGTCCCCGTTCCGGCCCGAGTCGGTGAGTCGCGCGGTCCGCGAGGTCGAGCCCCGACCGGCGGCCAATCTCCGGCGCGCCGCGGGGCGCCTTCCCTGGCCCGGCGGAATCCCCCCGGCGATACGACCCGGAGGACCCGAGTTTTGGGCGTTTCCAGAAGGTAAAAGTAGCCCGAGAACTTGGAGCACCCCCCCGAGTTATACGTCACGAGGGCGAGAAGTGAGCGGTCGAGACCGAGCCCTTCGCCAGATCCTCGTCCTCCTCCTCGTGGCCCTGCTCTTGCCCCTTGGCATCGCGCCCCTCATCCACGCCGCCCCCGCCCCCAACAGCGCGCGCCTCGGTCTCGAAAGCGGCTCTCCGGGCTACAGCCCGTCGGTCGCGGGCCGCTGGTCGTTCGCCTTCGACCGGACCTCCGGGGGCTCGGCCGGGGTGGTGACGAGCCGGCCAGGGGACGCCCTCGTCGTCTTTGTGGCCGTGGCCTCCGCCGCGAAGGTGGTCACCGTGACCGACAGCGCGGGGACCCTCTACCGCCCCGTTAGCTTCGTAGGGCTTGGGTCGACCCTCGGGCTCGCGGTGTGGTCCGCCGACAACGTGAGCGCCGTTTCGGGGGACGTGGTCGCGGTCACGCTCTCGACCTCTTCCGTCTGCGCGGTCGCCGTCGTGGACGTCACGAACGCTTCGGCGGTCCCCGTGGACGGGGTCGGGCCGGGGGCGAACGGCACGGGGGGGTCGCCTCCCTCCGCGTCCGTCGTGACGGCGACGCCGGGCGACCTCCTGCTTCTCGGGGTAGCGACCACGGGGACCCCGACCGTCGGCGGTCTCGACGGGACGAACGTGCTCGCGAGCCAGCGCTCGAGCAGCTCAACGAAGTCGATGACCGGGGCCGCGCTCGACCGCTTCGAACCGTGGTCGGGTCCCCTCGAGCTGAGCGCGAAGCTCTCCTCGGGCGAGAAGTGGGTCGCGGCCTCGCTCGCGATTCGGAGCCGAGACCCCCCCGCCGCACCGGCGAACCCATCAACGCCGACGAACCTCACCCACGTCGTCACGATCGTCCTGGAAAACGCCGAGATCGGCTCGGTCTACCTCGACGCACCGTACCTACGGTACCTCGCAGCGACCTACGGGAACGACAGCCGGTACTACGCCGCGTGCCACCCCTCCGCGCCGAACTACCTCGCCCTCACGTCGGGATTCCCCTGGGAATGCGGCAGCGACGCCCTCCACGTCTACGACGCCGTGAACCTCCCCGACCTCCTCGAGGAGCGGGGGCTCACATGGGCCGGGTACTTCGAGAACATGACCGTACCCTGCGACACGACCGACAACGGCACCTACGTCGCGCACCACAATCCGTTCGTCTACTACGCGGACATCGTGCAGAATCGCTCGCGGTGCGACGGCCACGTGCTTCCCGCGACGGCGTGGAGCCAGGCGGTCGGTTCGGGAACTCTCCCGAACTACTCCCTGTACGTTCCGAACCTCCTCGACGACGGGTCCAAGACGAGCGTCGCGTACTCCGACGCTTGGCTTCGAGGATTCCTCGGTCCCCTCCTCAACTCCACGAACCCGGTCGTCGCCGACACCGTCCGGCACACGGTCTTCTTCGTTCTCTACGACGAAGGGTCGACGAACCTCGGATACAACGGAACGGACGGCGGCCACGTCTACGTCTCCGCGGTCGCGCCCGGCTTCCGGGCGGCCACGGCCGCGAACGACTCCTCGGACTCGGGCATCCTCAGCACGGTCGAGTGGCTCCTCGGCCTGCGGTCCACGGGAGGGAACGACGGAACGCCCGAGTATCCCCCGATCACGTCCCTCTTCGCGTCCTCGAAGTCTCCCCGACCGCCGTCGGCCTACACCGTGTCGGGGAGGGTGAGCAACTCGAGCGGAGGAGCGCTCGCGGGGGCCTCGGTGACGGCGACGGGAGTCGGTCCTTCGGGGACCGTCGTCACGGCGCCGAACGGGACCTTCTCGCTCGACCTCGCGAACGGGTCGTACGCCCTCACCGCCACCGAGACGGGGTACGCCGACCGGACGGAGAACGTAACGGTCGCCGGCGCGGGAGTTGGGGGCGTTGACTTCGTCCTTCCCCCGACCGCGTTCGCGCTCGACGGGGTCGTCAACGAATCGGGCACGGGCTCGCCGATCGCCGGCGCCACCGTCTGGGCCAACGACACCGCCGGAGCGGCTCGGGCGACCACGGCCGCGTCGGGGAGCTACTCCTTCATGTTGGCGAACGGGAGCTACGACGTGACCGCTTGCGCGAACGGGGACGCCTGCGCGAACACGAGCGTCGGCGTCGCCGGCTCGGCGGTCGCGGGCATCGACCTTACCCTGCGGCCCGACGCGTTCGCGGTCTCGGGCTACGTCAACTCCTCCTCGCCCTCGGCTCCGCTCCCGGGGGCCACGGTCTGGGCGAATTCCACGACCGCCTCTCGCTCGGCCGTGACCGGGTCCGGTGGGGCCTACTCGCTCCTCCTCCCCAACGGCAGCTACACACTCTCTGCGGGTGCGACGGGGTACGCGTCCCTCGAGGTGCCGATCGTCGTCTCGGGCTCGAGCCTCCCCAACGTGAGCTTCCTCCTTCCCCCGGACCGGTTCCGCCTTTCGGGCATCGTGAATTCGACCTCGCCCGACGGGCCGGTCGCCGGCGCCACGGTATGGGCCAATCTCACCACGGACGCCCGGTCGACCCAGACGTCGGCGTCGGGGACGTTCTCGTTCCTCGTCCCGAACGGCACCTACGAGGTGACGGCCGCCGCCTCAGGTTTCGTGCCCACGTCCGCCCCGGCCGTCGTCGCGGGAGCGGCGGTCTCCTTGCCGGGAAACCTGACCCTTTCGCCGGCCCCCGCGGTAGCGCCGCCTCCGTCCGGCATCGGCCCGAACGACTGGCCGACGTACCTCGCGAACGCCGGGCGCACCTCGTCGAACCCGAACGAGACCGCGCTCACGGTCACCAACGCGAACTCGATCCGCGTGCTCTGGTCGGCCGCTACAGGGGCGGTGATCTCGGGCTCCACGATCGTGGTCGGGGACGTCGCCTACGTCGGCACCTGGGGGGGCTATCTCTACGCCTTCAACGCGACGACCGGCCGCACGATCTGGAAGAGCGCCTTCCTCGGCACCAGCGTGGTCTGCGGGACCTCGACTGGGGTCGCGGCGACGCCGACCTACTCCCGAGGAACGCTCTACGTGGGCGGCGGCGATGCGCGCTTCTACGCGGTCAACGCGACCACGGGAAGGGTCGACTGGCAGCTCGCGCTCGGACTACCGTCCGCCGGCTTCTTCCTGTGGGCAAGCTCGCTCGTGGTCGGGAACTACGCCTACCAGGGGGTCGCGAGCGGCTGCGACCGGCCGCTCGTCCCCGCCGCGCTCGACATGATCGACCTCTCGACGCACTCGGTGGCCCGCCGGTTCAACACGACGCTGAACGGCGCCCTCGGGGCGAGCATCTGGGCGACGCCGACGTACTGGGCTGCGACGGGAACGGTGTTCGTCGCGACCGGCAACTCGAAGAACGCATCCGGTGCCGAGTACGCGGAGTCGATCCTCGCGCTCAACTCGACCACGCTCGCGCTCGAAGGCCAGTGGAAGGTCCCGACGAGCCAGGCGAGCAGCGACGGCGACTTCGGCGCGACCCCTTCGCTCTTCGCATCGGACCGCGGATCCGAGTACGTCGCCGACCCGGACAAGAACGGGATCCTCTACGTCTGGAACGCGAGCGACTTGGCCGCCGGCCCGGTCTGGGAGCAGCCGATCGCGGTCGGCGAGGGGCCGATCATCGGCGGGGCGGCGTACGGCAACGGACTGCTGTTCGTCGGCACGCAGCGGGCGATGCTCTCCGGGAGCCAGGTCGGAGGGACCGTCTGGGCGTTCAACGCCACCACCGGCCACGAGGCGTGGGAAGTCGGCCTTTGGGGTCCGGACCTCGCCGCGCCGGTCTACTCGAACGGCCTCGTCCTCGTGGACGGGGGACAGACGTTCTTCGTGCTGAACGCCCACACCGGCGCGAAGCTCTACCACTTCAAGTGCGGTAGCAAGTTCTTCGCGCCGCCCTCGCTCGCGCGGGGCATCGCGTACGTCGGCTGCTCGAGCGGTACGGAGTACGCCTTCGGGGTTCCGGGAGTATCGGGCGTCGCGACGCCTCTCGCGGCCGGCTCCGACCCGCTCGGGGTCCCCTTCCTCGCGTCGGCCGGGCCCGCCGTCACGCACTCGAACGTCGGTTGGGCGTCCGTCCTCGTCGCGCGCCCCACCGGCCCGTAGGCCCACGCTGGGTCGGTCGCACCGACCCTGGGCGTAGCCCCCGTTCCGTCGCCCGGGGGACGCCCGCGGGCCGTCTGCGGCGTTTGCTTGCTTACGCCCGGCCTGGACCGAGTTCCGCCTTCGGGAGCTCCGAGCCGGGGGTACGACCGACCCGGCAGCGGCCGCCGTTCGCGATGCGGGAGGGACCCGGCCCCGCGACGCCTTCCGAGCCCGAGGGGTTTCGGGGTGGTCGGTCGGGAAACACCTTCGGGCGAACGGGACGGCCGAGCCCGAACGGTCGCCCGCGTCTCCGGGGCCTCGGGGGACGACGACGTTCGGCCGGGAGAGCCCTGAAAGAACGCTTCGGGTCCGTGCCTCGTCCGGGGTGCGGGCAAAGGAGCTTTGACCCGGAACCTTTCTGCCGGGAAGTGGAGATCGAACTTCCGGGCCCCGAAGACCCGAAGCCTCCCTACGGGCGGACCGCACATCCGTACTTCCTTCACGGCATGATCCGCTCGCAGCCTCGCGCGATCGCCGCGACGGTTCGTGAGTGCGCGCGGCAAGCGCGTTCGATCCCAGCGCCGCCCACCGGGCGTCCTCTCCTGTTCGTCGGGATGGGCACGTCGTTCCACGCGGCCGTCGCGAGCTCGAGGGCGGCGGAAGCGGCGTTCGGCCCGGGAATCCCGTGCCGTGCGGTCGACGCCTTCGAGCTTCTCCTCGAACCCGACCGGATCACGGGGGCGGGAGCGGCGGTCGTCTTCTCGTCGTCGGGAGAGACGGCGCTCACTCTCCGGGCCCAGGAGGCCCTGCGCGCCGGCGGCGTGCCGCATACGCTGATCACGGGGACCGCTCGCAGTCGGTCGGCCGAGCTGGCCGACCATGTCGTCCTCACCCAGGAGGCGACGGAAGAGGCCTGGGTCCACACGGTGAGCTACACGACCGCCGTGGCGGCCGCCGTCTCGCTCGAGCGCGTGTGGGCGGGCCGGCCCGTGGACGATCTTTCGTCGATCGACGCGGTCGTGGCGAGCGTTGTCGACCGCGAAGCCGACTGGAAGCGGCTAGCCGAGGCGGTGCGAAAGTGTCCGAAGTTCCTCTGCCTCGGTTCCGGATACGCTGAGGCCACCGCTCGGGAGGCCGCCCTCAAGCTCCGGGAGGGCGCGGCGAGGTTCGTTGCGTGGACCGGCGTGGAGGAGTTCCTTCACGGGGTCCTCCCGTCCGTCGGCCCCGGAACGGCCGTGCTCGCGGTCTCGACGTCTCCCCTCGAGCAGCGCCGCGCCGAGACGGCCGTGCGGGCCGCGGCACGGGCGGGGGCGACGACCGCCTGGTTCCACCGCGGCCCGCCGGGTCCGGGCCCCGAGGAGTTCGAGCTGCCGGCCGCTCCCGGCCCGCTGACCCCCCTCGTGGACATCGTCCCGTTCCAGTTCCTGACCTACTGGCTCGCGGTCGGCGAGGGCCGGAACCCCGACGTGATGGGGTTCGACGATCCGCGGATCCTCGGGGCGCGCCGTACCTACGGCATCTGACGCCGCTCGAACACCGATGGCCCGGCGGCCGTCCTCGGTCCCCGAGCGGCTAGAGCCCGGGCGAGCGGGGCCGCTGCGGACGGTCCGCCGCTCACGCGATCGTGTCGAGCCGGGGCATGTCGAAGTAGCCCTTCAGACGGGCCCCGATCGTCGGGGAAGCGGAGTGGAGGCCGCACTCCTTCGTCCCGTCCTCCCACCACCAGCGACCGCTGCGGGGGTCGGCATCGGCGGGGACGGCCCGAGTGCAGGGAGCGCACCCGATGCTCACGAACCCCCGGGAGTGGAGCGCGCTCACGGGCACCCGGTGCTCGCGCACGTAACTCTGGACATCGTCCCAGCTCCAGTCGCTGAGCGGGCTCACCTTGTACATTCCCGGGTGGGAGGGGTCGGCGGCGAACTTCGGCGTGGTCGAACGCTCGGCCGACTGGTCGCGACGCAGGCCGACGATCCACGCCTCGGCGCCCTTCAGCACCCGGTCGAGGGGGCGGACCTTTCGCACCGAGCAGCAGAGCTTGCGGCCCTCGACGGAGTCGTAGAAGAGGTTCGGCCCCTTCTCGTTCACCATCCGCTCGACCTCACCGGCCTCGGGGAAGACGAGCTCGATCGGCACGCCGTACTTGCGTCGCGCCTCCG
>JAJZGO010000011.1 GCA_021798415.1 Thermoplasmata archaeon | reverse complement strand
TCTCGGGCCGGCTGGCGGAGCTCGCCGGTGGTCCGGATCTGGAAGCGGTACTTCCCCCCCGTGCGGCTCGTCTGGATCTTCCTCCTCATCCTGGTCTACAACGCCGACGGGTTCGCCAACCGCGCGGTCGCCGGGCCGCTGCTGGTGCTTCCGCTCGCCGCCGCCCTGACGGACATCGGCCTCCAGCTGGCCCGGTTTCCTCGGCCGAGAATCCCGGACGCGGCGATCGCGAACGGCCTCTTTCTTTCGGTCATCCTCTGGCCGACCGACGTCTCCCTAGAGCTCGTCGCGGTCGCGGTGGCGACCGTCGGCCTGCGCCACCTCCTCCGGCGGAACGGCCACCCGATCCTCAACCCCGCGGCGCTCGGGGTGACGCTGGCCGCGACGGTCTTCGCGCTCCCGCAACCGTGGCACGTCGGCCTGACGTTGACGGATGCCGCACTGGTCGCCGTCCTCGGGCTCGTGCTCTGGTCCCGGGCCTGGCACACCTGGCGGCTTTGGGTCGTCTTCTTCGCCGTGAACGCCGTGGCCTCGCTCGCGCTGGCCGAGTACCTGGCGGGAAGTTCCGTCCTCCTCTACGTAGCGCAGACGATCCTGATCGCTCCGGCTCCGGTCTTCTACGCGTTCTTCATGGTCACCGAGCCGCGGACCGCGCCGTCGGCCCGACGCCCGATGATCCTCTACGCCGCCGTCGTCGGCGCGAGCGCCGCAGCGTTCCCGTTCCTTTTCGCGAAGTACCCCGTCGTGTCGGCGCTCGGCGTCCTCGCACCCTACCTCGCGCTCTTCGTCGGCAACCTCTACACCACGGTCGTCCCGTCGGCCCGCGGGGTCCGACGGAAGCCGAGCGCGAGCGTGCCGGCGTCCCGGTCGCCCGCGGCGGTCCGACCGACGACGACCGTGGCCGCCGAGCGCTTCGGGACGGTTCCCGAGGTCGACGGGGTCCCCTCGCGGCACTCTGCGGGCGGGTGAGCGACCGGCCCGTGCCCGGACCGGGCCGAGCGAGACACGGCTCGTGAGCCTTTGCGGATGCAGTACTTCGGGTCGGCCGCCACGCGGCAACGAGGAAGGCCCCGTCCCGACGCCCGCCCTGAAGGGGTACGCGCTCACCCCGTGGGCGGCGACGACTAGCGACGCCATCGTCGGCCGGAGGGGCCCGTCGAAAGGAGGGGGCGACGACCGGGAAGGCGAACCCCTCCGGGGGACCCCGCGACTCCTATCGTGACGGTCGTCGATCCGACCGTAGGAAAAGTCCCTATGGGTCCGAACGTACTGCGGTACGGCAGAGATGGTCGATTTCGGCCCACTGTTGATCCTGCTCGTGATCGCCATCGGCGTGGTCGTGATCTCCACCCGGCTGCGCTTTCCGTACACGGCGGCGCTCCTGCTGCTCGGAATCTCGATCGGGTTCGTCGGACAGCGGGTCTCCCTGCTCGGGATCGTCCGCCAAGGAGGGTTCCTGTTCTCTCCCGAGATGTTCTTCTACATCCTGCTGCCCCCCATCATCTTCGACATGGGCCTCCACATCAACTTCCACGACCTGAGGCGCCGAGCACCGTTCGTGCTCTTCCTCGTCTTTGTCGGGGTCCTCTTCACCACCGTGTTCACCGGCCTCGCGGTGGCGTGGCTCGTCGGCCTGCCGATCCTGGTCGCCCTGCTGCTCGCGGCGATCGTCTCCCCGACCGACCCGATCGCGGTCGTCGACCTCCTCCGGCGCCACCGCATCCCGTCGGAACTGTCCGCGATCGTCGAAGGCGAGTCGCTGCTCAACGACGCCGTCGGGGTCGTGACGTTCGTGGTGATCCTCGGGATCATCACGAGCGGCACCTGGGACCCTCTCGGGAGCGTGGCCGCGTTCTCCTGGCAGGTGGTCGGAGGGATCGGCGTGGGGCTCCTCGTCGCCGGAGGGGTCTACGTGCTGCACCGCCGCCTGAACGACCCGGCCGTCGAGACGGCCGTGACGATCGTCGCCGCCTACGGTTCCTACCTCCTCGCGAGCGACCTCGGCGCGTCGGGGATCATCGCGACCGCGATCGCCGGGATCGCGGTCGGGACATGGGTCGCCCCACGCGCGATCTCGCCCGAGGTGCGGGCTTCGCTGAACACCTTCTGGAAGGTCGTCGTCTACGTCGACAACTCGATCATCTTCCTCGCGATGGGCATCCTCGTCGCGCCGTCCGACATCGTCTCTCACCTCGGGCTCGTCCTGCTCGTGGTCGCGATCCTCTACGCGGGGCGCGCGGCGTTCGTCTACATGCATCGTCCGTTGAGCAGCGTGACGTCGCGACCGTCCGCCCAACTGCCGACCTCCTGGTACAACGTGCTCGTTCTCTCGGGCATCCGGGGAGCGATCCCGGTCGTGCTCGCGCTCTCTTTGCTGCGGTCGACAACGCCGCTCACCACCGAGGTCGTCAGCACGATCGTCGGGGTCGTGATCGGGGTCGCCGCGATCTCGGTCGTCGCCGGCAACCTTCTCGCATCGGCGTACATCACGCGGCGGTTCCCGGTCCAGTACGGACCGGTCGAGACGCCCACGGCGTTCGTTCCCGAGCTCGAAGGCTCGGCGAAGTGACCCGGCACCGTCCCGATGCGCGTTCCGGTCCTCGGGGGCTGCCCGGAGCCTTAGTCGACCGTCAGGGTCCCGTACATCCGGTCGGCCGCCATGCCGGGGGCGCTGCACTCCGCGACACATCCCCAGTTGGTCGTCTCCTGCCAGTTGAGGACGAGGATGAACGAGACGACCGTCGGACTCCCGAGCCTCGCCGCGGGCGGGATGGGCACCGAGATGTTGTAGAGCGCGTCATGGATCGTGAAGGTGTGACCGATGTCGGTCGCCGCCACCGCGCTGACCCAGTACGACGCGTTGCCCGTGCTCACGAGCTCGTTGCCCCCGTACGTCCCGATCACCTGGTTGTCCCAAGGCACCAGCAGCCGGCTCGCCTCGGGGTCCTGGTTCGTGATCGTCACGACGACCCGGGTGTGGGACGGGACCACGAGGTTCGACGCCGAGAAGTCGTCCGCTCCGGTCGTGGGGTTGTACCCGATCGTGAGGTTGAGATAGGCCGTCGGCCCCGCCGTGGCCGAGGCGGGGACCGTGCGCGTAGGGGTGGGGACGCTCGGGGAAAGCGCGAGCGCCACCCCGAGCAGGAGCACGGCGACCACCACCCCGACCGCGATCCGATTGAACCACGACTGGTCGTCCATAGAGACCCCGTGCGTGGCCGTGGTACGGCAGGCCCCACCGCTTATGCTTCTGGTCAATTCCATTTCACCCGTTGGCCGACCTTCCGGCCGGGACGGTGCGCGGAACCCGGGGTGCGAGTCGACCGTTCGGCGGCCGTCTCCCCGCTTCCGGGACGACTTCGGATGGGGGCGCCCCGACGGGCAGAAGGGCCAGCGGCGGGCTCATTAACCCGGGAGGCGAACGGTACCGGACGGAGGGGGGTACGCGGCCTATAGGCGCAGGAACGCGCGGCCGCGCTGTGCCGGTCCTGCTCGCTTCCGTGCTCCTGATGGGGGCGATCGCCCCGCTGGCCCTCGGCGCCGCGACGAGCGTGCCGGGATCGCACTCGGTGGCTTCGGGCTTTGGGACCCGCGCCCTAGCCGACCCCGGACGGGGGCGCGCCGGCCCGCCGCTCTCGAGTCCCAACGGCTCGACGCTCAACTGCGACGGGGTCCTCTGGTCGTCGTCGATCTGGGCCAGCTACAGCCCCAGCTATTGTTACGGTCACGACGAGCCCACCGTGAGTTACCGCTCGAGCGCTCCCGGCTCGGGCGCTAACGCGAGTTTCCGCATCGTCCTCCCGTCCGACGACGGGGCCACGTACGCCCAGGGGCAGTTCTTCGCGACGCTCTGGTTCGGTGGGGTGGTCCGCGACGCGAACAGCACCGCCGGGAACCTGCAGGCGTTCCTCGAGTTCCAGTTCTATCCGGCCCCTCCGTCGTACACCGGACCGGGAAGCGGCGCCTCCGATTGCCTGCCGAACGGCGCCTACGCTCCGAACCCGACCCCCGGGTCGAACGAGTGGTTCGCCTGCGCGATCGTCTGGCAGCTTCAGCTCAACGGTTCCTCGGCGGTCGAGAACGCGGCGTTCGCGGGCCCGCTCGATGCGGCCGGTTCTTCGGGCGCGATCCTGGTGATGCACAGCGGGGACCGGGTCTTCGTGAACTACAGCGGAGTCGCCCAGAGCTCCACCCAGGGCTGGCATCTCTCCGCGGCCGACGCCTCCACCGGCCAGAGCGGTTCGGTCACGCTCGTCTCGGGATCCCTCGTCCTCTCGCCCTACTACTCGACGGCGACGGCCTCGAGCACGCTGAGCTGGGGAGCGAGCAACCCGGGGGCGATCGCCTTCGCCTACGAGATCGGTCACGACGTCTCGGGTGCGACGTGCGCTCCGGCCCTCTCCAACCCCTGCGACAGCTACTGGCCCGGCGGCTGGCCGCTCCTCGGCCCGCTCGAACTCTCGCTTCCCCTGCTCGGGGGGCCGACGAGCCCGTCCTACCCGTCAACGATCGGGTTCAGCTCGTCGGCCGGGGGCGAAGCGGAGGTGAACGCTTCGTCGTGCGGAACTCCCTCGTTCTCCCCGTCGTCCTACTGCATGTACCCGTTCTACCAGTACCGCGGCGGGTCGTACTCGTTCACCTTCGGCGCGGCCGTCGTGGCGAACGCCACCCACGCCTACGGCACGGAGTACCAGTTCCCGGCGGCGCACAACGCGCAGGGTCAGTTCGCGACCCGCGTCGAGCCCGCGCCGTGGGGGACCCTCGCGGCCACCGTTTCTCCGGCCAACGCGACCGTGGAGCTGAACCCGGTGGGCGGGACGAGCCCTCTGGTGGTCGCCCCGAACGGAACGGCCGTTGGAGAGTTCGCCGAAGGGCCGTACTGGCTCAACGTGTCGGCGGCCGGATGCACGAACGCGAGCCGATTCGTGTACCTGGCGACCGGGGCGGCCGACCGTCTTTCGGTCACGTTGTCCTGCGCGTCGCCCGCCCCCCTGGCGGCCTCGGCCTCCGCGTCGCCCGTCTCGGGGGACGCTCCGCTCGCCGTGACCTTCGGCGGTACCGCCTCGGGCGGCCGACCCCCGTACTCCTACGCCTGGACGTTCGGAGACGGCACCACGGGCTCCGGGGCGAACCCGACCCACACCTACACCGCACCCGGAGTGTATGGGGCGAACCTCACCGTAAGGGACTCCGGCACGAACGTCACGACGGCGAGCGTGACGGTCAGCGTCGCCGCGCCGCTGGCCGTCCTTGCGACGGCGACGCCCAGCTCGGGCCCGGCGCCGCTCACGGTCCGCTTCACGGCAGCGACGACGGGGGGGACCTCCCCGGTGTCGTTCCTCTGGGCCTTCGGCGACGGCGGGTCGAGCACCGCGCAGGACCCGACGCACACGTACGCGGCTGCGGGCGCGTACGTGGCCGTCGTCCGAGCGGTCGACGCATCGCGCGCGACCGCCTCGTCGTCCGTCACCGTGGTCGTGACCTCCGCGACGGAGTTCCCGGTGTACTTCAACGAGACCGGGCTCGCGGGAGGCGCCCGCTGGAACGTGTCGGTCGACGGGCTCACCGGGTCGACGACCTCGAGCAGCCTCGAGTTCGCGCTCCCCAACGGGTCGCACGCCTATTCGATCGGGGTGGCGAATTCGAGCTACCGGCCGACCGCGGCCCACGGGAACGTCACCGTGGCCGGCGCCGCGGTGAGCGTCCCGGTCGCCTTCGTTCCGGTGGTCTATCCCGTGACGTTCCTCGAGACGACGCTCCCCGGCGGCCTCGCCTGGTCGGTGCGCTTCGATTCCGTCAACCGTTCGACGGCGACCGGCGCCCTCGCGTTCTCGGCGGGCAACGGCTCGTACGCCTACGCGATCGGACCGCCCGCGGGGTACGCCGCCATACCCTCCATTGGCCTCCTCACGGTCGCCGGGGCGGGGGCGAACCTCACGATCGCGTTCTCTCCGTCGGTCGGGTCGGTCGCGTTCGAGGCGAGCGGACTTCCGACGGCGGCCCCCTGGTCCGTCGCGCTGGGGACGAGCGTCGCGAACACCACGGGGAGGTTCGCGAACTTCACGGTGACGATCGGGACGTACCCGTTCGCCGTCACGCCTCCGCCCGGGTACTCCTCCGCGCCGGTCCGCGGGAACGTGACGGTGACGACCTCGAGCGAGATCGTCCCGATCGCGTTCGCGCCCATGCTCTACGCGGTCACATTCCTGGAATCCGGCCTCGGGTCCCCTACCGTGTGGAGCGTGGTCGTCGGGGGGCGAGCGTACAGCTCGAACTCCTCCGCGATCGTCGTCGAGCTCGCGGACGGGTCGTACTCCTACACGGTCGGGATCGTGAGCGGCTACTCGGTCGCGAACGCGAGCGGGGTCCTGACGGTGGCCGGCCAGCCGGTCCGGGAACCCGTCCGGTTCGTCGCGGTGGGAGCGCCGTCGCCGATCGCGTTCCTCGCGAGCTCCTCGTTCCTCCTCGGCCTGCTCGCGGTCGGGCTGATCGCCGCCGGGGGGATCCTGTACGCGGTCGGCGCCCGGCGACGTCGGGAGGGCGGGCCGCCTCCCCGGGCGCCGGATCGTTGAGCGGAGCGCCCGCCGCGCTCACTCGCCGGCCGAGGGTAAGCCCGGCGGTTCGGCCACCGGCTTCGGCGAGGTGGCTTTCTGGCCGAGGACCTCCCGGCCGAACATGATGAAGACTCCCGCGAAGACGAACGCGGCGGCGGCGAGCCCGAACGACCACTCGAAGGCGACGTACGTCGGGACCGACTGGCCGTAGACGGTGATCGCGTAGGTCGCCAATAGCGACCCCGACAGCGGCGCTCCGACCGAGCTGCCGATGTTGCGGAACACCGAGGAGAGCGAGGTCGCGAGCCCCATCTCGCGGGGGTCGACCGTGAGGACGAGCATGTTGATCATCCCCGCGTTCACGATCCCGATCCCCGCGCCGACGAAGAATTCGACGACCCAGCGGGAGGCGAGCGGCTGGGAGGGGATCGCGAGGAGGAAGGCCACCGCGGTCACGGCCGCGCCGATCGCGGTCATCGGGCGCGTTCCGATGCGGGACACGAGGACTCCCGCCATGGGGGCGAAGATCAGCATGCCGACCGCGAGGGGAACGAGGTAGATGCCGGCCCCGAGGATGTCCTGCCCGTACCCCACGGGCTTCGGGATCTCGAAAAGGTAGGTCATCGACAGAAGGGCGAGGTACATGCCGAGGCCCGACACCGCGCCGACCACGTTCGTGACAAGGACGTTGCGTTGGCGAAGGAGGCGAAAGTCGAGGATCGCCTCGCCGCCTCGGGCCCGGTACCGACGCTCGAACCCGACGAGCGGCACGAGGAGGGCGACCCCGGTCCCGAGCAGGCCGAGCGTGGGGAGGGCGGACCAGCCCCAGGTCGGACCTTCCGAGAGCGCGAGGACGAAAGCGGTCAGCGAGAGCCCGAGGAGGGCGGCTCCGACGTAGTCGACGCGCGTTTCGGGACGCCGGTAGGGGGACTCCCGGACGAAGAGGAAGACGAGGACCGCGAGCAGGACGACGAACGGGATCGCCGAGTGGTACGTCGTTCGCCATCCGTACGTGTTCGAGACCCACGCCCCGAGCGGGAGGCTGACGGCGAACCCGACGCCGAACATCGCGCTCAGGAGCCCCTGGAAGCGCGGGACGAGCTCCCGGGGGAACTCCTCGCGGCCGAGGCTCATCCCGATCGGGAAGATCGTGAGCCCGATGCCCTGGAACGCCCGGGCGGCGACCATGAACGGGAACGACGGGGAAAACCCGGTGACGGACACGCAGACGGCGTAGATCGCCACCACGATGCCGAGGACCTTCTTCTTGCCGTAGATGTCGCCGAGCTTCCCGACCACCGGGCTCAGCGCGACGCCGGTCACGATGTACGCCGAGAGGATGAGGCTCGCCTGGCCCACGGTGATCTTGAACTCGGACTCGATCGCGGGGAGCGAGGGGGTCAGCATTCCCTCGACGTAGAGGACCAGGGTGACGAGAGCCGCGAGGATCCCCATCACGCGCCAGGCGTACGCGCGGTCGAAGGTCTCCTTCGTGCGGACTCCGCTCGCGAGCGGGGCCGACGGCGCCGCCTCGGTCATCGGGGGACCCCGGACCGGTGGGACGCGCCCCGTTCGCGCCACGCGTGCATGCCGCGCCGGGCGAGGTCGATCGTCTCGACGGTGGCGAGCCGCCGGGCCGTCGGCACCGACTCCGTGGAACGGCGGACGATCCGTTCGAGGTCTCGATCGAGCTCGCGCATCAACGCCGCTGCCTTGGGGGTGGTGCGGACGACGACCCCCCGGCGGTCCGCCACCGTCCGTTCCCGCCGCACCCAGCCGTGGGTCTCGAGCGACGCGACGATCGCCGTGGCGGCGGGACGCGAGATCCCGAACTCCTCCGCCAGCGCCGAGAGGCGTCGCCCGTCGGCCGAGGCGATCCAATGGAGCGTGAAGTATCGCCCGACCGAGAGCCGGTGGCGACGGAGGAGCTGAGCGCCCAGGAGGCGGGTCTCCGCGAGGGCGTCGCGCAGGGCGGGCCAGAGCTCGGGGCGGGCGGAACGGGATTCCGAAGGCATGGACAGTTAAGCCATTTGAATAGTTAGATAAGCCTTACTGGACGCGGCCGGGGGACCACGTCCGGGCCCCGGGCGATCGGTCCGCCGCCTCTCGGCCCGTCGGCGGACCGAGCGTAAGGCTCATGGTTCCGTCCGTCGCTCGGGGACCTGCCGTCCACGCTCTCCATGCCGCTCGAGTACACCGGGATCCGGGTTCGCGACCTCGCCCGGTCGATCCGCTTCTACACCGAAGGGCTCGGCCTGCGACGGGGTCCGACCGGGCGGATGGCGGCCGGCGGGACCTGGCAGGAACTTCAGGACCCTGCGACGGGGGTCGTCCTGGAGCTCAACTACTACCCCGGTGACCCGCCGTACCGGGAAGGGGACGAGCTCGACCACCTCGGGTTCCGGGTCGACGACCTCGACGCCACCGTCGCGCGGCTCGTCACGCTGGGGGCCCGGCTTCGCATCCCCGCGTTCTCGGAACCTCCCGAACGGCTCGCGTTCCTCTCCGATCCGGACGGCGTGTGGGTCGAGCTCATCGAGCGTCGGTCGGAGGAGCTCCCTCCGACCTCGCGGCCGGGGTCCTAGACCCCGGGCCGTCTCGGTCGAGCGACGGGCATAAGAAGCGGGTCCCGCCTTGGGCCGCTCGGACGATTTTGAGGCTCGCGGGCGGATGAGCGTGTCGTTGCCGAAAGGGGCCGGGATTCCCCGGGCCAAGCACTCGTTGACCCTGAGTTCGGGGGCGGTGTTCACCGCGAGCGTCGTCACCCAGGGGATCGGCGTGGTCGCGAGCTTCTTCCTGTACCACGTGATCGGGGCGAGCAGCAGCGGGCGGGACATCGTCGGAACCGTCCAGCTCTTCTTGCTGATCGGCTCGTCGATCAACGGCGTCGGGGACCTCCGGCTCGGGACCGCGTTCACCTACTTCCTCGCCCGCGGCAAACCCCCGACGGACAACATCTCCGCCTACCTTCTCGTCCGGATGCTGATGGTCGGCCTCGCCGGGGTCGGCATCTTCGTCATCGCCCCGCTCTCCCTCGGAGGGGCGCCGATCGCGTCCGGAGGGGCGAACCTGACCTCGCTCGGGATCTTCCTGTTCCTGCCGCTGCTCTGGTCGTTCTCGTCGGTCTACAACCAGCTCTTCATCGGCCTCGGGAACTCGGTCCGGGCCCAGTACCCCTCCCTGCTCGAAGCGACGGCCCGCCTCCCGGTGATCGTCATCGTCTCGTTCTACGACCCGACGATCCAGGGGATCACGATCGCCTACGTCCTCGGGGCGGTCGTCTCGATGGTGTTCTGCCTACCGGCGGTCGTCGGGCGCCTGCGCAAGTTCCGCTGGACGGAGGTCGTCGGGCTCTTTCGGTTCGCCTGGCCGCTCATGGGCAGCCTCGTCCTCGGCTACATCGTCACGAACCTGATCCCGCTCGTCATCAACGCGAAGCTCGGCGTCGGCCAGCTCACCTACTTCCTCGCGGCGAACGGGTGGCGGATCCTGGTCCTCTCGCTCCCTGCGGCCGTGACGACGCCCCTCTTCCCGTACCTGGCCGGACTCCACCAGCGGCGAGAGTTCGACGGGATACGCCGGGGGATCTGGCAGGCGTTGCGGTATTCGGCGATGCTGATCGTGCCGGGCGTGGTCGCGCTCGTGACCTACCGGACGGTGTTCCTGAACGTCTTCGCGAACGCCGCGTACGCCCAGGCGGGTTCGCTCCCGCTCGCCATCCTGGTCGTCGGCGCGGTACCGCTCGCGCTGAGCCAGATCATGCAGTCGGGGATCAACGCGATCGGGCGGCAACGGCTCGAGCTCTACATCACGGCGACCCAGGTCGCCGTCCTGTTCGCTGCGATCGGGGTACTGATGCCCCCGTGGGGGCTCCTGCCGCGGAGCGAAGGGTTGGTCGCCGGGTCGGTGGCGGTGCTCCTCTCGTCGGCCGCGGCGGTGACCCTCAACACGTACTTCATGGAGGTCCTGATCCGCGTGCACATCCAGCCCCGTTCGATCGCGAGCATCGTACTCAGTGCCGCGGGGTCGTTCTGGGTGATCTCCGAGTTCAACCGGTTCCTCCCGCACGGCCGATACTACCAGCTCGCTGCGGCGGTCGCGCTCGGCTTCGCGGTCTACTTCGTCGTCCTCGCGCTGATCGGGGAGCTCACCCGGGA
This sequence comes from Thermoplasmata archaeon, assembly GCA_021798415.1. Classification (GTDB taxonomy): domain Archaea; phylum Thermoplasmatota; class Thermoplasmata; order Lutacidiplasmatales; family UBA184; genus Lutacidiplasma. The sequence continues at coordinate 16,125 of JAJZGO010000011.1, read as the reverse complement.
GGACGTGCGCCAGATCGGCTCGTCGATCGGCCTGCCCGCACGGTTGTATGAGCGGCTCGCCCGGCTCTGCTGGAGGGAAGCGTCCCCGGGCATCGGACCGGTCGACCTCTCGCGCGCGCCCGGCCTCTGGCAACCCGTGCTGCCCGAGACGTTCACCGGGACCCACGAGCTTCCGAAGGTCGAGTCGGTCGGGACGGACGAGCTCGACGAGCCGACCGGACCCCAGCGGCCGTGACGGCCCGACGCCTCAGGGCCGGCCGCCGCCGGCGGTCGCCCCGGAATCCACGAATGTCGCGCGCGGCGCGGCAGAGGCCTTAAACCCCCCACCGGGCTGCTCAGGGTGAGGAGAACGACGATGGTCCGTATCGAGGTCCGCGCTCCGGCGGTCCAGCAGGTCAAGACGCTCATGCGCGGCCAGAAGCCCGAGGTGGGGGTCCGCCTGTACGCCCAGCCGGGCGGCGGCGGGTGCTGCGGAGGCGGCGGCGGAGCCGTCCAGTTCGGTCTGGCCTTCGCCAAACCGCGGCCCGACGACGAGGTCGTGCGGGTCGACGGTGTCTCCCTCCTCGTCGACCCGACCAGCGCGCCGTTCGTCGACGGGGCGATCGTCGACTATGTCGAGGACCTGCGCGAGTCCGGCTTCAAGGTCACCAACCCGAACCTTCCCGAGCCCGACGCGGCCGGACAGGCCGGTGGCTGCGGCTCCTGCGGGTCGAACGCCTCGAACGGTGGCGGGTGCGGCTGCGGGTCGCACTAGGTCGGCGCCCGCGCGACGGTCGCGAGCCCGGGCCGGCGCGCCGCCGACTCGATAACTAGATACGCCTCGGTAGGTCGGGCCGTGCCCATGGGCGACGACGAGGCGCTGCGCAGCCAGGACCTGCGCAAGGTCTACACGAGCAAGGGGGCTCCTCCCGTCGAAGCCCTCGCGGGCGTCTCGCTCAACGTCCGTCGGGGCGAGCGGGTCGCGCTGCTCGGGCGCAACGGCGCCGGGAAGACGACGTTCCTCAAGATCGCCTCGACGCTCCTGCGCCCCACCTCGGGGTCGATCGAGGTCTTCGGATACGATATCGCCCGGACCCCCGAGCGGGCCCGGCCGTACATCGCCGTCGTTCCGCAGGAAGGCAAGCCGTTCTTCCACCTGACCCCCCGGGAGCAGGTCTACACGTACCTCCGGGCGCGGGGGCTGGCGCGCGAAACGGCCCGGTCGCGAACGGAGGAGGCGCTCGGCCGGATGGGGCTCACCGAGATCGCCGACCGCCTCGCGATCACGCTCTCGGGAGGCCAGCGCCAGCGGACGATGGTGGCGACGGTGATCGCGACCGAGGCCCCGCTCCTCTTCCTCGACGAACCATCGATCGGCATGGACCCCTTCGCCCGCCGGGACGTCTGGGAATCGCTGCGCGAGCTCACCCGGCGCGGTTCGACCATCCTGCTCACGACGCACTACCTCGACGAGGCGGAGGCGCTCAGCGACCGCCTCTACATCATCGAGCGCGGCCGGGTCCTCGTGACGGGCACCGCCGACGACCTGAAGCGGTCGGTCGGCGGCACGCTCAAGGTGACGATGCCCGGGGGAGGCGCCCTCGCGGAGTCGTTCCGCTCGTTCGGGTCGTCGGTGGTCGACGGTTCCCACCTCACCATCATCGTTCCCCCCGAACGCCTCGGCGAGCTCATGGAGCTCGCGGTCCGTCAGCGCCTGGTCGCGACGGTCGGACCGGTGACGCTCGAAGAGGCGTTCCTTCGGGTCGTCGGGCGGTCGATCGATGAGGACTAGCGGGGCCGACGTGGAGGGCCGCCCGTTCCGGGGCCTCGCGGCGTTCCTCTGGACCGAGACCCTCGTCCAGGCGCACGAGAGCCTCGCGATGGCCACGTCGATGGTCGTCCAGGGGGTCCTCCTCGTCTTCGTGCTCATCCTCGACCCGTCGCTCCTGGGGGTCGCGCTGGTCGGCGCGATCCTGTTCTCGATGTTCGTGATGGGCTCCCGGGTGCTGAACGAGGCGGCGTACATCCGCATCGACCACAAGGCGAACGACCTCTACCTCGCGAGCCCGCTCTCGCCGGAGGGGTACTTCCTCGGCCTCTCGGGCGGTATCCTCACGGTCTACGTGGCGCCGGTCGTCGTCCTGGGGGCGATCACGGTCGCGATCGCCCACCTCTCGGTCGGCGTCGGCCTGCTCCTGCTCGCCCTCGCGGCCGCGGTCTGGCTGTTCTCCGCGTCGATCGGCTACGTCTTCTCCACGTTCTTTCGCGACAACCGCGCGATCTGGGCGTATGCGAGCCTGTTCTTCAACGTCTTCGGGGTCCTCCCGCCGGTCTTCTACCCGTTCGGCCTCTTCCCCAAACCGCTCGACCCGGTCGTGCTTCTGATGCCGCCGAGCGCGGCCGCCGCGCTCGTCCAGCACGCGATGGGCGTCACGAGCCTCTCCGGCGGCCAGATCGTCCTCGCCGCCGCCGCTCTCGCGGTCGAGACCGTCGGGCTCTTCTTGTTCGCCATCTACTGGGCGCGGCGCACCGTGCAGGAGCGGTAGGTGAGGAGTGTCCGGTCCGACTACCCGAACGTCCCGCTGCGCGGCCGGGCGCTTCCGGCGTTCCTGATCGTCGGCTGGCGGTGGATCGGGCGGAACCCGGCCGTCGCGATCGCCCCGATCCTCTTGCCGTTCATCTTCCTCTACTTCCTGTCGTTCATCTCGCCCCCCTCCCTTCTCCCTCTCGAGATCGTCGGCGCGATGCTGTTCACGATGCAGAACATCGGCTCCTGGGTGCTCGGCGACAGCGCGACCTGGAGGATCGAGTGCTCGCTCCAGGACCTGTTCGTCGCGAGCCCCCTCGGGCGGATCCGCTACCTGTTCGGCATCGCGTTCTCGAACCTGATCGCGATGCTGCCCGCGCTCGCGATCCTCGCGGTCCTACTCGCGTGGGTCGGCGGGTCCCGGGGGCTTCCCCTCACGCCGTACGCCGCCGGCGTGCTCGCGGGGAGCCTCGCGACGCTCTGGGTGCTCTTCTCGTCGATCGGGATCGCGATCTCGAGCCGGGTGAAGACCCAGCGCGCGATCTGGCCCGTGAGCAACTTAACCTTCACCATCCTCGGCATGCTCTCCCCGCTCTACTACCCGATCTCGGCGCTCCCGCCGGTCTGGCAGGACGCGGCCCGGTTCCTCCCCGCCACGTACGCCGCCCTGCTCGTCCAGGGCGCGATCGGGATCACCCCCGCGACCCCGGCCGAGATGGTCGCGTACGCGGGGTTCCTCGGGGCGTCCGCCCTCGTCGTCCTCACGGTCACCCTGAGACTGTACCGCTGGGGGGATGCCTGAGCAGTGGAAACGTTGATGGGGGGCTGCGGTCTAGCAGGGCTGGTGCGTCTACCGAACCTTCGGGCATCCCTCCCTCGCGGCCGAACCGGACCGGCGGTCGCGTTCCCCGGCCGTCCTCGATTCACATTCCCTCCGTTCGGTCCGGGAGGACCCTAGAGGGACACAACGATGGGCAACGAAGAGTTCGACGAGATCCTGTCGGCGCTCGACCGAGAGACCGCGCGCATCCGCGTACGGGCGGAACCCCGGCGCTACAACAAGCCCGCGACCGTGATCTCGGGATTCCCGCACGGGGTGGACCTCGCGGAGACGACCCGGTCGCTCAAGAACCGCCTCGCGACCGGCGGCTCGGTCGTGAACGGGGAGGTCTACCTCCAGGGCGACCACCGGGCCCGCATCCGCGAGGAGCTCGCGCGCCTCGGGTTCGACCCGGAGACGATCGAGGTCTCGGACACCGCTCTCCCCAAACGGGGCCGGCGCGGGTAGTCGGCCCGCCGGCGAGAGCGTCCGAGGGTCGGGACCCCCGACTCCCCGAGCATTTACGCACTTCAAAGAACGTATATTCTCCCGACCCTACCGACCGTCGGGACGACGATGACGGCGTACGCTCACCCGGAAGTCCTCGTGGAGAACGACTGGCTCTCGGACCACCTTGAAGATCCGAAGGTCCGCGTGGCCGAGGTCGACTACGACCCGGTCGCGAACTACGAGCTCGGCCACGTGCCCGGGTCGGTGCTGATCGACTGGCGCAAGGAGATCAACGACCCGGTGCGCCGCGACATCCTGAGCCCGGACGCGCTCACGGAGCTGCTCCGCCGAGCGGGCGTCGGGGACGACACCACGCTCGTCCTCTACGGGGATTTCAACAACTGGTTCGCGGCGTTCGCCTACTGGGTCTTCACCTACTACGGCGTCCCCCGTTTGAAGCTCCTGAACGGCGGCCGCAAGAAGTGGATCGCCGAGGATCGCCCGATCACGAAGTCGGTTTCGGTCGTGCCCCGGGGGACGTTCACGGCAGGGCCCGCGGACCCGAAGTTGCGGGCGTATCTCGACGACGTTCGGTCCGTCCTCCCCGACGTGAAGGCCTCGAAGGTCCACCTGGTCGACGTCCGGGGACCGAAGGAGTTCAGCGGTGAGATCACCGCCCCTCCCGAGTACCCGACGGAGCACGCGCAGCGGGGCGGCCACATCCCCGGTGCGAAGAACATCCCGTGGGCCCAGGCCGTGCGGGACGACGGGACGTTCAAGTCCCGCGAGGAGCTCTCCTCGCTCTACGGGTCGCACGGGGTGACGCCGGGCGGCCCCGTGATCACGTACTGCCGGATCGGCGAAAGGTCGAGCCACACCTGGTTCGTGTTGAAGTACCTGCTCGGATACCCCGACGTGCGCAACTACGACGGCTCCTGGACCGAGTGGGGGAACCTCATCCGAACGCCGATCGAGAAGTAAGCCCGTCGGGCGGCCTCCTAGCCGCGCGGGCGGCGCGGCACCGGGTGGGCCTCCTTGCGCACGAGGAATTGGTGGAGCGACCCCTCGGTGCGGTGCGCGAGGACGGCGTGGCCCGTCTGGTCGGACCAGCGGACCATCTCGATCGGGCTCGTCGGGTCGTCGGTGACGAGGAGGAGGGCATCCCCGCCTTCGCGGTGGACGATCTCCTCGTTGAGCCGGGCGAGGACCGCGGAGCATTCGACACCAACCTCGATCACCTCGACCTCGGGGGTCGCCGGCCAGCAGCGGGCGTACCGGGAGCGGATGCGCGAGCGCACGAGCTCGGCGATCTCGTGGGCCTCCCGCAGGAGGCGCACGGCGTCGTCCGGCCGCACGGGGCGGACGCGCACGACCCAGCCGGAACCGTACGGGTCGTCGTTCACGACGCGCGGGTGCCGGACGAGCTCCGCGTTCCGCTCCACGATCGTCGCCTCGACCGGCAGCCGGACCGCGCCCACGTACCGGACGCTCTCAACGGTCGCGACGCTCCGCCCGGCCGCGAGCGTCCCCTCGACCGGCCGGAACGCGAGCGAGCGGAACGGACCGGCGAACGACGCGAGGGTGGCCGTCACGCCGACGCGGGCGGTCCCCGAGCCGGGGTCGTCCTGCCACCAGACGTCGTGCTCGAGGTCGTAGCGTCGGTCCTCCGGCAGCGGACAGCCGTCGATCTCCACGGCCCCCGAAGCCGGCCGCGCCGTAAATAGCTCGGCCGCGTCGGCAACCCTTTTGGCCCACGGACCCTCCCTCGCCGGCAGGATGGCGGCCCGCGGAGCGACCGGTCCGGCGATGCCGGGGTTCCTGAAGGCCCGATGCCGTTGCGGCCACTTGCCGACGCACCACATGGTCGTCGTGTCGGTCGGAACGACGGGGAACTACCGTCTCGTCCCGTCGGGCCCGTGCGCGATCTGCGGCGAGCTCGTCTGCCGAGTCTACGCGCCGGGCGCTCCCTAGGCCTCGGAAGGCTCCGGCCGTCAGCCGTACGCGGCCTTGATCAGGTAGTCCTTGAGGCGGTTGAGCCGCTCGTCCCAGAAGTGGAAGTGCCAGGAGCGCGCGTCCTCCCATTCCTCGCCCGAGCCCCATCCCTCGTGTTCGAGCGTCACGTCGATCCCCTCGGGGGACTCCTGGAGGCGGACGTAGACCTGGGTCGCCGGCGGGGGGCCGTTCATCAGGCCGTCGAACGGTGCGGGGGCGTACCAGCGGAATCCGATGTCCACGTCGGGCGTCGCCCGGACGACCTCGCCGGGGCTCTCGAAAGCCACCGGCTCGCGGAACGTGAGACGGTACGGTCCCCCGACCTCGCGGGACGCCTCCGCCGAGGCGCAGAGCCACTGCACGAGGCCCGCGGGCTCGGTGAGCGCCGTGTAGATCATGGGTATCGGGAGGGGGATCGTCACCTGGATCAGGATGGGGTCGAGCGGTTCGTCGGCCACGACCGCCGTTCGGACGCGGGCCCCTAAAGAGTTTGCGCGACCGCGGGGGTCTTCGTCCCTCCGCTAGCGGAGCCGCGAACCGGCCCGGTCGTGGACGACCCTTTCCTCCCCGGATCGCCTTACCCGCGGGGGGTCGCCCGGGATCGGATGGAGCGCGCGATGGATTCGAGGCCGGCCCCCGGCGGACCCAGCGCGTTCCTCTCGGTCTCGGACCTCACGGTCCGCGTCGGGCGCTCGACGGTCCTCGACCGCGTGAGCTTCTCGGCCGCCCGCGGCGTCACGCTCGCCATCGTCGGCCCGAACGGGGCCGGGAAGACGACCCTTCTGCGGGCGCTTCTCGGCCGGGTCCCGTACACGGGACGGATCGAGTGGGGCGGGCCCGTACGCATCGGCTACGTCCCCCAGAAGCTCGTCGACACCGACATCCCGCTCTCGGTCGCGGAACTACTGTCGCTGAAATGTCCCGGGGATTACGGGGCAAGCCTCGCCATGGTCGGGCTCGGTCCGGGGACCCTCGACCGCCAGAGCGGCTCCCGCCCCGGGGGCGAGGTCCAGCGCGTGCTGATCGCGTGGGTGACGGTCGACCCACCCGACGTCCTCCTCTTCGACGAGCCGACCGCCAACGTCGGGAGCGAGATTAGATATGTTTCCGAGGAATGTTGAATATGCCTCGGTAGAAACACATGCCCGGGCCTGGCGCCAATTCATTTCGCTGGTCAGATCGGAGGATTCTACTCGTAACTGTGGCGGTCGCCGCAGTTCTGGTTACTCTGGTGATTTGGCTTCCGCCGGCCCTTCAGAACTACGAGATTTCTCGGTCAGTCCGAATTCAGAACGTTACTTGGTCAACGGTCGGCAACTCGCAGGGCTTAGTGTCAGGTAATCCGTGTTTTGATGCATGCCCCCTAGTTTACAGTCCTGGCCAGACGTTCGACTACGTGTTGGTGGTCGCCGATGACGGCTACTTCAATAGCTCGCTCCGTCTGACCCTCACCAGTATCATCATCTTCCCACCCTTCACGCTGGCCGGCATTGAAATGACGATACCTGTACCCCTGGTGCCCGGCTCCATGGGTGTGGGCCTGACAGTGGTTGCGCCTTCGCAGGCTGGGTCGTACGTAATGCAAGGTGCAATCGGGGTGTCGTCGTGACCATCTCGCAACGCTAAGTGACCCGAATCCTGTCTCAATCAAGGGCCACAGGAAGGAGCCGGGCCAATCCGATCTCCTTGTGCATCCAAGCCTCCTGGGCCCGCATATCGTGGTCTCCGTCGACTGTACGGGGCCGGCCCCCCTCCAGCCCTACGGCGGTCACACCTGGGCTCGGTCGGGCTACCCCGGCCGAGTCCCGGCGACGTACAAACGGCTCGGGAGCGTCCGCCACCTGATGGACTACCGAATCCGCCGAGCCGACCCGGCTCGCCCCGGGCGAGGATCCTTCGCGAAGAGCGGGCCGGCCGCTATCCCTAAGGCATTCGGGGGAGTGGGAGCGCGACCGAAGGGAGTCCCCCGGCGCAGAGGCGGACAGGTTGCGGCACGACAGGTTGAACGAGGAAACCCATGGTGTTTGAGAAGTTCGAGGCGTGGACGTTCCAGTCGCCCGCCGCGACCGAGATGCACACGTCGGCGTGGCAGTTCTGGGGCCAGCGAGGGTACAACCTCCGATCGACCGGCCCCGGCTCGTTCCAGGGCCGATCATTCCAATCCAAGCTCGGCATCCACCGGGTCGTCGACGTCACGGTGTTGCCTTCCGGTCCCGGGTCGATCGTCCAGCTCCGATTCCGGGCGGACGTTCGGGAGGACGCTGCGGTTGGCGGGGCGGTCTTGGCGGTGCTCCTTTTGCCGGTCGCGGTCATCGGCGCGGCCGTCTCCTGGCACTCGTACGAGACCGACTGGTCGCAGGAGCGGTGGGCGTTCTGGAACCACCTCGTTGGGTCGGGCCTCGCCAAGCCGGCTCCGAACGTACCCGTGCCGCCCGCGACCGCGCCATCCCCCTCCGCACCGAGCGGGGCGCCTCCCGCCAGGACCTCAGAAGCGCGATGTCCGTCGTGCGGCACGCCCGCGACCGGGGCAGGGAAGTTCTGCGCCTCATGCGGGACGGCACTCGCCCGCCCCTAGTGGACCGTATCCGACAAACGTTGTATTTTGCGGACCCTCCCCAGAATCGTCTCGGCATCCTTGGTCCACACGAGCGGTTGGGCCCTCTCGTGGCGGACCTCGACGTACTCCTCAACGGCGCGCGTGAGCACCGCGACAATGCGGAAGCTCCCTCGAAGGAGAGCCTTTCGCGCGAGCGGCGAGAACCACCCCTCGACCGCGTTCAACCACGAGGAGCCGGTCGGCACCCGATGGAGTTGGAATCGAGGGCGGCGGCGGAGCCATCGTTCGACCTCTTCGGTCAGATGCGAGCTCGCGTTGTCCACGATCGCACGGACGGCGAGATCGTCGGGGGTCGGGTCGTCGAGCGTGCGCACGAGGGAGAGGAACTCCTGGTGTCGATGCCGATGGACCCGGCGCACGGTCGTGTGGCTCACGCCGAGTCTCGAACCCGCGCATCCTTCCTCCGAGCCCACCGCGCCTCGCGGGGGTGTCTCGAAGTGGACTGGTCGGGATTTGAACCCGAGGCCTCCGGTTTGCAAAACCGGCGATCTTCCGGACTGATCTACCAGCCCACGCGCCCGGAGGGTACGACTTCCGTCTTATCCTTTCGGAGCAGGGGCGCGGGCGACGGACTCCCACGCAAGGTCGAGCTTCGGGACGGTCGATCGGCGACGGACCTCCGACGGGTCGACCCACTCGCATCGCACGTGCTCCCAGTCGAGGCGGACGTCGACCGAGCCGACCCCGAAACGGAACGGGTGGACGACGTAGACCGTGTCCTCATGACGGGCAAGGACCGGGTCCCCGGACGCCCGCAGCTCGAGCCGATCGCGGGCGAGCCCGGTCTCCTCCTCGACCTCCCGGTACGCCTGCTCGAGCGGCGTCGGCGCCTCGAGGAATCCCGAGACTCCCGCCCAACGTCCCCGGAAGCTCCCGACCTTCGACGAGCGTTCGAGGAGGAGGATGCGGCCGTCCCCCCGCTCGAGGAAGGCCGTGACGACCTCGACCTCCCGAACTCCGGCGATCGCGAGCGTCCCCTTCGAGCCGTTCACTTCCACGGTCTCCCCTTCGCGAAGGAGGTCCGGGTCGACGCCGGCCACGACGGGGATCGGGCCGGGGGACGGACGCACCGCCGGGACACCGAGGAGGGCCGCCGCGATAACGTGGGAGGGCAGGGAGGGGAAGGGGGGCCACCAGAGTGCCGGCAAGACGAGGACCTCGGGCCCCGGCCGACCCGAATCCCACCGGAGCGGGTCGTCCGACCGGTGGACCGTACCGCGCGCCCACCCCGGAGAGAGCGCGCGGACCGGAAGCGTCATCCTCCCGCCGAGGGCGTCGCCCGCTCATCGGCTTGTCGCTGCCGGCGCCCGAGCCGATAAACGCCATCTACCTCAAGACGGTCGGCCCGGCCGTGAAGCTGAGCGCGTTCACCGTGGTCGATGCGTACGACGCCGCCGGGGCCGCCGACCGCTTGGCCGAGGTCGTCCGGCTCGCGGAGGAGGCGGAGCGCGGCGGGCTGTCGGCGTTGTGGGTCGCGGAACACCACTTCCACGGCGGCGGGATCTGCCCATCCCCTCCCGTCCTGCTCGCCGCCTGCGCGGCCCGGACCCGCCGGCTGCGCCTCGGCTCCCTCGTGAGCGTCCTCCCGTTCCACCGGCCGATCGACCTCGCGGAGGAGTACGCAATGGTCGACCGCCTCAGCGGAGGGCGCCTCAACCTCGGCGTCGGAAGCGGCTACATCCCCATGGAGTTCGAGGGGTTCGGCGTCGACCCCGCGACGAAACGCGAGGCGTTCGACCGCGGGCTCGAGACCATCCTGGCCGCGTTCTCGGGCGACCCGGTGAGCGCCGGCGGACCGCTCGCCGCCCCCGTCCGCCTCAACGTGCGTCCGGTCCAGGCGCCCCACCCACCGATCTGGATCGCCGTCCAGCGCCGGGAGGCGATCCCCTTCGTGGCGCGACGCGGCGCGTCGATCGCGCTCGTGCCGTACGCCACGCTCGACAGCCCCAAGGAGCTCGGGGCCGAGGTCCGAGAGTATCGCGACCACCTGCCGGAGGGCGTGCACGGTGAGGTCGCGGCGGCGCTGCACCTCTACGCCGGTCCGCACCCCGAGCGCGCCCGGGCGGCGTTCCAGCGGTACCTGGATAGCCGTCTCGCGTCGCAAAGCGCGTTCTACCAGGAGAAGGTGAAGCACGCCCCGCACCTCGCCCGCGCCGAGGAAGTCGAGAGGAGCGGCTGGGCGATCTTCGGCTCCCCACGCGAGGTAGCGCGCCGGCTCGAAACGTTCCGGCAGCTCGGTGTCGACGAGGTCCTCGGGATCTTCGACTTCGGCGCCCTCGCGTCCGACGACGTCGCGGAGTCGGTCCGTGGGCTCGGGGAAGCGTTCGCCGCCGGGCCGTGACCCCGTGATCCGTCCGAGCCCCCCCGGGGCGTCGGCGATTTAGGCAGGAACGGTCTGTTCCGTTCCGCGAATGAGCCCGAGCGCGAAACCCGGCCGCAAACCGAGGCGGCTCTACGTGCGCCTCGTCGAGGCCGGAGGGAGCCGCTCCGATGGGGGTCCCGCCCCGGCGGTCCTCCGGGGGTTCCTCGCGAAGCTCGACCGGGTCGAGCGGCTGGTGGCGCACGGCGCCCTCACCGAGCCGGCCGGCGACCTTCTCGTCTTCCGCGCCGCCGAGTATTCCGAGGCCCGTCGCGTGCTCAGGGGGGACCCGTGGGTCGAGTTCCCCCAGGGGCGTTACGAGCTCTGGGAGTGGGACCCAGGGACGCTCGGGGCCGGCGTGAACCTCGAGATTCCCCCGTCCCGGGGCTCGGGTCGCCTCACCATGCTCCAGCGGGTCGCGGTGGTCGTCTCCGACCAGGACCGGTCGATCCGCTTCTATCACGACGGGCTCGGCCTCCAGGTCCGCGCGCGCGACCCGGACACCGGATACGTCGAGCTCTCGCTCGGCAAAGGGACCGCCGCCCTATCGCTGGTCGTCCCCCGGCCGGAGTGGGGCGAGCCGCATTACACCGAGGCCCGGGCGCGGATCGGGACGCGGACCGGCATCGCGTTCCAGACCGACAGCGCCTCGGCGCTCGCGCTTCGCCTGAAGCATCTCGGCGCGCGGGTCACGCAGCCCCCCCGCGCCGAGCCGTGGGGCGGCCGCACGCTTCGGTTCATGGACCCGGACGGCAACGAGTTCCTTGCCTTCGAGCCGGCCGGGGACCGTCGCCGACCGCGCCGCTCGACATAGAACCGAATGGACCTCCGGCCCGAACGGAATTTATGGGGCGGCCGGTTGCCCCCTGCCGGTACAACCATGGCCGAGATACTTCCCGGGGTCCATCTAGTGGAAGGGGTCGATCCGTCACCCGACTTCACGACGCACGTCTATCTCGTCAAGGACCGGGGGCCGTCGTGGACCCTCATCGACACGGGGCTACCGGGCGCGCACGAGGCGATCTTCGCCTACCTCGAGAAGATCCATGTCGCCCCGACGGCCGTCACGAAGGTCCTCCTGACCCACCTGCACCGTGACCATACCGGCTCGTTGAAGGCCGTGGCGGAGCGGACCCGCGCGCGGACGTTCGCCCACTGGATCGAGGCAGCGTACATCGCGATGGACCCGAAGTACGACGGGCCCGGATCGCCGCCCGCCGAGCCGTTCACGGTCGCCGAGACGCTCAAGGATGGGGACTCGGTCGACGCGGCCGGAGGGCTCATCGCGTACCACACCCCGGGTCACACACCCGGGCACCTCTCGTACTACCAGCCGGAGCGCAAGCTCCTCTTCTCGGGCGACCTCTTCTTCGTCGAGGACGAGAAGGTCATCCTCACCGTCCCCGACTTCACCCACCACACCCCGACCGCGAAGATCTCCGCCCGCCGGGTGGGCCAGCTCATGATCGATTCGCTCCTGACCTACCACGGCGGTCCCGTCCTGAAGAACGGCGGCCACGCGGTCCGAGCGCTCACCCACAAGCTCTAGGTCTCGTCTCGCCCGGTCGATCTCGGACCGGCACGATCGCCGGGGCCGAGCACGGCGGGACGGCTCGGGGCGTTCGCGGGGGCCGACGTCCCCGCACCCGTGAGCGGGGGTCGCGCGGTCAGCCACGACGTCGGTCCGGTTCGCGAGGCCGCCCGGAGCGGAGCGATGCGGTCGGGGAGGGCCAACGATGGGCCGGGGCCCGCACCTGGTCGCGGATCGGGCCCGCGGGCTTCGCTCCGTGCGGCCGAGTGGGACTGGCCAGATTCGAACTGGCGTCTCGGAGTCCCGAACCCCGAAGGATGGACCAAGCTACCCCACAGTCCCAGGCGGGGGGTCGCCACTGCGCCGCGCTATTTGAGCGTAGGGGCGCGTGTCTCAGCCGGACGCGGGCGGACCGTTTCACGACCTCTGGTGCGAGCCTTTCATTCCTTCCGGGCCTATTCGGGACGAAGATGACCGGCAAGAGCACCACCCCACCCATCCCCGGCCTTGCCCCGGTCGAATCGCTCTCCTGGAGCATCCCCGGGCTCAAGGACGACCCGACGATGTGCCTGCGCTGCCGCTCGGCCCAGCTTCTCTGCGGCAAGCCGGTCTGCCCGATCCTGGTCAAGTACCGGGCGTTCGAGAAGACGCTCCCCCTGGTGGGGGGTACCCAGCTCGAGGGGTCGAGCCCTCCCGGGCTGTTTGTCGGCCGGTTCGGCTACCCGAAGGTCGGGGTCGGCCCGCTTCTATCCCCCATGCACGGATCGACGGAGCTCTTCGACACTCCCGAGGAGTGGGTCGGTCGTTCGGTCGACGAGGTCGTCGGCTACCGGACGAGCCTCGTCCGGGGGACGACCTCGATCCGGGTCACGGACGCGGAGCGCCCCATCCCGTTGCTTGAGGACCTCCAGCTGCTCGGCATCGCCGGGGAGTCGGCGGAGAGCGAGGCGGTCTTCCGCCGTCCGCCCCGGGGACATCTTTCGCTCTCCGACACCGCTCCTCCGTTCGGTCCGTCGGCGCCTATCGAGAAGCTCCACCTCGACGTCCGACGCGTCGACCCCCACCTCGACCGCCTCTCCTCCGACCGGGACGCGAATGCTCGCATCGCGGTCGGGGAGCTGTACCAGCGCGGGGTGCGGGTGAGCCGCATCCAGCGGGCGTTCAGCGTCGGCGTTCTCGGCCGACGGGGTCGTCGCAAGCTCGTCCCGACGCGCTGGAGCATCACCGCGGTCGACGACCTTCTCTCCCGGCAGAACCTCGAGAAGGTCCGCGACCTCCCCGAGCTCGGGTCGCCGCAGATCTACCGCCTGACCGCCCTCGACAACCGGTGGCTGATCGTCTTCCTGCCCGGGGCCTACCGCTACGAGTCGATCGAGGCGTGGTACCCGAACACGGTGTGGAACCCGAGCCCGAACCGGATCGTCGTCATGGGAGACCACGAGGGCCACCTCGGACGGACGACCTACGCGTCGATCGGAGGATGCTATTACGCGGCCCGCCTCGCGACCAGCGAGGCGTTGCTCGACCTCGGCCGCCAAGCCGGCGTGGTCGTCCTCCGCGAGGTCCACCCGGGCGAGATCATGCCGCTCGGCGTGTGGAATGTCCGGGAGTACGTGCGCGCGGCGCTCCGGAGGCCCCCGGAACCGCTCGCGGACCTCGCCGAGCTCTCGGAGCGCATCTCGGAGTCGTTCGCGATCCCGCGCGAGCGCTGGCTCGCGGCGAGCGCGGTGCTGCACGAGGCCCGGACGCAGCGTCGGCTCGATGAGTGGCTTGCCCCGGCCACCGGCTAGCTCGTTAGGAGAACCTCTCTCCGCAACGGCCGCAGAACGTGTCGGCGGGCGTTCGGCCGGCCCCGCACTTCGGACAGGCCATCGGGCCCCGCTCGGAACCGCAGCCTCGGCAGAACCGGTCGTCGGGGAGCAGGGGGAACCCGCACTCCGGGCACCGTCCGGCGCCGGCGACGCGCATCGCGGACTCGGCTGCGTCCGGAGCCGCGGACGGAGCGCTCGGGTCGGGGCCGTTGCCCGCGGGGGAGCGGAACGTCGGGGACGGCGGAAGGCCTTCGACGGCCCCGCCGATAGCGCGGCGCGCCCGCAGGGCGCTGCGGAACGCCTCCGTGAAGTCGCCCCGGTCGAACGCGGTCTTGGCGCGGTCGCGTCCCGCGACGGCCTCCGCCATCTCGGGGGCTCCGGGTCGGGCTCCTCGCGCCGTGTCGAGCTCCTGGTCGAGCAGGCGGAGCTGGAATTGGGCCTCGACCCGGTTCTGGGGAAGGGCGCCCGCGGCAGCGGCCGCCGGCCCGGCCGCCCATGGGCCGGTCCCGCTCGGCAACGGCGCGGCCGACGCCGGGGAGCTGGGCAGAGGGGTTGCGGACGAGCCCGGACGCGCCGAACCGAGCGGTGGCGAACGCGAGTGGACGAGCGACTCGTGCGCGAGCTGGGCCGACTCGTACGCCCGGTTGTAGTTGCGGGTGTCGAACGCCGCCTGGGCGGCCGCGATCAGTTCCCGGGCCCGTCCGACGTCGCGGCCCTGCCGGCCCAGGGTCTCCGCCTCGCGCCGGGCCATCGCGATCCGGTTGAAGGCGCGATCCTGGACGAGCTCGGGCCGGTCGTGGAGCTCGTGGAGCAGCTGGTCGCGGCGGTCCCTCAACCGCTTCACGAGGAACAGGAGGAGGGCCACGACGGCCGCGCCGAGGACCACGATCACGACGATCGCGAGGAGTTCCTGGGAGGTGAGCGACGACACGGTCGGATCCTCGCGGTGCCCCGCGCCGGTGGCGGGCGGGAGAACTAGGGAAGGTGGGGGTATTTAGACCGGGGCCTCTTGCGCGCGCCCGAGCAGGTACGTCGACCGAGCCCCGTCGACCCGGACCGTCACGCTCGCGCCGAGCGCCGGACGGTCGTCGAGGACGACGGGGAGGTAGTTCGGAAGCCGCGCGACCGCGGTCCCCCCGGGGCCGTGCTCCACGACGCGCGCCGGCCCCCGATGGCCGATCCACCGCTCGAGCCGCTCGCGGGCGACCCGCTGCCGTAGGGCCGTGAGCTCGCGCGAGCGTCGCTTCGCGGTCCGCGGGGAGAGCGGAGGAAGGCGCGCGGCCGGCGTGCCCGGGCGGGGCGAGAACCGGGTCACGTTGACCGTCTCGGGTCCCACCTCCTCGAGAAGCTCCCCGGTCGCCCGGTGGTCGTCCTCGGTCTCGCCGGGGTACCCGACGATCACATCGGTCGAGAGCATCAGCTCGGGATACCGGCGTCGGGCGGCCGAGACCTGCCGGCGGAACTCGGCGACCCCGTAGCCCCGATGCATCGCCGCGAGGACCGCGTCCGACCCGCTCTGGACGGGCAGGTGGAGGAACCGGTAGAAGCGGCTCGGGGCGAGCGCCTCCAGGTAGTCGGGAAGGATCGGCGCGAGCGACTGGGGACTCATCATCCCGACCCGGACCCGAACGTCTCCCGGGACGAGCGCGACCGTCCGGAGGAGGTCGGGGAGCCGGGGCCCGTCCGTCCGGTCGCACCCCCACGCGGCGGTGTCGAGTGACGTCAGGCGGACCTCCGCCGCGCCGCGGGCGACCGCCGCCCGCACCCGCTCGGCGACCGCGGCGGCGGGCACGCTCTCGATCCGTCCGCGCGCGAGGCGGCTAAAGCAGTAGGCGCAGCCGCTCGTGCACCCCTGGGCGATCACCACCTCCTCCGTCGCGGCCACCGGGAGGGTGGGGTCGGCCGGGGCGGGCGACGCCCGGTCGGCGTCCGCCTCGCCCTCCCGGGCCCAGGTCGCGAGCAGTTCGGGGATGCGGAACTGCTCGCGGATCGGTACGAGGTCCGTGCGCGCTCGGCCGGGGCCGACGAGGAGGTCCGTG
>JAJZGO010000083.1 GCA_021798415.1 Thermoplasmata archaeon | reverse complement strand
GGGCCGCCGAGAGCGGCGACGGAAGTCCGGCGAAGATCCCCCGACCGTCGTGCACGAGCTCGGAGAGCTCCCCGTGCACCGGGGCGGGCGCGCGGCCGACCGTCGCCCCATAGTGCTCGCCGATCAGCTGGTGCCCGAGGCAGACGCCGAGGAACGGCCGCTCGCTGTCCCACCGCTCGAGCAGGCGTCGCGCGAGGCCGGTGATGCGGCGGTCGCTGGGATGACCCGGCCCGGGGGAGAGGACGATCGCGTCCGGGTCGACGCGCACCGCGTCGCGCAGCGGCACCGTCGCGCGAAGGCATTCGACCCGCGCGCCGTGGGCCGCGAGTCCCTGCTCGATGTTGTGCACGAACGAGTCCTCGTGGTCGACGAGCAGGACCTTCACGGGATCCCCCCCGCGAGGAGCTCCTCGACGTGCGCGAGCTTCGTGAGCGTCTCGACGAACTCGCGCCGCGGCTCCGAGCGGTAGACGATCCCCGCCCCCGCGGCGGTGTAGAGCCGGGGACCGACCGCGAATCCGGTGCGAATGGCAAGCGCCCAATCGGCCCGTCCTCCCGGGCGCAGAAGCCCGACCGCTCCCGCGTACGGGCCCCGCCAAGTCCCCTCCTCGCGCTCGAGGAGCTCGGTCGCCCGGATCTTGGGCGCGCCGCTCACCGTCCCCGCGGGGAACGTCGCGGCGAGCGCGTCCCACGGCCCGACGCGCGGCTTGAGGTCGGCCGCGACACGGCTCACGAGATGGTCGAGACGCGCGTAGCGGACGCGGCGCTCCCGGGAGAGGAGCCGCACGGTGCGAGGTCGCGCGATCCGCCCGAGGTCGTTGCGCGCAAGGTCGACGAGCATCCGGTGCTCGGAGAGCTCCTTCGGGTCGACCTCGAGCGGCAGCCGGCCCCGGGCGCCCGCGCCGAGGGGAACGGTCCCCGCGATCGGGTTGACGACCGCCCGCCGGCCGTCGACCTCGACGACCGACTCCGGAGAGACGCCGACGATCTCGCGGTCGCCGAAACGCAGGTAGAAGAAGAACGCGTACCGCTCGCTCGCGCGCAGCCGGCCGGCCCGCTCGAGGAGGTCGTTCGGCCGCGCCCAGGAGCGTCGGTGGGCGAGGACGACCTGGTACGCCTCGCCGTTGCGGATCTCCCGCTGGAGCCGTCGCACGCTCGCCTCGAAGCGGCGGCGCGGCATCGAGTCCTCGAGCGGCCGCATCGGCGTCGGGGGTGGGCGAGGCGTCGGGCGCGAACGTCGCGGGCGTCCGATCGTCGTGCCGGAGACGAACGCGAACTCGCCGAGAGGGAAAGGCGATCCGCCCGGGACCCGGCGGAGCGCCGGCTCGAAGAGGCCGAACGCCTCGAACCCGGCGTAGCCGAGGACCGCCCGGCCCCGACCGCCGCCGAGGAACCGCTCGGTGGCTCGCGAGAGCTCCTCCCGGTCCGTTCTCGCATCGAGCGTCCGCACCTCTTCGGCCCGCGTGAACGCGACCGCGACGCCGCCCGTCGCGTCGTGCGTCGCGCTCCGCTCGAAGTACCCGGCGGTCTCGGCCCCGTCGGCCCGCTCGACGAACGCCGGCCAGGGGTCGCTCACCGCGGCGCCTCCGACACGAGGGCCCGGTGCAGCTCCCGGAGGACCTCGGGGCCTCGGCCCTCGGGCACGGCCACCGACAGGGCCCGCGGTGTGGCGCTGAACCCCTCGGCGCCCCTCACGGCGGCCGAAGGAAGGCGGTCGAGGTCGTCGAGGATCCCGTCCCCGATCGCGATCACGAGGGTGACCGCGTGCGGCCCTTCGACCATCGCCGCGGCCTCCCGCGTCACGGGGGCGAGAGCGCGGATCGCGGCGACGACCTGCGGCGGTTCGAGGACGAGGCAGAGGAGCGCGGACGACGTGTAGAGCTGGACCAGGTTCACGCCGGCGTCCGCGAGGCGGTGCGAGACCTCGGCGACGATCCCGGGCCGCTGTCGGCCGCCCGGGACCCTCAGGCGCAACAGGCGCAGCGGCCCGAGCATCGTGAGCGCGCGGTTGCGACGACCGGGACGGGCCGGCGAGATCGTCGTGACGACCGAAGGGTCGTCGAGCGAGCGCACGCGCAGAAGGACGCCCTGCGCCCTCGCGGGCTCGATCGTGAGCGGGTGGAGGACCCGGGCGCCGAACTGCGCGAGCTCCTCCGCCTCCTCGTACGAGAGCTCGGGGATCGGGCGCGCGTCGGGGACCTCGGACGGGTCGGCCGAGAGCACCGCGACGTGGCGCTTGACGAGCTCGACGCGCGACGCGCCGAGGATCGCGCCGATGCCGGCGGCCGCGTAGTCGGAGCCGCCCCGCCCGAGCGTGGCGACCCGGCCCTCGAGGCTACGGCCGAAGTACCCCGTGACGACCGGCAGCTTTCCGCGGGCGAGGAGCCGGTGAAGTCCCCGCCGGACCGCGACGCGCGAGCGCTCGAAGAGGATGCACGAGGCCCCGTAGGCGTTGTCGGTGATCAAACCCAGGTGGTCCGCTTCGACCGGCACCGCATCGAGCCCGCGGGCGCTGAGGTCGGCGCTCAGCCAGTGCACCGAGATCCGCTCGCCCTGGCTCAGGACCCGATCGGTGAGCGGCGCGTCGTGCCCGGCGGTCGCCTCGACCTGGCGGAGAAGACGCCCGAGCCGCTCGAGCTGCCGCCGACCGGCCGGGGGAAGCCCCGGGTGGGCCCGCCGGAGCTCGTCGATCGTGCTCCGGTGCCGCGAGACCGAGCGCGGATGGGCGAGCGCCGCGCTGAGACGGTCGGTGATCCCCTCCCGGGCGGAAGCGACGACGACCACGGGCGCGCCTTCGGCGAGCGCCGACCGGACGTCGGACGCGACGCGGGCGGGGTCGGCGAGCGAGGCGCCGCCGAACTTGAGGACGACCGGGGGGCGGGCGGGGCTCACGGCGAAGCGCCCTCCCTCGGCAGGAACCCTCGGGCGAGAGCGAGCTCGGCGTTGAGCACCGAGCCGCCCGCTCCGCCCCGCACGGCGTTGTGGGAGAGGACGAAGAACCGGAAGTAAGGCGGGTCGAAGCGGGGGCGTCCGACGACGACCGCCATGCCGCGGGCGCGGGCCGGGGCGCCCGCCCACCGGTCGCGCAGCGGTTGGGGGCGGTCGGCTTCGGCCCGCAGCTCGATCGGGGGTCGGGGCGCCGTGGGAAGGTCGTCCGCGGCGAGCGGGTCGAACTCCCGCCACGCCCGTTCGACCTCCTCGAGAGTGGACCGACGCGTACCCTCGAGCGTCACCGCCTCGAGGTGACCTTCGCGCGTCGCGACGCGGGCGCACTGAGCGACCACAGGGAGGTCGAGCGGGGCGACGCGGGCGCCCCGACGGCGGCCGAGGATGCGCGCCGTCTCGTCGCGCATCTTCTCCTCCTCGTCGCGGATGAACGGCACGACGTTGTCGGCGATCGCGAGCGACGGCACCCCGGGGTACCCGGCGCCCGAGAGCGCCTGGTACGTCGCCACGTGGACCGCGCGAGGCTTGAGGAGCGGGACGATCGGGGCGAGCGCGACCACGAGGCCGGTCGTCGAGCAGTTCGGGTTCGTCACGAGAAGGCCGCGGCCGCGGGGTCGCCGGGAAGCGAGCGCGAGGTGGTCGGAGTTCACCTCGGGAACGAGGAGCGGGACGGCGGGGTCCATCCGGTGGTCGGCCGCGTTCGAGAAGACCGAGATCCCGCGGCGGACGAGCTCGGTCTCGACGGGTCCGGCCGTCCCGGACGGGAGCGCCGAGAAGACGACCCGGACCCCCGCTCGGGAGAGGCTCGAAGGGCTCGAGCGGACGAGCGCCGACGTCGCGAGCCCGTCGGGAGGGGCCTCGGCGAGCTGCCAGACGTCGGCGAGCCGTCGTCCGACGGACCGTTCGCTCGCCGCGAGAAGCGGTCGGGCGAACGTCGGGTGGTCGGCGAGGAGCCGAGCGAAGTGCTGGCCGATGTAGCCGCTCGCTCCCAGGATGGCGCACGAGATCCGATGTTCGTTCGTCACACGTACCCTCCGCGAAGAGCCAGGTCGGCGATCGCGATCGCGGCGACCGCCTCGAGCACGACCACCGCCCTCGGCACGATGCACGGATCGTGCCGTCCGGTGACGACGAGGGTCTCCGCCGAGCGAGTGGTCAGGTTGACCGTTTGCTGCGGCCGCGCGATCGACGACGTCGGCTTGACCGCGACCCGGACGACGATCGGCATCCCCGTGGCGAGGCCCCCGAGGATCCCCCCGGCGTGGTTCGTCACGGTGCGGACCTCGGAGCCGACCCAGACGAACGGGTCGTTGTGCTCGCTGCCGCGCATGCGCGCCGCCGCAAAGCCGGCGCCGAACTCGACCGCCTTGACCGCCGGGACCGAGAAGAGGACGTGCGCGATCGTGCTCTCGAGCGAGTCGAAGAACGGCTCGCCAAGGCCGACCGGTACGTGGTCGATGCGGACCTCGACGATCCCGCCGAGGCTGTCGCCGTCCCGGCGCGCCTCGGCGATCGCCTCCTCCATCCGGGACGACGCGACGGGGTCCGGGGTCCCGACCTCGTTCGTCCGAGAACGCTCGCGCAGCTGGGGGACGTCCGCACCCGGGGGGATCTCGGCGTCGACGGTCCCGATCGATCGGGTGTACCCGACGACGTCGATCCCCCGGGCCGCGAGCAGCGTCTTGGCCACCGACCCCGCGATCACGAGCCCGACCGTCATGCGGCCGGAGAAGATCCCGCCGCCCGAGAGGTCGGCGCCCGTCCCGTACCGGACCCGCGCGGGGTAGTCGGCGTGGCCCGGACGCGGGGTCTCCTTGAGGCGGTCGTAGGGCTCGCGTCGGACGTCCTCGTTCGTTACGTGCGCGCGCAGCGGGGCCCCGTCCGCCTGCCCCTGGGTCACGCCCGAATCGAGAACGAGGCGGTCCTCTTCCTGGCGGCGGGTCGCGAGGCGTCGCCCGACCGGGCGCCGTCGGTCGAGGTCGGCCTGGATCCGCTCCGGGTCGATGCGGGTCCCCGCGGGGATCCCTTCGATCGTGACGCCGACCTCGGGCCCGTGGCTCGACCCGAAGATCGTGATGCGGAACCGCTCGCCGAACGACATCATGGGCCCGCTCCCGTGAGCCCCTTGAGGACCGTCCAGAACCCGGGGAACGACTTCCGCACGGCCCGGGCGTCGCCGACGACGGACGGACCGCTCGCAGCGAGCGATCCCACGGCGGCGCTCATCACGAGGCGGTGGTCGCTGAGGGCGTCGAGCGCGAGCGCCTTCGGCGCTCCGGTCCCGGTGATGCGGAGCCGGTCGTCGGAGATCGCCGCCGCCGCGCCCAGCCCGCGAGCGAGGTCGACCGTCCCCTGACGTCGGTCCGACTCCTTCCGGACGACCTGCGGCGCCCCGCGAAGCTCGCTGCGGCCGACGGTCGTCGCGGCGAGCACCCCCACGAGCGGGTAGAGGTCCGGGGCGTCCGTGAGGTTGACGGTGAACGGTCGCCGACGGCCGGTGCCCCTCACGGTCGCGCCGTCCGGCTCCCGGCGCACCTCGGCGCCGTTGCGCTCGAGGATGTCGAGGATCGCGAGGTCCGCCTGGGGCCATGAGGGAGGGATCCCACGGACCCGGACCTCTCCTCCCGAGACCGCCGCCGCGGCCCATAGGTATGCGGCCGACGACGCGTCGCCGGGGACTTCGAACCGACCCCCGCGGTACCGCTGTCCCCCCGGGACCCGCACGATGCGGGCGGTCCTCGAGCACTCGACGCCGTGGCGGGAGAGCATCGCCGCGGTGGCGTCGAGGTACGGGGCCGAAACGATCGGGCCGCGAAGGAGGAGGGTCGACGCGTCGGGGAGTGTCGGGAGGACGAGGAGGAGCGCGGAGGCGAACTGCGAGCTCTCCGAAGCGTCGACCTCGACACGTCCCCCGTGGATCGGCCCCCGGAGGGTGAGGGGGAGCGTTCGGCCTCCCGCCGGCGTGCGGACGGTCGCGCCCAGGCGCTCGAGGGCCCCGACGAGCGGCGCCATCGGCCGAAGCGGGAGTCGCCCCCTGCCGCGCAGGACGACGGTCCGGTCCCCCAGCGCGGCGAGCGCCGTGGCGAAACGGAGCGTCGTGCCGGACTCCCTGCAGTCGATGCCGACCGCATCGCGGTCGTGGGCGGGCCCGGCGGGTTCCACGGTCCAGCACGAGTCCGACCGCTCGACCGGAGTACCGAGCGCTCCGACCGCCCGAGCCGTCGCCCGGGTGTCGTCGGAGTCGAGCGGGCGGTCGACCCGGTAGCGGCGCCGGGCGAGGTGTCCCACCGCGAGAGCCCGGTGGGTGTAGCTCTTCGACGGCGGCGCTCGAACGACGCCGAGCGCCCGGGCCGGTCGGATCCGGACCCGGGTCACGCGACGCCTCCTGTCCGCGCCCGTCGCAGCCCCACCCGGAGGACCGTTCCCTCTTCCTTGGCCAGGACCTCGAGGATCCGGGGGATCCGTTCGGACGGCGCGACCGCGGCGTAGGCGGGACCGAGCCCGCTCACACCGCTGCCGACCGCCCCCGCCGCCGCGAGCCTCGTGCGCAGCGAGGCGTACGAGTAGCCCATCACGCGCTCGACGATCTCGGAGTTGCGGAGCATGGCGTCCCACCAGCGGTCCGCGAGGGCGGCGTCGAGCGCCCGTCGGCTCTCCTTCGCGTACGCGCGGAACGCGTC
>JAJZGO010000082.1 GCA_021798415.1 Thermoplasmata archaeon | reverse complement strand
GGCTGTTCGACCTGGCGGCAGCGGCCTCGCTCGTTGTCATCCTGATCGGGGCCCGCTACTTGGGTCGCGCGTACGCCCTCTGGCTCGCCGGCGACCGGCCACCGCGGCCGTCCGTGGCAGGATACCGCCCCGCCCCGGCATGACGCGACGGACGGTTCCGCGGCGGTTCGAGTAGAGAAGCTTCGCCGGCGGGCCGAAAGGCGCGGACCCGAACCCTCGGTCCTCATCGGACCGGGGACCCACCGAGAGGAGTCTCGGCGGCCGGGGCGAGTACATCGGCCGCCGAGCGGACGGCGATCGGCGGACCGGCCCCGCGGAGTGCCTCAGGTCGTGCCGGGCCGGATGTCGGCCGCCCTTCTTCGCAACAACAGCCGGCACGGACTACCCCTTATCGGCCGTCCCCGGGTAACGATGTCTGCCGCAGCTGCCCTCGCGGCCGAGGCCCCCTTCAACGAACTTGCGTTCCGCCTGGGCTTCTTGGGCGGTCCGCGTCGACTGCCGGTAGTGGTCAGGCACCTTCATCCCCCGTACCCGGAGGATCTTGCGAAACGCTCTTTGTCCGCCTTTGAGGGGTCCGTTAGCGGCGACCCAAGACCGGTCAGCGTCGCGCTCCGCTACGCGGGAGCGTTGCCGACGCGTGAGGTCTGCGAACGTCGGCATCGAAACCTCCCGAAGATCGCGCGCCGGACGTCGTCCTTTGTCGCGACCGCCTGGCAGGAGTTAGTAGCCCCCGGTTTCGCTTCTGAGACTCGACTATGGCGGTAGTTCACGAACTACGATTTCAAAAGCGGTCCAAGCGTGGTCGGCGTCCCTCCTCTCCATTTCCTTGTTGTAAGGGGCCACGTCGTGGGCAGAAATGACTCTGTCCATATTCGATACCTCGAGAATCTTCTCCAAACATGCGTCATTGCCGATCTTCTGACGATAAAGTCCGACCATTTGACCCAGGGTGGCCTTCGGGTCGATCGTGACTGGGACTTTTTCAAGTCGGTGTCTCAGGAGGTTTTCCAATGAGCGTGCAAGCATTACGATTGATGCATCGTAGCAACCTGCGATAAAGCAACGGTAGGATTGTCCTATGTAGTAAGCGATTCTCGGTGGAAGCGGTCTCGATTGTAATGCGGTATGCCTCTTGGCAAAGTCCGTATCGGCTGACGCGACGATTGCTGTCTCGACAAACTTCGGTATCTGGTAGGACAGGCTCCTCGCGATGCCATAAGCCCCTTGCTGCTTCTTCGATAGCACAGACCATACGTGGCTGGGGGCAGAGCCCATCGTTGCAATCTTGCCGCTACGAAGTTGGTTGAGCTGGTTCGTCAGCTTCTGGGCGTAGCCCGGCTCAATCACCTCGTAAGCCGCGATGGCGACCGAAAGGGTATCGCCGATTGTATCAATCTGGTCGAAGGCTAGTATCGCTGTCTCTTCGAAGAAGTCCTGTCGACTCTCGAATACTGCAGAAGGAACGTCACCGAGGGCCGAGATTCGGGCGGACAACTCAATCAGGCCCTCCGTCTTTATTCGATGGGAGCACGCGAGTGCCTCGACCAACCCGACCTTGGCCAACGACCTATCGAGCTCAATATCGTACGCCGCTGCCAGCGCAATCAGCTGTTCATTGGTGAGCTTCGAAAGGATGTCCCTCTTCTTCGGCATGTTAGACTTAGATCTCCATTTCTTCAACACGTCCAAACGCTTTCGGCCGCCTACCGTCCTGGAATCGCTTGGAGTCCACCGAGCGGAATCATGATGCCCTGAGGTGCTTGCGGTTGCGCACCCTGTTGCCCTCCGAAGCCGACCTCGACAACGGTCGGAGTGGTGGTAATCTGACACTCTACCGACAGATTTGAGAGTAGATCCGGAATCAGCGGCGGGCGGGCTCCCTGAGGGGGTTGCCGGGGATTTGCTAGCAAGAATCCTGTAGCGAAGAAACCCGGACCCGTGGGCCATTCGGCCTCTCCAGGGTTTTGGTGCTCAATCACAATCGCAGGAATGGATGTGATGCCCGCCCTCCACATTTCAACTGCTCGATGGGTCCCGTTGAACATGACGAGGGTGTTCCCGAACCTTCTGACTTGGACTAGGTTGACATGCTCGAAGGAAACTACCACTTGGTGCCCGCTGAGCCGCCGTCGCAAGTTCTGGGGGCCATGGCCGTACCGTGGCGAAGTGAAACGGAACCCAGCGGGCGTGATGACCGTCTCACCGGGGATTGATGCGTCGTTCGGGAGCGCGTAGTTTAGCGTGGCGTCGAGGTCGCTCACGGGCGGTGGAGAAAGCGCTGGCTCGAGGTTGCTGAACATCTGCAGAGGACATATCCGGTCGATTGGTACGGACATGAAGCGATATTCGAAACCGCCGAATCCATCCTGAAAAGCTGAAGTCCCCTCCAATCGCTCTAAGTAAGGACGGGCTTCTGTAGGCAGATCGGTAAGCAACGGGGGTGTTGAGGGCGCCGGCTGCAATCGGGCGAGTTCGGAGCGCGCGGTCCTGTAAGCCGCCCAGAACCGGGCCTTCTCAGCCGGGTCGGGTACAGCCGCAAGGCCTTGGGCCTGGGCAAGCAGTTCGTTGCGGTTGAGATATGCTGCTAGGATTCGTTGCCTGATGGTCGTCATCGGTTTCCTCCCGTTGAACCGGCGTCATCAGTGGGCTTGGCCGCCTTCGACCTCCGCTCAGGCAAGTTTGGGTGAGCGTCAGCGAACCCGCCCTCGACGCGAGCGATCCCAAGATTTGTTAGTGCCCACCGATTGTGTGCGTGACGCGACTGGACAATCTTCCCAACCTGCCTGAAGACGCCCCGCCTTACGTTTTGGTAGGGGACGTCACGGTATGCCTTGGGCCGGGGCTCCTTGGCCTGAGAGTAGAACTCGTTCAGCTCGTCGAGAGTGAACGACTCCTTCCCACTGATCACCTCGATGAAGTACCCGGCAAGGAGACCCAGGTCTGCAAGCCTCTTCGCCCCGGTGTGCGACATTAGGAACTCCCGTGGCGACTGTAACGCCGGGGGCCGGTCAGCCCCACGGTCGGGCGGCCGACCTTCGAGCAGGGAGACTCGGCGTTCGAGATTTTCCAGGCGTTGGGCGACGGTGGACCTCATGGTGAGGCTCCGAAGGCCGCAGTGAGCTCTTCGACGAGCTCCCTCGCCTTGTCCTTCCCATGCTCAGTGAGGTGGTACGCGCGCGACTTCTTCGTCCCGCTCACGAGCACCAGGCCCTTGTCTTGGTACGGTTCGAGCGGCCGGTCCACACGGTCGATGTTGTAACCCGTCTGGCGGAGGCTCTTCATCAGCGTCGTGCCGTAGGTGGAGTCCTTCCCCTGCAATGTGTATCCCAAGAGGATGACCAGGGCTGCGTCTGCGGCGCGAGAGGCTTGCCCGGGTGCTTCGTGGAGCTTCGCCCTCAGAGTGAGTAGCCCCGTCTTCGAGTCCGACTGAATCACCGACGGGAGCTCCGCGAGGAACGGCGGAGGAGGCAAGCCCGGCTCGACCGGGTGGGGAGACATGGTCACTTCGGGTGGTCCGGCCCTCAGTCTTGGTGGTCCATTGCCTGCCGACTTCAGATAGCCGTCGAGCAGCTTCAGCAGATTTGCTGCGTCATCGTTCGTCTCGGCCTCGATCATTAGGTCGAACGTTCCCGTTGCGACCCGTGCCTTCACGGTCATGGGAAACCGGACATCTCTGTTTCCATATAACTCCTTCGTACGACATTCCTTTGTCTATCCGGCTTACCTCGACGAATTAATGAATGTGACATATGAAATCCATGAAACTGAAGTTTCGTGTCGGTGATGGGGTTGTCAGCGGCCCGCTCGATCAATTGTCCAAGTCCGGCTCGATTCGGCGAGTTCTCGTCCCCTGCCAAACCCTTCATGGCCACTCGTGGAAGTCGACACCGTCTGCCTCCCCTGCTCTGCCGGATAGGGTTCTCTGGGTTTGGAGACGCCTTGCCCCCGTTCGTAAAACGGTGGGTGAGCAATATCTAAATATCTGTTAAATTTATGTAAAACACGTGCGGACCGCTCGAGCCCACGCTCCCGCGACCCACTTTCTCGGCGTGCGCCTCACGTCCGAGGAGGAGTCGCTCCTCGAGAGGTTCCAGACGCACCGCAATCTCGCGAACCGCTCCGAAGCGATCCGCGAGCTCGTGCGGCAGGGGGCCGAAGAGTCGGCTCCCTCCGGCGTTGAGCTACCCGCGACCCTGCGGGCCGAGCTCGAGGAAATGGTCGAGGACGGGTACGCTCGCGACATCGAGAGCGCCGTGGCGCTCGCGGTGACGCTGGGCATCCGGGAGCTAGCGCTCACCCACGCGGAACACGTGCCGGCGCTGCGCGATCGTGCGCGGTCGGCGCACGAGCGACGCGAGGGTCGACGCCGGGCGGCACGGGAGGGTCGGGGGCTCCTCCGGCGCTAGCTTCCGGGACTGGGGAAGGATTGCAACATGGAACCGATGGGGATTGCGTGGAGCGAACGGAGCGGGTTCATCTGCCGACTGTGCCGACAGGACGCTAAGCATAATGAGGTGCTGCACATCTCGTTCTGTCCCGTCCACGGCCTGAGTTCTCCCCTGGACCAGTTGCAGTGGCGGCCGGAGGCGAGAGTATCCCGCGTCTCTACACCCGCACGGGCGATCGAGGAACGACCGGTCTCGCCGGTGGTCCGCGCGTAGACAAGGACTCCCCCCGCATCCGCGCGTACGGGACGCTCGACGAGCTCGGGGCCCACCTCGGGCTCGCGATCGCCGACCTCCCCGAGGGACTCTCGGAGTTCCGTGCCGTCTTGCGAAGGCTCGAGCACGAGCTCTACGTCGGCCAGGCCGAGCTCGCCCGGGGGCCGTCGGCCACCGCACCCGCTCACCGGATCGAGGAGCGCCACGTGCATCGGCTCGAAGCGGACATCGACCGATTCGATGCGGCCCATCCCACCCTGCACTCGTTCGTGCTCCCCGGAGGGTCACGGGCGGCGGCCGAGCTCCACGTCTGCCGCACGATCGCCCGCCGTGCGGAACGCGAGCTCTGGAGCCTCAACCGCTCGGAACCGGTCCGACCCGAACTGCTCGCGTGGACGAACCGCCTGAGCGACCTCTTCTTTGCCCTCGCGCTGGCCGCGAACGCGAAGCAGGGGATCTCGGAGATCCCCCCCGACTATTCGGTGTAGAGCAAGGTCCGTTCGGAGGCCGTGTGGAGGTCGGGGTCGTCGGAAAGCCGAACGTCGGGAAGTCGACGTTCTTCAACGCGCTGACGCTGCTCGATGTCCCGATGGCCCCCTACCCGTTCACGACGATCACGCCGAACCGGGGGGTCGGGGCCGTCCGAGCCCCTTGCCCGCATGTCGAGAAGGCGACCCCGTGCACTCCGGGCAACGCGAAGTGCCTGAACGGAACGCGCTGGGTCCCGGTGAACCTCGTGGACGTGCCGGGGCTCGTGCCGGGCGCGAGCGCGGGCAAGGGCCTCGGGCACAAGTTCCTCGACGACCTCCGGGCGGCGGACGGGTTCGTGCAGGTCGTCGACCTTTCTGGGGCGACCGACGCCGAGGGCCGTATCGACGCTCCGGGCCGCCACGACCCCGCGGACGAGGTTCGTTGGCTCGAAGACGAACTGGTCGCGTGGGTCGCGGAGATCCTCGGCCGCGACTTCGCCCGCCACGCTCGCGGAACGGAGATCGAAGGACGAAAGGTCGAGGAGTTCCTCGCCGAACGGCTCACGGGCCTGTCGATCGCGCCCTTCGCGATCGCGGCCGCGCTAAGGCACCTGCCCGCCGACCGCGCCCACCCCGCGCACTGGTCCGAGGCGGACCGAAAGCGGATCGCGCTCGAGCTCTTGCGAACGGCGAAACCCCGGCTCGTCGCGGCGAACAAGTCCGATCGCGCCCTCCCCGAAGCCGCGACGTCCCTCGCGACCGCGATCGACCCGATCCCCGTGGTTCCGACCGCGTCGGACGCGGAGCTCCTCCTACGACGGGCGGCGCGGGCCGGTCTCATCGGGTACCGGCCCGGGGACCCGACCTTCGAGGTCGGCGACCCGAAACGTCTGTCGAGCGCGCAAGCCAAAGCGCTCGAGGAGGTGCGGGCGGTGCTCGCGCGGTGGGGTTCGACCGGTGTCCAGCCCGCGCTCGAACGGATGGTCTACGAACGGCTCGGTCGGATCGTCGTCTACCCGGTCGAAGACGAGACCCGCTGGACCGACGGGCAGGGCCGCGTGCTCCCCGATGCGCTCCTCGTTCCCGCCTCGACGACCGCCCGGGCCCTCGCCTACAGGGTCCACACGGACCTCGGCGAGAACTTCATCCGCGCGATCGACGGGCGGACGCACCGGGCCCTCGGCGCCGACCAGCCCGTCGGACCGAACGCGGTGATCCGGATCGTCGCCCGCAAGTGAGCCGCGATCGGGGCTCACCCGGGCGGAGCGTCGACGACCTCGGCGCCGCCGACGGGCCGTACGACGAACGGAAGTCCACCGGCGCGCGCGAGGCGACGGACGAGCTCGGCTTCCTTGCCCGGGGTCGGCAGAACGACGATCGACCCGCCTGCTCCGGCCCCGGTGAGCTTCGCGGCCTCGCTCGCGGGAGCGGCCGCCTCGATCAGCGCTTCGAGCCGCGGGTGCGAGACCCCCACTTCCCTCAGGAGCTCTTGGTTGCGCCGGATCAGCTCGGCGACCGAGCGACGGTCCCCGGCCCCGAC
>JAJZGO010000081.1 GCA_021798415.1 Thermoplasmata archaeon | reverse complement strand
GAGGTGCGCCGGCGCGAGCCGAAGTCCCCGATCGCGCTCGCCGGCATCGCGAAGTCGATGCTCGAAGAAGGCAAGCACGCCGAGGCGGCCGAGTTCGTCCGGGCCGCGCTCCCCCAGGTCCCCCCGCAGGAGTCGCTCTACCTGCTCCTCGCCGAGGCCGAGAGCGGCCTCGCGCACCTCGACGTCGCCGAGGAGACCCTCCGAAAGGGGGTCGAGCTCCTCCCGAAGAGCGTCCCGCTCTGGGTCCGTCTCGGGGAGCTCGCGATCGCCCGGCAGGCGTGGTCGGAGGCGTCGGACGCGTTCGCGCACGCCCTCGCGCTCGCCCCGGCGGACGTCGAGGTCCTCCTGCGGGCCGGGCTCGTCGCCATGCGCCTCCAGCACCCCAACGAGGCGCTCGCGCTCTACGACCGGTCGACCGCGGCCGACCCGAACCACAAGCAGGCGTGGACGAGTCGCGGGCTCGCGCTCGTCGCGATCGGGCGTCCAACCGACGCGGTCGCGTCCTTCGATCGGGCGCTCGCGCTCGACTCCGACTTCGCGCCGGCAAAGGACGGGAAGAAGGTCGCGGTCCAGAAGACCCGCGACACGGAGATCCAGCGCCACGGCCGGGAGTCGCTCCTCCTCGAGGCGCGACTCGGCCGCGCGGTCACCAAGAACGACCTCTTCGTCACGCTCCACGTGCCGTACGAGTTCCTCGAACCGGTCCTCACGGCGATCACCCACGTCGATACCGTCGACCTTGACCGTCTCGACGCCTCCGAAGTGCGGGAGCTCGAGAACGCGTCCTACCATCTCATCACCTCCGCCCTCGAACGCCGGTCCCCGGGGATCGAGCGCCGCGGGCTCACGCTCGCCGACGTCGCGGTCCTCGCTCCCTCGTCGTACACGCTCGACCGGATCCAGCGGCTCTTCGGCTACCTCAAAGCGGTCCTCGAGGCGAACCTGAAGGCGGAGAATCTCGGGTTGACGCCCGACGTCGAGGACCTCGCCCGGCAGGCGCTCGGGCTCCCCGCGGAGCAGCGCACGCTGTTCCAGATCGTGAAGAACCTCAAGGTCGGGGTCTACAAGGCCCGCCTCATCAAGGTCGTGGAATCCGCGGGGGCGGCGGTCCACGCGCCGCTTCCCGCGCTCGACCTCGGGGCGTACTCCCCCGAGTTCCGGGCTCCCGAGGGGCCGGAAGGCGAGCCCGCCGGCCCCGAGGGGGCGCCGGCGGAGGCCTCCGGGACCGGGACCGCGAGCTCGTCCGCAGCCCCCCCGACCGAGTGGGCTCGCCCGCCCGCGGTCGCCCCGGGGGCCGGCCTGCACGCCCACGGCCACGCCCACGGCGCCGGTACCACGGTCGCCCGGTGCGTCGGCTGCGGGGGGATCGCTTCGGTCCTGCACACGTGCTCGGCCGCGCTCTGCCAGCATTGCATCGGCCAGTTCCCGCACTGCCCGAAGTGCGGCCAGCCGGTCACGACCGAGTCGACGCGGCCGCTCGAGGGCGTGACCGTCCACGCGCCGTCCGGCCGGCCGGTCGCGCGTCCGTCGGGCGGACCCGGGGGGCTCCGAGGGGTCTTCCAGCGGTCGAAACCGGTGATCGCTCCCCGCGAGGGACCCGGGAAGATCGCTCCGCACGTCGACCACACGGGGAAGCCGCCGTCGCCCGATAGGGCGAAGGCTCCGCCGACCACGGTCCCCGCCCGCAGGGAGGCCCCGAACGCGGCCCCTCCTCCGAAGGAGGCGAAGCCGGCCGCGAAGGCGATCCCCGAGCCCCCGCCACCTCCCGTGCCCGCGGCCGTCCGTCCGAAGCGCGAGAAACGTGACGACGAGCCCCGCCTCTGAGCCGCCGGCTCTCGGCCGCAGGCTCTTATAGTCGCATCTGCTTTTTCCACCGGTACGGTGGATATGCAGGGAACTTCGCCGGCCCTCCGACCCGTTCGCGACCGCTATAGCGGTTGGTTGCTCACGGGGCTCTTCCTGGTCGCCGCGGTCCTCCTCTTCCTCGCGATCTACGTCAGCCTGCCGGCGAACCAGCACTTCTTCGCGCTGATCTTGATCGGGATCGTCGCGCTCTTGCTCTCGCTCGGCTCCTACCTCGCGGAGTCGTTCTCGCGCGACCCCACCGCCCAGCGGTCGCTCGCGTGGGGGTTCTTCGGGATGGGGTTCGCCGTCCTCCTGCTCACGGTCGGCCTCGGCCCGACGTACGGAGTCCTCGGCGTCGTCGCGCAGCTCTGGTCGCTCCTGATCATCGTCGTCGTGCTGATCGTCGCCGTCGCGTTGATCGCCTGGCGCGGACGCGCCGTCCGCGCCACGCAGAACCAGCAGGTGGCCCGGGCGGCGTGGCAGGGCGAGCCGGCCCGCTCCGCGTTCTCCTACTCGGCCGCGAACTCGCCGAGCGTCCCCGAGGTGCCGCCGCCCCCCTCCTCGTCGGGGACCCCTCCTCCTCCCCGGAGCCCGTAAGATGGCCGCGAGCGCTCCTCCCACCCCTCCCGGCCCGAGCGCGACCTGTCCGAAGTGCGGCACACCGTCGGCCGCGGGCGCGCGGTTCTGCAACGTGTGCGGCTCGTCGCTCGTCGTGACGGGCGGGAGTTCGACCGGGACCGCGGTCGCGCCCGGCGCTCCTCCGCTCGACATCCGTCAGAAGGTCGAGAACGACCGGGGCTGGCTGAAGCGCCTGCAGTTGCTCGTCCCTGGCTTCCGCGGCTACCGCCAGGGGGAGGACCTCCGCGAAGCGGACAGCTTCCTCAGGATCCAGATCGCCGACAAGGTGAAGAACGCCCGGACCACGATCGAGAACTCTCGGACGGCGCTCGCGAACGCCGGCCAGTTCTCCACCCTCAACGACCTCGCCCCCATGATCGCGGACCTGATGCGGCTCGAAGGCGAGATCCGTCACGCCGAGCAGGGGTACACCGGGATCTCGCCGGCGGTCCGCGTCAACCCCCAGCAGCTCGACCGGCTCTACGAGTACGACTACGGGTTCGCCGAGGCGGCCGACCAGCTCAACCAGACGATCGCCTCGTTGCCGTCGCTCGCGGTCGGGGGAGCTCCCCAAGCGGTCGCCGCGCTCGTCTCCACCGCGCGCGGACAGGTGAGCCAGCTCGACCAGGCGTTCCGCGCGCGGATGCAGACGGTCGAAGGGATCCGGGTCGCCTAGGAGAAGGAAGAGGACGATGGTCACGAACAACCCCATTCCGGCGAAGGGCGGGAGCCTGATCGGCGCCACGACCGTCAACTGGGAGGACGCGTACAAGGGCCCCAACGTCATGTGGCGCGTTCCCCGGAACATCCGCTGGAACGACAACATCGTCGTCCGGGAGGACGAGACCGCGGTCTTCTACCGGGACGGCAAGGTCCTCGCCTACCTCGAGAAGCCCGACCGCTACGCTCTCACGAGCATGAACGCCCCGCTGATCGGCAACCTGGTCCAGGCGCTCTCGGGCGTCCGGCAGGAGGCGGAGGTGTACTACCTTCAGCGCCGAATCTTCGACGGCAAGTACGGCAGCGCCGAGCCGTACGTCTTCCGGGACCCCGACTTCGGTCTCGTCTCCCTCCGCGTCTTCGGCAGCTACCGTTGGAAGGTCGGGGCACCGGACAACTTCATCAACCAGTTCGTCGGGACGTTCGGGGCCGCGACGGCTTCGGACGTGGAGGGTCGCCTTCGGGACCAGATGGTCCTCCTCGTCTACAACACGCTCGGGAAGCTGAAGGAGCAGGGGATGCGCGTCACCGACATCGCGACCCAGCTCTCGACGATCGAACAGGCGGTCCTCGGGTTCTCACCCCAGCATTTCGGTCCGCTCGGCGTCGAGGTCCTGCAGCTCCAGGGGATCTCGATCAACCTCCCGGACGAGGTCCAGAAGGCGGTCGACACGCGCTCGACGATGAGCGTGCTCGGAGTGAACTACATGCAGTACCAGGCCGGCCAGGCGATGACGACGGCGGCGGCGAATCCGTCGGGCGGCGCGGGCGCGCTCGCGAGCGCGGGCGTCGGGCTCGGCGCGGGACTCGGCATCGGCTACGGCATGGCCGGCCAGATGCAGGGCGCGTACGCTCAGGGCCCCGGCCAGCCGTGCCCGAAGTGCGGCACGCTCGTTCCGGCCGGGACACGGTTCTGCCCGGGCTGCGGGAACCCCCTCGGCGCCGCTCCCGCGGCGGCCGGAGGACCCCCGTGCCCGAAGTGCGGCCAGCCGACCGCTCCCGGGGCCAAGTTCTGCCCGAGCTGCGGGGCGTCCCTCGCCCCCCCGGCACCCCGCAAGTGCCCGAAGTGCGGCCTCGACGTGACGAGCGCGGGAAAGTTCTGTCCGAACTGCGGCGCGGCGCTCGGCTGAGGCGCCCGAGGTCGACGGCACGACGGAGGGAGGGTCGACGATGTTCTGCATGAAGTGCGGCACCTCGATGCCCGACGACGCCCGCTTCTGCCCGAAGTGCGGGGCCCCCATGGCGGGCGGGGGGGGAACGCCCGCGGCCGCACCGGCCGCGTCGCCGAGTTCCTCCGCGAGCGCGACGGTCGGGGCGGCGGGGGCCCAGGAGCTCAAGTGTCCGTCGTGCGGCGCGCCGATCCACCCGACGTTCGGCGAGACGGTCGTCACCTGCGACTACTGCGGCGGTTCGGTGACGCTCGGCGGCGCCGGCTGGAAGGAGATCAACAAGCACACGATGCTCCCGCTCAAGGTCGCGGACCCCGCGGCGGCGATCAAGGTCGTCCACGACTGGATCGACTCGGGGTTCTTCCACCGCCACGACTTCGAGGAGTCGAAGGTCGTCGACTCGAAGCTCTCCTACGTGCCGTTCTGGGTGCTTCCCGCGTCGGCGTCGACGACGTACCAGTACCAGGCGGTCGCCACGAGCGTCGGCGCGACGATCGGCACGATCGCCGCCGCCGAGGTCCTCGGGAGCGCGCTCGGCGGAGGGCGCCAGGGAGGGTTCGTCCCGATCCCGATCATGACCGGGCCCGTCGTCAACCCGACCCGATCGGAGACGATCTCGGGCCAGTACGAGTTCCCGGTCATCGCGGTGAAGGCGATGAGCGCCTACCAGCCGAAGGAGTACCAGTTCGACCTCGACGACCGGACCCTCTTCGACAAGAAGTCGATCCCTTCGAACGCCCCGGTGCTCAACGGCGACCTCACCGAGGACGCCGCGAAGGGGAGTGCCCGGGCGCACGTCCAGGAGCTCCAGAGCGAGGCGGCCCACAAGAAGCACAGCATGGTCTCGAACCTGAGCACCCAGGTCGACATCCAGGACGGCGAGCTTCTGCACGTTCCGCTCTGGCAGTTCCACCTGGAGCGCAAGGGAAAACCGTACGCCATCATCGTGGACGCCCACGCGGCCCGCGTCATCCGCACGATGGACTAGCGGGCCGCCTCTCCACGGACGGGTTTAAGCCGAGGCACGACTCAGTTCCCGGAGATGGTCTCCGGTCGACCCCGGGTCCCCGGCGGGTGCCGGCCCCGAGCTCGCATCCTCGCCGTGGCCGTGGTCGGCCTCTTGCTGCTCGCCTCCCTGGCCGCGTACGGCTCCGCCTTGGCCCTCGGCCACCGGACGTGGGTGGGTCTCCCCGGGGAGGGAGGGACGGTCGCCGCCGACTCGTCCCGGGGCCTTCTCTCGGTGCGCGCGGCGTCCCCCGTCGCTCCGGCGGGCGTCGCGTCGTCGTCGTCACCGCGAGCGGGCGCGGGTTCGGTCCTCCGGTCGATCCTACCGAACTACAACGGTTCCCTTCCGGGCAACTTCCTCTCCTCGGTCACCGGCTGGCAGGTGGGCAGCCCGGCCTACGTGCCGTTGACGGGAGACCTCTGGCTCCCGGAGCGGGCGGTCTCGGTCGGTGGGCTGCCGGCGCCGAACGTCGCGCCGGCGGTGGTGTTCAACGCGAACGCCAACCAGTTCGTCGGGATCGCTCTCTCGGTCGAGAACACCTCGGCCTTCCTCTTCGACCCCGTCAACGATCTCCTTTACGCGGCGGACTACGCGAACGCGAGCGTTGGGGTCCTGAACGCGTCGACCGGCGCGTGGGCCCACCCGGCCATCCCCGTCGGCACCGGCCCCGACGCGCTGGCCCTCGACCCGGCGACCAACTCCCTCTACGTCGCGAACTCGGGGTCGAACAACATCACCGTCATCAATGCCGCGAGCAACACGGTCGCCAAGGGCGGCATTCCTACCGGGCTCGGACCAGATGCCCTTGCTTTCGATGCGGCAGACGGATTCCTGTTTGTTGCGGATGGTGGTGATAGACTCCTCAGGACCATAAACGTCACGACGGATGCCTCCGGCCCGTCAATCACTTTGCAGGGGACACCCGCTGGGGTGGCCTACTCTCGCTCCTCGGGAACTGTAGGCGTCACGGTGCCGTCTAAATCACAGTTAGTGATCTTGAACGCGACGGTCCTCGCACCGCAGGCGGTTCAACTCATCGGCATCGGCTCGGCTCCGGTAGCAACGGCCGCGAACGGGACCGAGTACATTGCGGGGAACTCGTCAGGGTCCAACCTTGTCATCGTGAACTCCTCATCAGGGACTATCCTCGGCGCCGCTATCGGCGTCGGGTCCAACTTGACCTCGGTGGTGATCAATGGCGGGCGCTCGACCGCGCTCGTCTGGTCCGCCGCGGGACGCAACGTAAGCACGGTCAGCCTGGTCGCCCGTGACGTCACCGCCCGGTCCCCCACGCTGGGATCTCAACCGGCCAGCTCGAGCTACGACCCCGTCACGAACGAACTGTTCGTCACTGACAGC
>JAJZGO010000010.1 GCA_021798415.1 Thermoplasmata archaeon | reverse complement strand
TTCCTCGGGCGATGCGCCAAGGCCCGAGAGCGCGGTGCGGAAGATCTCGGGCGCCGGCTTCGCCCAGGGAAGCTCGTCGCTGAAGACGTACGCTTGGACGTACGGGTCGAAGCCCATCGCGGTGAGACTGGGGCGCAGGAACGCCCCAGGCTCTCCGACGGTGTTCGAGATCACCGCGACCCCGTAACCGTCCTCGCGCAGGGACCTCAGGAGCTCGAGCGCCCCGGGGGCGCGCTCGAACGCCACTTGGCGTACCACCAGTTCGAGCGCGGCGAGGTAGGCCCCCACGTCCGCGTCGCGGCCGGTCGCTTCGGCCGTCCGCCGGAACTGCTCGGCGGGGGTCACGGTGACCCCCTCTCCCGCGAGGGCGACCGCCCGGCCGTACTCGCGCTCGAACGCCCGGCCGAGCTCGGCCTCGGTCCGGTCGGGGGCACCCGGCCGACGGTTCGCCGCCGCGAGCGCCCGACGAGCGACCTCGACCTGGGTCTCCATGTACCGCTCCTCCGCGTCCGGCGGGAGGAACATCAGCGTGTGCCAGAGGTCGAGGGTGACCGCGGGCATGCCGGCGCGGTCGAACCGAGGGGTGCTAATAGGTCTCGCTCCCGGCCCGCGCGCGGGGGGGTCGGTCGGCCCGCTCGGGACCCAGGAACTCGAGCCGGTTCCCGAACGGGTCCTCCGCGTAGAACCGGTCCCGGCCGGGGAACGGCTCGTCCTCCCAGGTGCGTACCCCGGCGGCATCGAGGCGCTTTCGGAGCTCGTCGAGGTCGGGCACGGCGAACGCGGGGTGGGCCTTCGAGGCCGGCCGGAACGGGCTTTCGATCCCGATATGCAGCTGGGCGCCGTCGAGGTCGAACCACACGCCGCCCCGCTTCGCCAGGTTCGGGGGCTTCGAGCGCTCGACGAGCCCGAGGAGCTCGCCGAAGAACCGTCGCGCCTCGACCTCGGAGCCCGGCGGTGCGGCCAGCTGCACGTGGTGGAGACCGAACGACCGGGCGCGCGTCATCGTCCGGGCCACCGGCGACGAGGTACATACCTCCACCCGCGCCCCGGGCCGAGGGGGGACGCCGCGGACCAAATGAACCCCCCGCGCCTGGCCCGCCCATGGCGTCGCAGCTCCCCCGGCTCCTGGTCGCCCTATCGCCCCGTGACGAGGTCGATGCCGCTCTCGCGCAGCGGCTCCCTGGCCTCCCGTGGTCGTACGCCTCGCGGTCGGCCCCCGCCGACTGGGCCGAGGTCGAGGCGGTCCTCGTCGGGTCGGTGGAGCGAGAGCTCGGCGACTTCACGGCGGCCCGGACACCGAAGCTCGCGTTCGTCCAGGGGGTCTACACTGGGCTCGACGGGTTCCCGTTCGAGCGGTTCCCCGAGCCGATACGGGTGGCGGGCAACATCGGCGCGTTCGCCCCGTTCGTCGCCGAGCACGCGGTCGCGCTCGCCCTCGCCGCGGCCCGGGCCATCGTTCCCGCGCAGGCGAAGGTCCGCGCGGGCGAGCTCCGGCCCCCGCCCGAGCAGCGGGTCCTGTTCCGGGGCACCGCCCTCGTCCTCGGGTTCGGAGAGATCGGCCGCGAGGTCGCGGTCCGCCTGGCCGGGTTCGGCATGCGGGTGGTCGGCCTGAACCGAACGGGCCGAATGGCCCCGGACTGCGAGGCGATGTACCCCGCGGACCGGCTTCGCGAAGCGCTCTTGGACGCCGACCTCGTCGTCGACGTTCGGCCGCTCACCCGCGCGACGGCGGGCTCGGTCGGGGCGAGTGAGTTCGCGGCGATGCGCCCCGAGGCCATCTACGTCAACGTGGGCCGCGCGGGCACCGTCGACCCGGAGGCGCTCTACCGCCACCTCGTCGACCGCCCCGGGTTCCGGGCGGCGCTCGACGTTTGGTGGGAGGAGGACTTCGCGGCCGGACGGTTCCCCGTGCGCTTCCCCTTCTCCGACCTCCCGAACTTCGTCGGCACGCCGCATTGCGCGGGGCTCGGCCCCGGCTCGAGCGCCTACGTTCTCGACCGCGCGGTCGCGAACCTCGCCCGGTTCTTTCGGGGAGAGCCGGTGCTCCACGTCGCGGACCGGAGGGACTACCTCCCCTAGGGCCGGCGACCGCCGGGCGTGGCGCCTACCGGATCCGCTCGAGGGCGAACGACCCCACGACGAGCGCGCGCTGGGTCGCCCGGCACTCGACCCAGTCGCGGGTCTCGACCTCGCCGAACCCCTTCACCGAGAGGTAGAGCCGGTCCCGTTCCTGGCGGAAGACGATCGCCCCGTCCATGCGGCTGAGAAGCGTCTCGACCGCGGCTTCGGAGAGCGCGCCCCCCTCGAGCGAGTACATCGCGACCGCGCTCCTCGGCTTGAGGATCCCGACGACGTTCTGCAGGAACGAGAAGCTCGCGCGCTCGTCGCCGTGGGCGAGCACGGCGGAGAGCCCGAGGAAACCGACCCGGAACGGCGACTTCTTGGACCCCTCGGTCGCGTTCGCGACCTTCACGAGGTTCGACAGGATCCCCGGCCGGTCGTCGGAGCTCGCGACGACCGTATGCTGGCCGTCGGACTTCCCGCCGGACCCCGAGGCGTCGATCCAGCGGACCATCCCCATCTGCTCGTATTCGCGGAACTGCGGGAGGACGACGCCGAGGCTCTCGGAGACCTCGCTCGGCGAGCGGGCGGCGGTGACGAGCACGATCGGCTCCCCGCGCTTCAATCCTTCCGCAACGAACGCGTAGAGCACGACCTCCTTCCCGACGAACGCGTCGCCGAGGAGGACGATGTGGCCGTGCGGGGGGATGCCGCCGAGGAGAAGGTCGTCGAGCCGCGGCGTGCCCGTCGGCAGGCGGTCGGCGAACCGTCGGCCGGCCGGCGCCGCGAGAGTATCCGGAACGGGGGCGGTCTCGGAGCTCATGTCCCGGATCGCGGCGGACCGTTCCGGGCGTGAGGGAGCGATCCGGGGCGCCTCCGGGCGACGGCCGGCGGAGGGCGGGGCCGTCGCCGCCGCCAGGGCTGCGGACGGGCCGCGCTCGATCGCCTGGCGGCGGAGGCTGACCTCGGCCTCGCTCGCCCGCAGCGCCTCCTCGCGGGTGAGAAGGTCGTGCTCGCGGCGGTCCAGGTTGTCGGTCGTGGTCTTCTGCCGACGTTCGCGTTCGGCGAGGGCCGCCTCGCGGTCGGTGAGCGACTTCATCGTCCGGTCGACGTCCGCGCCCTTCTTCGCCGTCTCGCTCTGGTGCTCGCCCAGTTGGCGCACCCGGGCCTCGTGCTCCCGGACGGCCGTCTCGTACTGCGTGCGCCGTTCGTCCGCGATCTTGAGGCGGTCGGAGAGGTCGCCCTCCCGCTGTCGGAGCGCCACTTCGCGACGGGCCAGGTCCGCCTCCTTCTGGCTCGCCACGGTGAGGGCGTCCTTCGCGACCTTCGCGCGGTCCGCGGCCTCCCGGGCGCGGCGTCCGAGGACGACGTTCTGCTCGTCGAGCGCGAGCTTGAACTGCTGGAGCTTGACCTCCCGGGCGGCGAGCTCCTGGGCGGCCCCCGTGGCGACGGCGGGTCCGGACGGGGCCGCGAGCTCCCGGGCGGAGACCTCCCCTTCGCGTCGGAGGAGCTCGGCGGTCTTCTCCTCGACCTGCTTGCGACGCTCCTCGAGCCGGGCCTCCCCTTCCGTGAGCGCCGTCGTTCGACGCTCGACGTCCTGCCCGCGCTGGGTGAGTTCGACGTCCCTTTGGGTCTGGAGGCCCTCCTGCTGGACGAGCCGCTCCTCGCGGGCCGAGAGCTGGGGCCCGAGCCGTTGGACCTCCTGTTCGCGGAGCTCGAGCGCCTTCGTCCGGTCGTCGAGGAGGGTCGTGCGTGCGTCCATCTCGGCGATCTGGCCGGCCGACGCGCGCTCCTTCTCGACGAGCGCGTCGGAGCGCGTCCGGTAGTCCTCCTCGAGCCCGTCAAGCTGCGCCCGGGCCTCCGTGAGGGAGTCGCGCTGGCGCCCGATGGAACTCTCGCTGTTCTGGACGTCGGCGGCGCGCTTGACGACCGCGGCCTCGCGGAAGTGGAGCGCTTCCTCGCGTTCCCGCAGCTCGTCCGCGAAGCGGAACATCCGGCTCTGGCCCGAGGTGATCAGCTCGCGCTCGTGCACGCGCGTGCCCGACGAGATGAGGTGCAGGAACGAGCCCGAGGTCTGGGTGAAGATCGCCGAGAGGAAGAGGCTCACGACGAGCGCGTCCGACGTCGCACGGGAGCTCGCCGGCGGCACGTAGACGATCAGGGCCGTCGCGACCGGAAGGAGGGCCGAAAGGGCGCTCGCGAGCTGCCGGCCGCTCCAGCCGGACCACGTGAGGACGAACCCGAGCAGCGCGACCGAGATCGCCGCGAGCTCGACCGGGTAGAACCACGGGAAGAGGGCGACGTGCGCGAGCGGGCCCATCCCGACGATGCGCAGCGCGTACAGCACGGCGAGCAGCACGTTGAGGGCGAGCGCGCCGACCGTGGTCGCGAAGTGCCCTTCCCACGGCCAGAGCTGGAACGCCTCCCACTTCGACGCGACGCCGATCGCCGCGAGGCCGAGTCCGGCGAGGAGCGGGAGGAGGAGGTAGAAGGTCCGCTCGAGTGCGACCGTGTAGCGGTCGGAGGCGCCGAGGGTCGGGAGCTGCGGGTAGAACAGGAGGATCAGGATCCCGTCGAGCGCGAGAGCCGCCGATACGAAGACCGTGTAGGCGTGGGCCGCGCGCCCGATCCTCAGCTGGAGAAGAGCGTCGTTCTTCGCGAGCTCGAGGTCTTCTGGAGCAGGAACGGTCACCTTTCGGGTGGCCGGTGGCGGCTTGCGGGCCGCCGTCGGCTTGGGCATTGTAGCTCCCGAGTGGATTCAATGGGGTCCGGGGGTTACTTAATGTTGCGCACGCAGGCGGGTACGACGCAGCGCGACCAGGACGGCCGCGGCGCGGTCCCAGCGCTCGGTCCGCCGTCCGACCTCCTCCTCGAGGTCGAGGAGGTGCTCCCACGCCTTCGGGTCGGCACGCGTCGCCGCGATGCGCTCCGCGTCGGTCCCGAGGACCGGGGCGACGGCCATCGTCTCGACCGCCGACCACCCGACGGGCCCGAGCCAGCGGCCGAGGTCGGAAGGGCCCGCGCGCAGGAAACCCCCCTCCTCCGAGCGACGTTTCGGCTCCTCGACGAACCCTTCCCGTTCGACCCGGGGCACGAGCGCGCGAACGGGCGAGCGGAGGAGGCGACCCACGACCCGCGCCGGAAGGCGCCCGAGGTACCGCGAGCGCTCGCCGGATCCGGGAACGACCTCGACGACGAGGGTCCCCTCGGGTGAGACCAGCGCGGCCGCTGACCCGAGCACAGCCGGACCGTCCGACCCGGCGAAGCCAACGAGGTTTCCGAGGACGGCCACCTCTCCGAACCGACCCGGCGGGAACGGCGAGGACGCGAGGTCCCCCCGGACAAGGTCCGGCCTCTTCGGGGCACCGATCGCGTCCGTCCAGTGGGCCTCGAGGCGCTCGAGCATCTTCGACGAGACGTCGAGGGCCACTCGGCGGGAGCGCGGTCCCCCCAGGCGGCCCGTGAAACGCCCGGGTCCGCTCCCCGCATCGAGGACCCAGGGAGCGTCGATCGCGTGCCGGTCGAGGAAGCGCTCGCGCAGGACCCGGAAGAGGTCGCGCTGCGGCGTCCCCTCATACCGCGTCCACTCGCGCTCGGCCCGGTAGGAGTCGACCGCGAGGAACCGCGCGCGAGCGGACAGGGCCGGTGACCCGACCGAGCCGGGGGCCGGCGCCGTCGTTCGGTCCGTCCCTCGGGTTCGGCCGCGCGGGCTCCTCCTCGGCCGGTCCACGCCTCGGGGAACGTCCGGCGCGCATAGCGTCCCCGACCTCCCGTCCGGCTCGCCTCCTTTATAGGGGGCCCTCCTACGGTGCCTCGGAGAGCCTAGA
Source organism: Thermoplasmata archaeon (assembly GCA_021798415.1). Classification (GTDB taxonomy): domain Archaea; phylum Thermoplasmatota; class Thermoplasmata; order Lutacidiplasmatales; family UBA184; genus Lutacidiplasma. The sequence goes on along the minus strand of JAJZGO010000010.1, from coordinate 21,395 downwards.
TGCCGTACTACGAGTGTCCCAAGTGTGGGGGCGGCTACGTCATCGACGTTCCGCCGAGCGCCCGGCCGACCTGCGACCGCGACGGAGCCCGCCTGAAGCGGGCGAGCGACGCCTCCTACGAGCGCAACGCCCGGCGGGATTAAGGCTGGGCACGGGCGCAGGCTATGGCGGTGAACCCCGAGCGGTACGGACCCCTCGTCCACCGCCGGGTCCACCACGGGGCGCTGCTCTGGGTCGTCGGCGTTCTCCAGTTCGTGGTCGCGATGATCGTTGTCCAGCTCGCGTGGACCACGCCGTACAGCCTCGCCCAGAACTACATCAGCGACCTCGGCAACACCGCGTGCGGCGAGTTCGGGTCCCACTACGTCTGCTCGCCCTGGCACCTCCTCTTCAACGTCTCGATCGTCGTGATGGGGCTATTGCTCATCGCCGGGGCCCTCCTCCTTCCGTCCGCGTTCCCGACCCGGTCCTCCCGCACGGTCGGGCTCGGGCTCCTCGTCGTCGCCGGGCTCGGCTCGATCGGGGTCGGCCTCTCTCCCGAGAACGTGAACTTGACCGTCCACTCGCTCTCCGCGCTCCTCGCGTTCGGCGGCGGGGCGCTCGCCCTCCTCGTCCTCGGCGTCGCGATGTTCCGCGACACCCGCTGGGACGGTTTCCGATCCTACACAGTGATCTCGGGTCTCGTCTCGCTGGTGGCGCTCCTCCTCTTCGTCGCCCACGCGTACGGCTGGGGCGGGCTCTGGGCGTCCTGGGGACCCGGCGGGATCGAGCGGCTCGTCGCGGCGCCGCCGCTCCTCTGGGCGGTGGTCGCTGGGATCCATCTTCTGCGGATCCGCTCCTTCGCGCCGCGCCTCCTCCCGAAGCTCACGAACCCCTAGTCCCGTACCGGAGAACGCGTTATCGGCCCGCGCGCCATCGCCGTGGCGCGGTGGCATTCGTGGCGGTCCCCCCCTCGCGCTCCGGAGGTTCGCCGTGTCCGGAATGCGGCGGACGGTTGAGCGAACCCATCAGCGGGGACGTTCACTGCTACCTCGAGTGCACGCGCTGCGGGGTTCGCTTCGACCTCAAGGACCCGCGCATCGGCGTCGGGTGAGCCCCCGACGCACCGGGGCCGAGGGCGGGCCGACCCGCCGCCTCCCCGTCGACCGGGGGCCTAACGAGCGTCCCGCTCGGGGAGCGGGACCCCGACGGCCACCCGGCTCACCCAGAGACCCACGGCGGGGCGTTCGGCCGGCTCGAAGCCGACCCGTCGGAAGAGGCGGATCGCCCGGAGGTCGTGGCTCGTCGTGACGAGGTGGGGTTCTCCCGCCTCCCGTTCCCTCAGCGCCCGGACGGACTCGAGGGTGAGGTGGTACCCGAGGCCGATCCCGCGCAGCTCGGGGGCGACCATCACCTCGCTGAGGACCGGAACGTCTAGGCGCGTGACCAGCGACGCCCCCCGGAGCACGCCGGCCACGTCGACCCCGAACGACGCCCAGTCGAGCCAATCCCCTCGGCGGTCCTCGAGGATCTCCTCGACCGCGTCGCGCGCGTCCTGGGTCGGGTCCCGGTAGACGAGCCAGGGCGAGGGGGTGCCGGCGAGCTGGTCGTAGGCGGACCGCATCAGCTCGACCAGCGCTTCCCGGTCGCCGGAGTCGAGCGGCCTCAGGTCGGGCCGGCCGACGAGCGTCTCGTCCGGCAGCGGCGTTTCGGCCGGGAGGTGCAGGGCAAGGCGCTCCACCGGGAAGTAGCCGCGGTCGGTGAAGACCTCCGGCGGAAGCCCGCCCGGGTACCCGGGCACGAAGTCGGCCACGCTCGCGATCGGTCCGTCGTGTTCGCTCCGAGCGTCCAGTTCGTCGAGCAGGGTCGCGAGCGCGGAGGGCGTCCGGTGTCCGCGCGCGAGGTAGAGCCGGACGCGTCGGCCGACGCCCCGTACGAAGTCCCAGACCGCGAGCCCCCCCGGCTCAGAGCGGCCGACGATCCACAGCGCGGCGCGGACCTCCCCGCTCTCGAGCCGGGCGGCTTCCCCTCGCGCGACCTCGGCGACCCAGCGGCCGGCCTCGGCGAGGAGGAGCGACTCGTACTCGGCGAGGACCGCGGCCCCCACTCCCTCGCGGTCGGCCGGGCGGGCCGCGATCGGACGCAGCGGCATCGGCCCCCGCACGCGGACCCAAGGCTTGGCGTTTGTCGCCACGACCGTCAATCGGCGGTCCGGGCCCGGTGGGGTTCCCCGGGTCCGGGCGGACCCGGGGAGGCGGTGTCCGAGGGCGACCTACGTCGTCTCGCCGAAGCGCCGGATGTCCTCGGGGGCGGTCTTCTTCTTCACCGGTCCGGCCCCCTGGACCTGGACGCGGATCTGCTCGACGACCTCGGGGTTCGAGAGCGTGGTGATGTCTCCGTAGTCCATCTCGTTCGAGATCGCGGCGAGCACGCGGCGCATGATCTTGCCCGACCGGGTCTTCGGCATGTCGGGAACGATGCGGACGGTCTTCGGACGAGCGATCTTGCCGATCGTCGTCTCGATCGCCTTGGTGACCTTCTCCGCGATCTCCGGGCCGGCCTTGACGCCGGGCTTCAGCGACACGTAGACCTCGGGAACTCGGCCGCGCTCGGAGTCCACGATCGGGACGACCGCCGCCTCCGCGATCTCGGGGACCGTGAGGCACGCCGACTCGAGCTCCTTCGTCCCGAGCCGGTGCCCCGCGACGTTGATGACGTCGTCGACGCGCCCGAGGATGCGGATGTAGCCGTCGGCGGCCCAGACCGCCCCGTCGCCGGCGAAGTACGGCCAGTCGCGCCAGTCCTTCGAGTTCTTGTCCTTGTTGTACTTCGCGTAGTAGTTCTTGACGAACCGGTCCGGGTCGCCCCAGATCGTCTGGAGGATCCCCGGCCAGGGGTTGCGGATGCAGATGTTCCCCGCCTTCCCGCTCCCGGGCGGGATCTCCTTTCCGTGCTCGTCGTAGATCACCGGATAGATCCCGAGCATCGGCGGTCCGGCGCTCCCCGGCTTCATCGGGTCGAGCGCGGGCTTCGTGCTGCAAAGGAACCCCCCGTTCTCCGTCTGCCACCAGGTGTCGGTGACGGCGGCCTGAGCCCGCCCGACGGTGTGGTAGTACCAGAGCCACGCCTCGGGCTCGATCGGCTCGCCGACCGTCGTCATGCACTTGAACTGGTAGTGGTACTTCTTCGGCTCGTCGGGCCCGAGCTTGCGCAGCATCCGGATCGCGGTCGGCGACGTGTGGAAGATGTTCACGCCGAGCCGCTCGGCGATCCGCCAGACCCGGCCCGCGTCGGGGTAGGTCGGGACGCCCTCGTACATCACGCTGGTCGCCGCGAGGGCGAGCGGGCCGTAGACGATGTAGGAGTGGCCCGTGATCCAGCCGATGTCGGCCATGCACCAGTAGATGTCCGTCGGGTGGATGTCCTGGATGAACCTCGACGTCGCGGTCACGTAGGCGAGGTAGCCGCCGGTCGAGTGCTGGCACCCCTTCGGCTTGCCCGTCGACCCGCTCGTGTACATCAGGAAGAGCGGCGCCTCGGCCGGCATCGAGACCGGCGGGACGAGCGCCCCGCGGTGGTGCTTCAGAAGGTCGTCCACGAAGTGGTCCCGGCCCTCGACCATCGGGGTCGGCGAGGAGTGCTTGTCCGAGAACCGCTTCCAGACGAGGACCTTCTCGACCTTCGTCCCTTCGCTCTCGGCCTTCTTCACCGCGATGTCCGCGTTGACCTTGTGGTCGAGGAGCTTGCCCGAACGGTAGTAGGCGTCCATGGTGATCAGGACCCGGCTGCCGCTGTCGACGATCCGCATCCCGCACGCCTCCCCGCTGAACCCGCCGAAGACGACCGAGTGGATCACCCCGAGGCGGGCGCACGCGAGCATCGTGATGGGAAGCTCGGGCACCATCGGCATGTGGATCGTGACCCGGTCGCCGGTCTTGAGCCCGCAGGAGTCGCGCAGGACCGCGGCCATCTCGTTGACGCGCACGTAGAGTTCCTGGTAGGTGATCGAGACGACCGGTTCGTCCTCCGCCTCGGAGACCCAGACGATCGCCGCCTTGTTGCCGTACTTCGCGAGGTGGCGGTCGACGCAATTGTAGCTGACGTTCAGCTTCCCGCCGACGAACCACTTCCAGAACGGCGGGTTGCTCGTGTCGAGCGTCGTCGTCCAGTACTTGTCCCACGTGAGCATGTCGGCATACGCCCGGAAGCACTCCGGAAAGTTCTTCTCTTGGTACGATTCGACGACCGCCGGGTCGGTCAGGTTCGCCTGACCGATGAACTTCGGAGACGGATGGAAGTAGGATTCTTCCTTCCAATGGACCGCGATCTCCGCTTCCGTGAGTCGTTCCTCGTCTTCCTTCTCCGGCTCTCCGGTGTGGGCCTCCGCCATATCGATCTGGACACCCCGTGGCGGCTCCACGTCCGCCTCCCATATACCTGTTACGTTCTCGCACGCCAGGGTCTAGCACCGCCCCGCCGCTCGACCGGCGGAGGGACCCGGGCACTGGTCGCGAGGTCGTGCGCCGGCCCCCCGCGGCGGCCGCCCGGGGACCGCAGGGGGGCGTCCTACTCCTTTTAGACCTCCCCCACGTTCCGTTCCCCTCGGAGCCTCATGCCCGGGACGGGTCACACCGCCGAACGGCCCGAGAAGACGGTCCATCTGAGGATCGACCCCAATGACGAATCCACCACGCTCGAGGACGTCCTCACGCGCATCTCCGAACTCCAGCGCAAACACCCCGACCGGGAGGTCTTCTTCGACGGGGACGAGTACGCGATCTGTTCCCGGCCGAAGCGTCTCCGCGCTTCGCCCGCTCATTGACCGCGGGTTCGCCGGCCGCGCCCTCTTCCTCCTGAACCTCAAGACGTACCCCGAGCATCTCGGGGCCCGCGCCGAACGGACCGCCCGCCTCCTAGAGACCGTCGGACGCGAGCTCGACGTCCCCGTGGCGATCGCCCCGGCGACGCCGGACCTCGCCCGGGTCGCCTCCCGGGTCGCGATCCCCGTCCTCGCGCAGCACGTCGACCCGGTCGACGCCGGTCCGCGGACCGGCTTCGTGCCGCCCGAGGCGATCCGGGCCGCCGGCGTCTGGGGGAGCCTCGTGAACCACTCGGAACACCCCCTCCCCCCGACCGAGGTCCGGTCCGCGGTCGAGCGCCTCCACGCGCTCGAGCTCGTCGCCGTCGTCTGCGCCGGCGACGTCGACGTCGCGCGCAAGCTCGCGGCGACGCGCCCGGCGTACCTCGCGGTCGAGCCGCCCGAGCTCATCGGGGGCAAGCGCGCGGTGTCGACCGCGCGTCCCGAGGTCGTTTCGGGCGCGGTGGCTGCGGTGCGTGAGGTTTCCCCGGGGACCCGGGTCCTGTGCGGCGCCGGTGTCCACGACCGCACCGACGTCCGAAAAGCGCTCGAACTCGGAGCGTCGGGGGTGCTCGTGGCGAGCGCGGTGACGCTCGCCGCGGACCCACGGGCCGCGATCGAAGAGCTGCTCGCGGGCTTTCTCTGAGAGGCCGCTTCGGGCCCGCCCGCGGGCGGTCGCGATCTTGCCCGGGGCCGTTCAGGCCGCCGGCGGGCACTCGACCTGGAACGTCGCGTGGAGGATCCCGAACTCCCGCTCCATGCGGGCCCGGAGCGATTCCACGACGTCGATCGACTGCTTGAGGGACATCTCCCGGACGGCGACGTGCGCGGTCATGCAGACGAGGGAGCTGCAGACCGACCAGACGTGGATGTCGTGGACCTCGGCGACGCCCGGTACCGCGAGCGTGCTCTTCGAGATCGCGTCGATCGAGATCCCGCGGGGGGTCCGCTCGGTCAGCACGTCCACCCCCTCGCGCAACAGCGGCATGGCTTCCCGGACGAGAAGGCCTGCGATCACGAGCGCCGCGAGCGGGTCGATCCACGCGAGGCCGGGCCGGATCAAGAGGAGTCCGCCCGCGACCAGGAGCGCTCCCGTGATCGCGATATCGCTCGCGAGGTGGACGACCACGCTCCTCAGGTTGAGGTCGCTCGACCGCAGGGACCCGGGGGCGAGCACGCGGAGGTTGACGGCGCGCAGCCCGAGCGTCGGAACCGCGGCGAGGAGGAGCCAGGCCGCATCGACGGGGCCGGCAAAGGAGGTCGCGCGAACGAGCGAGTCGACCGCCTCGTAGCCGAAGACGAGGCCGGCCCCGAGCACGATCGCCCCGTTGATGATCCCGGCGAAGACCTCGAGGCGGTGGGTGCCGAACGTGAACCGGTCGCTCGAACCCTCCCGGGTGCTCGCGAGCGCGGCGTACGAGATCGCGAACGCCGCGACGTCCGGGAGGTTGTGAACGGCGTCGACCGTCAGCGAGAGGCTACGGGAGAAGAACGCCCCGACCGACTCGATCACGAGGACCACGAGCGAAAGCCCGACGGCGATGCGGAAGCCGTGCAGCACCCGCTGTTGGGCTTCGCCCTCGCCGTGGTGGGGGGTCGGCATGGCTCCGTTCCGGGGACCGATTACGGCGCGGGGCCTAGAGCGCGCTCGCGACGACCTCGCCGAGCTCCTCGATCACGGGCGCGAGCTCGGCCTTCGAACCGGCCGCGCGCAGGCCGTGGTGCACGAGATCGTCGACGATCGCCTGGACGACCGCGTCGAGCGACGCCCGGATCGCGGCGATCTGGTGGACCAGGTCGGGGTAGCTTCGACCCTCGTGGGCCATCGTGTGGACGGCGTGGATGTGGCCCTCGATACGGGCAAGTCTCCGTTCGATCGCGTGACGTTCCGACCCGGACATATCCCCTCGGGGGGGATGGGATACACCCTCGGCATTTAGCCCTGACGACTCCGTTCGGCGACGTCCCCCGCCCCGGAGGACGGGACCGTCCCGCGCTCGGACCGGCACGGGCCGCGCGAGGCGCGAACCGTGCGCGGCCCGTCGCCCCCGTCCGGAGCCGACGGGCGGGGCACGCTTTCATCTGCCTCTCAAGTCTTGGGCTAGCGGAGCCCTTCCCGGAGAACCTTGAGCGCATGAGTCCGAGTCGCCGACGCGCGGCACGTTCCTCCCGTCGTCCGGCGACCCGGCGGCGCCGGCATTCCGGTCGCGGACGGGAACGGCCCCACGTGCGACGCGAGAGCCCCGAGGAGACCCCCGAGGCCCTCGACTCCACGGGGACGCTCGACCCCGCGGCACGTCATGTGGCACGGACGGTCGAAGCCGGCGCGACGGGCGGGCCCCAGCGCGCCACGAGACCTCTGCGGATCGTGATGGTCGGTTGGGAGTTCCCTCCGAGTCACACCGGGGGGCTCGGCGTGCATTCCTACGAGATCACGCGCGAACTGACGCGCCTCGGTCACCGGGTGCTCTTCCTCACGCCGTTCGCCGGACCGTTCACCCCGGTCGACGGCGTCACGTTCCGGTTTCCCGGCGAGCCCGTCGGGGACCCGGTCGGACGGTATCCGCCCGCGTACTGGTCCGGCGCGTCCCTCGACAGCCCGTTCGAGAACGCGACCGACGGGTACAACGCCTGGGTCGGCGGACTCCGCGACCTCGGACCGGTGGACGTGGTCCACGTTCACGACTGGTTCGGAACGCTCGGCGCGCGCGAGCTCGCGAACCGCCTCGGTCGGCCGCTCGTGATGACCGTCCACTCGACCGAGTACGACCGGTCGCTCGGTCACCCGTGGGAACACATCCTCGCGCGGGAGCAGGCGGGCGTCGACGCGGCGCTGCGCGTGATCGCGGTCAGCCGGCACCTTCGCCAGCAACTCATCGATCGTTACCACGCCGACCCGAGCAAGGTGCGGGTGATCTACAACGCCGTCCGGCCGACCGAGCGGCTCGAGCGGATCGACCCGAAGACGCGCGTGGTCCTCTACGTCGGCCGCCTCGCCGCGATGAAGGGCGTCGACACGTTCCTCAAAGCGGCGGCCCGGGTCGTCCCGGTCGTCCCGGACGCCCTCTTCGTGGTCGCCGGCGAGGGCCCGGAGTACCCGCGCCTGCTCCAGCTCGCCGCGAGGCTCGGGGTCGGCGACCGCGTGATGTTTCTGGGCCGGGTCTCCGAAGAGGAGCGCGAGCTCCTGCTCGCCGGCGCTTCGGTCTTCGTGCTGCCGTCCGTGGTCGAGCCGTTCGGGATCGCCGCGCTCGAAGCGATGGCGGCCGGCGTTCCGACGATCGTCTCGAGGACGAGCGGCGTCGCCGAGATCAGCTCCTCGATCTTCCGCGTGGACTTCTGGGACGTGGAGGAGTTCGCGAGCCGCATCGCCGAGCTCCTCGAATACCCGACGCTCCGCGCGGCGATGGGCGACCAGGGCCGCTGGGAGGCGCTCAAGGAGGGGTGGCCCGAGCGCGCCCGGGAGACGGTCGTGATCTACCTCGAGGCGATGGTCGCTCGAGGGGTGCCTCTCTGAGGGTCGTCCCGGGGGAGTATCGCGCTTTCGCGACCCCTCCCGGGACCCGGGTGAGGGGCCACGCGGCGATGCGGAGGAGCCGGTGGTAGGCGTCGTGGGGCCGACGGCGCACGCGACCGCCGCCCCGGATCCTGCGATGACAGTGCGGCGGGCGGGTCAGAGGATCCCGGCTGTCAGCAGTTCCTGAAAGACGGCGAAGGCTAGGGCGGTGCATAGGGGCGCGAAGGAGGCGGATGCGCCGTCCAGAAGTCAGGGGCACGGACCAGGGCTCGGGGTGGGACGTCGACCCGAAGGGCCCTGTGGCCCCTTCCTGAGTTCTACTCGCGACGGGGATGCTTTCCCTCGGCGGTCGGATCCTCTACCGACAGCGACCGGAGCAACTGCCCGACGCCCTCATACACGTCTTTCGCCATTTCCACGAAGCGGCCGGCCTCGTCGGGGTCCACGAGCTGGTCCCTCGACACGGCTCCCTGGGCGTCGGGGTAGCTCGCCACCTCCCGGACCCCTTCGATGTCCGTAGACGCACTCGCCCATCCCAGGACCTTCGCCGAGTAGGCCGCCGGAAACTTGTGCGTCCTGAGCGCCGAGCGGAGGACCGGTGACGTGTCGTGCTGCCTTCCCGGCCCCACGCCCACGGCCACGAGCGCCGCCTTCGTAGAGTACTCGACGGCCCTCTGGGTCTCGATCACGGCGTTGAGATAGTTCTTCCGCCGGAGCGCATCCTCCGCGCCCTCGAGCGACTGTCGTGCGAGATCGAAGAGGTCGGCCACGAGTCTCGGGGCCAGGGTCATGCCTCCGCCAGCAGCGGGTTCTCCCAGTACGTCGCCCCGCCCGGAAGCGTAACGCGTCGGACCCCGTTCTCGCGGAAGCGCCGGCGGAGGAGGGCGAATCCGCGAGCCACGATGCGATCCGGGTCGAAGAGGATGACCCCGTCCTCGACGACGTCGGGCATGAGCAACCCGGGCCGGCCGAACGCTTCTTCGACGGCCAGGACGAGCTGGACGCGGTGGAGGTGACCGCTCCTCTCGTACTCCGCTTCCGCGAGCGGACCGCACGACGCGACCGCGGGTGCCTTCCAACGGACCTCCTCGTACGCCGACCGGGGACGGCGATCCACGAACAGCAGGAGATCGATGTCGCTGTCCCGGCCGCCCATTCCTCTCGCCATCGAACCGAAGAGGACGACGCCACCGAGACGCCGGGAGAAGGTCCGCAGGATACCCCCCACGGCCCGCTGAAGGACGGGATACCAGCACCTCGACCGGTAGCGGGCGATCCCCCGCTCGGCACCTGGAGTCAACCGGACCAACGGATCCACGGTAGCGTACCGGCCGCGCCCGACACGGAACAACCAGCCCAATTTCGCGAGCCGGGCTAGCTCCCCGTAGGTCTTCATCCCCCGGCCCAGGATCGGTTCGACGTCCCTCGGGGCGAACGGCTCGTCGCCGACCTTCTCGGAGATCCGGAGGAAGGAGCCCGGGACGGTCAGGCCGTCGGTAATCGGCATGCGAGCGATATAGACCATCGGTCGATATTAAGGATTGTCTCCGTCCTCTCGCCCATCGAACCGCTCGGCTCGTTCCCTCTCGTGAGCCTCCGTCCGCTCCTCCCCACTCCGTTGTCGGAGGGCTTCGACCGTGTCGGAAAGCTTTCGGGCCGCGGGCCCGGCCCCGCCGGCGTCGTCTCGGCCGACCCTTCCCAGAGCGAGCCGCATCCGTCCCGCGGCGCCGTACTCCCCTCGACGGAGGACCCCCACGAGGCTCGGACGCTTTTGCACGACATCGTGATTCAGCGCTCGTTCGACCCGCCGGTCGACCTCTCCCCCATCCGTCCGAGGCCGGCGTCGGTCCGTCGCTTCTCGCAAAGGGTATCGTCGAACCCCCGTTGCTGCCGAGGACGACCGAGCGGCATCCGGTTCGTCCTACTGCGGAACGGACCCGTCCGACTCCACGAGGGACTTCGTGTGGTTTACCGGCATCTTGGCGACCCCTTTTGCGGCCGCCTCGGCGGAGTGAGCCGTCATGTACGGTTTCCCGTTCTTGCTCGGCCTGGCGGGAACGGAGACGAGCGGAGGCTTCGCTTTGAACTCCCCGGTCTTGAGGTCGAGGTCAGGGAGGTTCTCCATCCTGAGCCCGTCCGATCCGTCGTCGGAGGCGATCACCCCGACCCGCATCCCGCTCGAGGCGAGGGTCAAGACGATGACCCGGTCTCGGAGCGTGAGCGAATCCACGAGCCGCCGGAGTTCGACCCGGGTCGGCACCCGTCGGCTCGCGACGTCCGCCGGTTCCGTCTCTGCTGGGGTGAGCGACGGGTTGCACGCGACCGGAACGCCGGTGCTGTTGAGGAACCACGTCCCTCCGAACCGGAGGGCGAGCGCGTGGGCGGGGCGGTGGCCGGACCTCTTCTCTGAGTTGGTCAACGACCGGCCGTTGAAACGGGCGGAGGCGTACCGCGCTCCAACCCCCAACAAGTTGGGGGGTCTCCGCGCCGGGGGTGTTGTATGAAAATAGTCCTCTACCTCCACCTCCACCAGCCGTGGCGGCTCGCCCGCTTCCGGTTCCTCGACCTTGGCTCGGGGCGGTCGTACTTCGACCTCGAGCGCAACCTCGCGATCTTCCGGGGGATCTCCGAACGCTGCTACCGGCCCGCGCTCGATCGGCTCGCCCGAGCGCTCGCGGAACACCCCGGCTTCCGCCTGAGCCTCTCGATCACGGGGACGTTCCTCGAGCAGGCCCGCCTCGCGGCGCCGGACGTGATCGAGCGACTGCGGGCCCTCTACGCGACCGGCCGCGTCGCGCTCCTCGCCGAGACGTACTACCACTCGCTCGCCTTCCTCGTCCCGCCGCCCGAGCTCGCCGAGGAGGTCGCCCAGCACCGGGCGATGCTCGAGCGCGAGTTCGGCGCGAGGCCGTCGGTGCTGCGGATGACGGAGCTCGCGTACTCCGACGACCTCGCGCGGTTCGCGGAATCGCAACGCTTCACCGGCATGCTCGCCGAAGGCTGGGAAGGAGTGCTCGGAGGCCAGCCGCCCACGTACCGCTACTGCGCGGCCTCGGCACCGACCGTGAACCTTCTCTTGCGCCACTACCGGCTCAGCGACGACGTTGGGTTCCGGTTCTCGTCCAAGGAGTGGTCCGAGCACCCGCTCACCGCCGACAAGTACGCCCGCTGGCTCGCCGCGACCCCGGGCGAGGTCGTCGGTCTGTTTATGGACTTCGAGACGTTCGGCGAGCACCACGCCGCCCGCACGGGGATCCTCGAGTTCCTGAGCGCACTGCCATCCGAGGTCGCCCACCACCCGCACCTCGAGTGGGCGACGGTCGAGGAGGCGATCGCGGGGCACCCGCGCGCGCCGTTGAGCGTCCCCGTGACGATGAGCTGGGCCGACCAGAACCGCGACCTCGGGGCTTGGCTCGGCAACGACCTCCAGCGCTCCGCCTTCGAGGCCGCGAAGAAGGTCGGGGTCGTGGCGCGACGGTCCTCGGACCCCGCGGTCCTCGAGGACTGGAGGAAGCTCCTGACCTCGGACCACTTCTACTACATGTACGTGAGCGGCCACGGCGCCGACCAGGGCGTCCACCAGTATTTTTCGAGCTACGAGAGCCCGTACGACGCCTACGCGAACTACATGAACGCGCTGACCGACCTAAGGCGCCGCGCCCTCGACCGGCTCGGCGTCCCCGTCCTCAAGTGACGGCGACGGTCCCCTCCGGTCGGCCTCAGCGCGCGAAGCCGTCGAGGAACGACCACCAGGCGTCCAGCGACCGGCGCACGCCCCGCTCCGCGTCGCGTCCCGCTTCGGGGTCGCCGCGCAGGCACCGTCCGAGCAGGCGGCGCTCGGCCGCCGAGTGGGCGACGTCGGCCGTCACATGAACCCGGAAGAAGGCGTGGGCGTCGGCCGACCGCAGACCGTAGAAGGCCCGGAGCCCCCGGGACTTCTCGCGCGCGACGTCCGGGAACTGGGACTCGTAGGCGTAGAGCGCGCCCAGCGCCGACCCGATCGTGCCGGTGACCGTCTCGCCCTCGTACGCCCGAAGGAGGTCGACCGTCGCGGGGCCCGGGGGCGCCGCGAGACGCCGTATCCCGAGCGAGCGCGCGAACCGCGACCAGAGCTCGGGATGGGTCGGCGAGCGCCCCTCCTCGTCCACGAGGTTCTCGAGCAAGACCCGGCGGTCCTCGGGGCGCGAGAGCCGCGCATACGCTCCCGCGACGTACCGCGGGAAGTTCGACTCGAAGTGGTAGTACTGTTGGGCGTACTGCCGGAGCGTCGAGAGCGGGAGCGTTCCGTTCGACCAAGCCGCGTAGAACGGGTGCTTCAGGAGGTGCTGGCGGCGGACGATGCGGTCGAGTTCGTGGGTCGTCGTCATCGTTTCCCGGAGTACGGGGAGGTAGAGGGACCTTTCGGTGCCCACCGGAGCGTGCGGCGACGACCGCCGCCGGCCGTCGCCGACCCCCCGGGGGTTCGAACCGAACCGTTATGGGCCCGTGCGCCCCCACCCGCCGACCGATGGAATCCGAGCTTCGGGGCGTTCGGCGCCCGATTCACGACCGATGATCACGCAGATCACGGGCAACGGCCGCCTTCTGGTCACGGTCAACGAGAACGGCGACTGGAACGAGCTCTTCTACCCCTACCCGGGCCAGTACCAGCAGCTGCGCGAAGCCCGTCTCGGCCTCTACGACGTCGGAGAGTCCCGGTTCGCGTGGCTGCGCCGCGGCAACGGCTACGAGATCCAGCAGGAGCCGTTCGGCCCCGGCCATCTCCCCGAATCCGTCTGGACGGGGCACGGGATCCGCATCGCCGTCCGCGACCAGATCCACCCGAACCACGACCTCGTGACCCGCGTCATTCGGGTTCGGGCCGACCCGCCCCGCCCGCTGCGCCTCTTCGCCTACCACGCCTTCCAGATCGCCGAGTCGATGTACCAGGACACGGCGTTCGTCGACGACTCGACCGAGTCGCTCGTCCACTACAAGCGGGGATTCTTCTTCGAGTTCTTCTCCGAGCCGCACTTCGCCCGGGCCGTCTGCGGCGAGCACACCCTGAAGGGCCTGCGCGGGACGTACGTCGACGCGGAGGACGGGCGGCTCGAGGGCCGTCCGGTCGCCCACGGCGCCGCGGACAGCGTCATGGAGTGGGACATCGAGCCCACGGCCGACCGGGACACCGAGATCCGGCTCTTCCTCGCGGTCGGGAGAAGCCTGCCGGCGACGCGCCGGGTCCACGAGTACGTCCAGGCCGGGGGCCCGGACCGATTCGTCCGCGAGTCGGAGGCGTTCTGGACGACGTGGGTCCAGCGTCGCCTCCCGAACCCGCCCGACGGACTGAGCGAGCTCGGACGAAAGGTATACCGGATGAGCGTCCTCCTCCTGCGGCACTGCATCGGGTCCACGGGCGCGGTGATCGCATCCCCCGACACCCGGTCGCTGGTCGCCGCCGGGGACACGTACAACTACTGCTGGTGGCGGGACGGCGGCTACGTGTCGAAGGCGATGGACGAGGCCGGCCTGTACGAGAACTCGTCCCGCTTCCTCCACTTCGCCCGCCAGTGCCAGAGTCCCGACGGCTCGTTCTTCCACCGGCACTTCCCGGACGGGGAGATCGGGAGCACATGGCACCCGCCGCCGCACCTGCAGATCGACCAGACCGCGACCGTCATCGCGGCGACCTGGCACCACTTCAAACGCGGCGCGGACCCCGACATGCTCCTAGAGTACTGGCCGCTCGCGAAGGACGCGGCGAACTTCCTCGCGGGGTTCCGCAACGGTCCCGCACGGCTCCCGTCGCCGAGCTTCGACCTCTGGGAAGAGCGGTTCGGGACGCACGCCTACTCGACCGCCGCGGTCGTGCACGCTCTCGAGCGAGCCTCGCGCATCGCGACGGAGCTCGGCAAAGACGGGTCCGCATGGAGGACCGCCTCTCGGGAGATTGGGGCGGCCGCGGTCGCCGAGTTCTGGGACGACGAGAACGGACGGTTCGTCCGCTCCCTCGCCCCGCGCGACGACCGCATCGACGCCTCGATCCTGCTCGCGCTCAAGCTCGGCCTCGTTCCCTGGACCGACCCACGGGCGCGTCGGGCGGTCGACGCGATCGAGTCGCGACTCTGGAACCGGAGCGTGGGCGGCCTCGCCCGGTACGAAGGGGACGAATACTACGGGCACGAGAACCCGTGGCTCGTGTGCACGCTCTGGCTGGCCGAAGCCCGCCTTCGGCTGGGCGAGCGCGACCGCTGTCGGGAGCTCATCGAGTGGGTCGCCGCGCACGCGACCCCCACCCGCCTCCTCCCCGAACAGATCGACCGGACGACCGGAGAGCCCAAGAGCGCGACCCCGCTCACCTGGTCGCACTCGACGTTCGTTGACGTGGTCCACAAGTATGCCGAGTCCGAGCACCCGGGCGGGATCTCCGAGGAGTAGGTCCCCCGGCCGTCGTGCGCCCGGGTCGCTCGTGCTCGGGATCGACCTCGGGGCGACCAAGGTGGTGAGCGGGCTCGTCGCCCCGGACGGCACGATCGTCCACCACAGCGGACGGCACCTGCACGCGAACGACGGACCCGGGGGGGTCATCCGTTCGCTTGTGCGCAGTGCGCGCGCGTGCCTCGACGAGGCGGCGGCGCCGCCGAAGGCGATCGGCGTCGCCGTGGCGGCGCAGGTCGACCCGCGCACGGGCACCGTCGTTCACGCGCCGAACCTCGGATGGCGCGACGTCCCCCTCGCTCGCCGGATCGCGGCGGAGCTCGGAGGGACCGTCTACGTCGTCAACGACGCGCGGGCGGCCGCGTTCGCCGAGTGGCGCCTCGGCGCCGGCAAGGGAGTGGACGACGTCTTCTGCCTCACCCTCGGCACCGGGGTGGGCGGTTCCGCGGTCGTCGGCGGCCGGCTCCTCGAGGGCGGCACCCACGCCCTCGGCGAGGTCGGCCACATGACGATCGTGGTCGGCGGACGTCGCTGCCACTGCCCCAACTGGGGTTGTCTCGAGGCGTACGTGGGCGGCTGGGCGATCGCCGAGCGCGCCCAGGAGGCCGTCCGGCTCGATGCGGCCGCCGGCACCGCCCTCGTGCAGCGGGCGGGCCGCGTCGAGGCCATCACCGCGCAGACCGTCTTCCTCGCGCACCGCACCGGGGACGCGCTCGCCGGCCGGCTCGTGCGCGACACCGAGCGGTACCTCGCGGACGGCGTCGTCGGGATCGTGAACGCGTTCAACCCGTCGCTCCTGATCGTCGGGGGCGGACTCGTCGCGGGCATGCCGACCTTCCTTCCGGTCATCGAGTCCGCGATCCGGGCCCGGTGCCAGCCGTCCGCCGCCGGGGCCCGCGTGGTGCGCGCCCGGCTCGGCGAGGATGCGGCGCTCGTCGGCGCGGCGGAGATGGCGCGCGCCCCGGCCCGGCCACGGTAGCCGGCACCCCGGTCGGCCCGCCGTCCCGGAGGCAGAGGCTCATGGGCCAGGGTCCACCGGACCGACCCGACCGTGCCCCCCTCGAAGCCCGTCGAGCCGGGGCCGCCCCACTGTAGCAGAAGGCGGGCCGCTACTTCGGGCCCGTCGAGGCGGCGAACCAGGCGAACGAGCGGCCCTGGATCCGGTAGCTTAGTCGGCCCTC
This sequence comes from Thermoplasmata archaeon, assembly GCA_021798415.1. Classification (GTDB taxonomy): domain Archaea; phylum Thermoplasmatota; class Thermoplasmata; order Lutacidiplasmatales; family UBA184; genus Lutacidiplasma. Next base: position 5,446 of record JAJZGO010000010.1, on the reverse strand, counting down.
GGCGAGCGTCCACGACGCTTCGCCCGGGCCCGGTTCGAGGACCGCCGGCTCGAGCGCCCGGGGGAGCCGCAGGCTCCCGCTCGCCGCGTCGCGCGAGAAGTTGTAGATGTGGAGGGTCCGAGTCGACCCGCCGTTCCGCGAGAAGGCGAGGACCCCCGGTCCCTCGCCGTTGGACCGGGAGAAGTCGTCCCCGACCGCCTCGGCCGGGTGCGCCTTCCGCCAGGCGATCAGCCGGCGGACCTGGGAGAGGAGGGAGCCCGGACGCGAGGCCTGGTCGGCCACGTTCCGAGCGTCGGGAGCGTACTTCGGGTCGATGACGGGGGGCCGGACGAGCCGATCGGGGGTCGACGTCGAGAATCCGCCCGACGGGCCGCTCGTCCACTGCATCGGAGTCCGGACGCCGTCCCGGTCGGCGATGTCGGGGCGGTCGCCCATGCCGATCTCGTCGCCGTAGTAGAGGAACGGGGTGCCGGGAAGGCTCAGGACGAGCGCGGTGAGGAAGAGGACGCTCGCGTCGTCGCCGTCCAGCATCGGCGCGAGCCGGCGACGTATCCCGCCGTTGATGACGGTCCGGTCGTCCCGCCCGTAGAGCCAGAGGAACATCTCGCGCTCGTCGTCGCTCGTCTGCTCGAGGGTGACCTCGTCGTGGTTCCTCAGGAAGTACGCCCAGGCCGAGCCGTTCGGCGTCGGCAGCGTCGCCCGGAGGACGTGGCGGACCCGTCGCGGGTCGCCTTCCCCCCACGCGAGGAAGAGGTTCGGCATGAGGGGGAAGTGCATCACCATCTGGAACTCGTGGCCGTCGCCGAAGTACGGCACCGTCTCGGGAACCGACTGGTTCGCCTCGGCGACCAGGACCGAGCCCGGGAACTCGGCGTCCATCATCGCGCGCAGCTCGCGGAAGAAGCGGTGGACCTCGGGGAGGCTCTGGCACCGTGTCCCTTCGCGCTTGTAGAGGTAGGGGACGGCGTCGCAGCGATAGCCGTCGAGGCCGTGGCCGAGCCAGAACCGGGCGACCCGGAGCATCTCGGCGTGGACCTCGGGCGAGTCGTAGTTGAGGTCGGGCTGGAAGGCGTAGAACCGGTGGAAGTAGTACTGACCGGCGACGTCGTCCCAGGTCCAGTTCGCCCGTTCGAAGTCCCGGAAGATCACCCGGCTGCGCGAGAACTCCTTGGCGGTGTCCGACCAGAGGAACCAGGACCGGTACGGGGACGCGCGGTCCCGCCGCGCCTCCTGGAACCACGGGTGCTCGAGGGAGACGTGGTTCGTCACGAGGTCGCCGAGGACGCGGATCGAGCGGGCGTGGGCCTCGTGGACGAGGCGGTCGAGGTCGGCGACCGTGCCGAGGGACGGGTCGACCGTGTAGTGGTCGGCGATGTCGTAGCCTTCGTCGCGCCAGGGCGACCGGTAGAACGGCAGGAGCCATATCGCGCCGATGCCGAGGTCGGCCAGGTAGTCGAGCTTCTCCGTCACGCCGGCGAGGTCGCCGACCCCGTCCCCGTTCGCGTCGCGGAAGGAGCGGGGCACGACCTCGTAGACGACCGTCGAACGGAACCAGTGAGCGTTTCGTTGGGAAGGCGACCGAGAGGCCATCCGACCACCGCCGGTGGGGGGGGCTCCGGACCGAGTATTAGAGTCCCCGCTCCAGAGGAACGGGGGGAGTCGCGGAAGCCGTCACCCGTCCAGGAGGGCGTCGCCTCTCGAGAGGATCGCCGCGACCTCGGGACGGAGGATCTCGAGCGGGAGCTTCTCTCCCTTCGAGAGGGCGTTGCGGATCCGGGTCTGGCTCGTGTCGAGGCGATGCTCGACCGGGTGGGCGCACGTCTTGGGGGTCGCCATCCACCCGCAGTCGCGGCAGAAGAACGTCTCGGCGTACTTGAGCGCCCGAATGTCGAGCGGGAGCTCGTCGAAGATCCGCTGGCTTGCGAAGGGGTCGTAGTACTTGCCGATCCCCGCCTGGTCGCGGCCGACGATGTAGAGGCCGCAGCCGTAGTTCTTGCGGATGGTCGCGAGGAAGTGCGCAGCCTTGGGTCCGCCGTAGCGCATCGTGATGCTCAGCGACGCGAGGAGGACCCGGTCGGCCGGGTAGTAGTTCCGGACGAGCACGCGGTATGCCTCGAGGATGACCTCCGGGCGGTAGTCGCCCTTCTTGAGGCGGCCGAGGACGGGGTGGACGAAGAGCCCGTCGACGTCGTCGCGGTCGAGGGTGCACCGCTGGAGGTACTCGTGGGCGGTGTGCGGGACGTTGCGGGTCTGATAGGCGGCCACGCTCTGCCAGTGGCGACGGGCGAACTCGGCGCGGACCTCGGCCGGGCTCATCTCGAACGGGCCCGTCGGGTGGTCGAGGCGGCGGAGGAGCTCGATGCGCCCGGCGAGGGCGGTCTCTCCGCCGGCGAGGACGTCCGCGACGTTCGGGTGGTTGGGGTCCCGGGTCGCGTAGACGACCTCGGCGAAGCGGCCCCGGTCGAAGCGGTACTTCTCGGTGAGCTTCAGGATCGCGAACAACCGCCCGTGCGTGTCGACGAGGCCGACCTCGTCGCCCGGGCGCACGCTCTCGACCACGGCGTCGTTCTCCCGGCCGGTCGGGGCCAGCAGGATCGGCATGGTCCAGGGGAGACCGTTCTCGAGCCGATTCGTCGAGAGGATCGACTCGAGCGTCGCCCGGTCCTGGAACCCGTCGAGCGGGCTGTACGCGCCGAGGCCGATCTTTTCCGCGTCGTAGACCTGGTCCACGAACGGCGCGATACGGGGCAGGTCGCGGGCCTCGGCCTCGCGACGCTCGCGCACCGAGTCAGAGACCTCGCAATTCACCAGGCGGCCACCGTGCGGTTCGGGAATCATGCCATCGCCTGGCGTGGCCAGCCGGGCGTGGGTTATATCGACTGCCGACCCGACCGCGCGAGCGCGGTGCGGGGAGGCCGCCCACGTACCCCGGCCGCGAGGGTGGGACCGCGCGCCCCCCGGACCGCTCGGGGAAACACCTATTATGGGCCCGACACTCAATGCGGCGCGGCCGATGGCGGAAACCCCCCAGGACGGCGCACTTCCCGACCCTCAGGACTTCGACCGCCAGATGAACGCCAAGGTGCTCGCCTTCGGCTCTCGAAGCGACGAGCCGTGCCCGAAGTGCGGAGGCGTCGGGTATCGGCGGGTGGCGGACTCTGAGATGGTCGCGCTCTACGCCTGTCGGCTCTGCGGCTTCCAGCAGCAGATTCTCCACGATCCCGTGAACGAGGTGGAGCCGCCGTTCCGGGAGTACCGTGAGGGTCGGGGGTTCCGAGCCGCGGTCGACGACGAGGCCCGAGAGGAGTCCGGAGGCGCGCCATGAGGGCGACCCGGTCGATGCCGACGCTATCGGAACCGGCCGAGCCGGGCTCGAAGCCCTCGAGCCCGACCCGGACTCCGCTCGTCCGACGCGGTCGGCACCGCGGGCCCACCGAGCCTCTCGACCCGCTCGATGTCGCGATCCTGGGGGCGCTGCAGACGGACGGGCGAGCCTCGCTCCGTCGGGTGGCGAAGGGCGTGGGCGCGAGCGTCACCACCGTCAGCAGTCGCGTACGGGCTCTCGAACGCCTCGGCGTCCTGCAGGGATTCGTTCCGCTCGTGAGCGTGCAGCGTCTCGCGGCCGTGGGCCGCTCGCCCCACTGCGTTGTCCTCTTCGTCGCGCCCCGCGACCGAACGAGGGCGGGCGTGGACGAAGTGGCCCGCGCGGTCGCCGAGGCGCCGAGCGTCTGCTACCTGTTCCAGATGACCGGGTCGTCCGAGCTGATGGCGTTCGCGTCGACGGTCTCCGAGCGGGCGACGGAAGAGCTCATCGACTCGCTCTCGAGGATCCCCGGCGTGGACGGAGTGCGTCCGATCTACATCGCACGCGTCCACAAGGAGCGACCGGGGCACCCGGTGGGGGAGCCGGCGCCGTCGGCCCGCTCCGCTTCCAAGGTCGCGGTTCGATGACGCCGGAACGTCGCGCGGGACGATCCCGAAAGCGGGCCCGTGCAAATCCTTATCACGGACAGCCTATTGGACGTTTGTCCACCTGAGCGCCACATGAGCATCGTCGCGCATCTTCCGAGGCGCATCCTCTCGCTGACCGAGGAAGAGGCCGCCTCGCCGCCCGCGATGGAGCTCACGGGGCGACGCAAGCCCTCGCCCGAGGAGCGGACGGTCGCCGAAACGATCTATGAAGAGTTCCGGGCCGACCCACGTCATCGGGAGTTCGTTCTCGGCTGTCTCAACTGCGGGGAGTGCACGACGGGCTGCCCCGCCGCGCGCTTCTACGATTTCTCGCCTCGCGAGATGCTCCAGATCGCGCAGAACGGCGACGCGACGACCCTCTGGGACGCGATGCAGGAGAAGATCTGGGCGTGCTGCCAGTGCTACACCTGCAACATGCGCTGCCGGTTCGGCAACGACATCGCGGGGATCATCAGCGTCATGCGGGAGCTCTCGGTGATCCACGGCCTCGAGTCGACGCGCAAGGTCCTCGCGCCGTTCGGCCGTTCGCTCACCCTTCTCATGACCGTGGGGACCCAGGTCTCCTCGGACATGATCCAGCCGGACTTCTTCCGGGACTGGGGTCCGTTCGCCACGGGGTCGGACAAGGTCTGGGACGTCGGCACCGACGTGATGCGCCGGGCGATCCCGAGCGACGTTCTCCACACGACGCGCTCGTCCTGGGAGGTGTCGGTCCAGACCTCTCTCGAATTGTTCCGGATCTACGAGGAGACCGGGGTCCTCGACATGTTGCGCGGCCTCGACCCGGACCTCACCGAGATGCTGATCGACATCATCGAGGAGCGTCGAGAGGAGTTCGAGGAGGCCCGCGAGCGGTTCCGCACGGAGCTCGCCGGCATGCACGGCCCGGTCGCGACGTTCACGGGGTGAGCACGGTTCGATGCTGAGCGCGAGCGAGATCCGCAAGGTCGTCGAGGAACGGACGCAGCGCCAGAAGGGGACCGGCAAGAAGGTCGTGGATGTCCGGGAGGAGATGGAACATCTCGAGGCGAAGGGCGAGATCATCATCCACCGCATCCGGCCGGAGAACCGTCCCGTCTCCGCGTCGACGCTCTTCGGCTGGACGAAGCGGATCCCGACCGACCGTCTCTGGCACCACAAGTCGTGCGGCCAGTGCGGGAACATCCCGGGGTACCCGGCCTCGCTCCTCTGGCTGATGAACGAGACGGGACGCTCGTACCTCAACGAGCCCCACCAGACCTCGTGCACGGCCTGGAACTACCACGGGACCGCGACCTCCAACCCGGTCGCGCTCGCGGCGGTCGCGGCGCGCAACTTCCATCGGGCGTACGAGACCGACCACTTCCCGCTGATCCACTGCGGGACGAGCTACGGCGACTACAAGGAAATGCGCAAGCTCCTGGTCGAGAACGCGACCGTGCGCACGAAGGTGCGCGACGTCCTGCGCGGGATGGGCCGGGAGCTCGTCCTCCCC
>JAJZGO010000080.1:1702-6825 GCA_021798415.1 Thermoplasmata archaeon | reverse complement strand
CCGCGCAGACGAGGGCCGGCGGCCGTGCCCGGGCCGGCCGGCGCCAGAGCGGCGGCGGGCCGGCCGACGGCGCGAGCCCCACCACGATCACCTCACGGCCCGCGAAGAGCGGACGGAGCCGCCGGAGCGGGTCCGTCCGTGCGGACGCAGGCAACAGGGACTCGAGGAGGCGGGCCGCCTCCTCTTCGCGCTCGAAAGGGAAGCCGAACTCCTCGCGGATGCGCGAGTACTGCGGAGCCCACGCGCTGTACTCCACGGCCGCCGTCAGTAGCGGCGTAACGCTTTATAACGGAGTCTCTGCTCCCCCGGACGGAGTCCCGCCGTGATGCGACCGCTCGCTCAGGAAATCCTTGCGCACCTGCCCGGAGAAGGCAAACGCGCCATCGAGGCGCCGCCGCCCCCGTCCAACGACGACGCCGAGCTCGAGGCGGTCCTCGCTTCGCTGAAGACGAACATCAAGGTCGTCGGCTGCGGCGGCGGGGGTTGCAACACGATCAACCGCCTCGCCGAGGAGGGCCTCTCGGGGGCCGAGATGATCGCGTGCAACACGGACGCGCAGCACCTCCTCACGATCCACGCGCCCCGCAAGATCCTGCTCGGACGACGCCTCACGCGCGGCCTGGGGGCCGGCGCGCTCCCCCAGATCGGAGAGCAGGCCGCCCACGAGGCCGAGGAGGAGCTCAAGAAGTCGCTCGCGAACTCGGACATGGTCTTCATCACCCTCGGACTGGGGGGCGGGACCGGGACCGGTTCCGCGCCCGTCGTCGCCCAGCTCGCGAAGGACGCGGGCGGCGGCAACCCCCTCACGATCGCGGTCTGCACGCTCCCGTTCGCTTCGGAGGGGCTCGTGCGCCAGGAGAACGCGATGTGGGGTCTCGAGCGCCTGCGCTCGACCATCGACACGGTGATCACGATCCCGAACGACCGCCTGCTCGAGCTCGTGCCGCGCCTCCCCATCCAGACGGCGTTCAAGGTCGCCGACTCGGTCCTCGCGCGCGCGATCCGCGGGATCACGGAGATCATCACCCGGCCGGGCCTCGTGAACCTCGACTTCAACGACCTGCGCACGATCATGAAGGGCGGCGGCGTCGCGCTCATCGGCATCGGGGAGTCGGAGAGCGACAACCGGGCCGAGGACGCCGTGCTCGAGGCGATCAACTCGCCGCTCCTGCACGTCGACATCGCCGGGGCGACCGGCGCGCTCATCAACGTGACCGGCGGGCCGGACATGACGGTCAGCGAGGCGCAGAAGGCGGCCGAGGTCGTCCAGAAGGCCGTGAGCCCGACCGCCCGGATCATCTGGGGAGCCGCCGTCGACCCGACGATGCACAGCACGATCCGCGTCATGCTGGTGGTGACCGGAGTTAAATCCCCCCAGATTTTCGGTGGGGCGAGCGGCGTCGCCGCCGGGCGCAAGTCCGGGCCGGAACTGGACGTCGTCAAGTAGGAACTTGGCATGGCATTCCTCGACCGCGCGCGACGCGCGCAGGACCAGTTCGACGGGCGCCTGAGGACCGTCGGCCACGGCAAGTACGGCCGCATCCTTCGGATGGCGCGACGGCCGACGTCGGAGGAGTACGTCAAGGTCCTCGGAGTCACGTGGCTCGGCGCGATCCTGATCGGGCTCGTGGGGTTCGCGCTGTACATCTTCTTCACCCAGGCCGGGCCGTGGATCTGGGCGAACTGGCTCCAGGGTCTCTAGGACCCGAGGCGCGGAGGAAGTCATGGTCGATGATACCGGGGACGAGGGGATCGGGCTGCTCTCCGGCGGCCCCCCGCAGACGCCCGAGAAGAAGCCCGCCGAGGTCGCGTCCGCGCCCGTACCGGTGGCCGCGCCCGCGCCGGTGGTCGTCGCGAAGCCCGACCTCACGAAGGAGCTCTCGCTCCGGGCCGCGGACGACACGACCCGCGAGGTGACCGCGAACACGATCACGACGCTCTCCGCGGTCCTGACGAGCCGTGCCGCCGAGCCGCTCACCGCGTCGCTGACGATCGAGGTCGTGTTCACGTCGACGTACCCGGGCGAGGGCGCCGAGTGGCCGGTCTCCTGGCTTCCCCCGGGCAAGAGGACCCGGGCGAACCTGTTCGCCCGCAAGGAGACGGTCTTTGTCCCGCTCGCTCCGAACGCGGGCGTGCCGATCTCGTTCGAGATCGAGGCCCCGGTCGGCGTCCGCTACGGCGACCGCGTTGAGGTCCGCCTCGGCGTGACCGGGCCGGACGGAGGGGCCCCGGTCAAGCTCACGCTCGCGTGCGTCGCCCGCCAGGCGGTGCTCGCCATCAAGACGTCTCGCGGGTACGAACGGGAGGTCGCCGACACGCTCTTGGCGCGGGCCGAGGAAAAGGCCGACGTCGTCTTCGCCCTCCTCGTTCCGAGCGCGCTGCGCGGCTACGTCTTCGCCGAGGGAATGAGCCTCGAGGGCGTGCGCGAGATGCTGAAGGGGATCCGCAAGGCGCGGGGCCTCGTCGAGGGCGAGACGACCCTCAAGGAGGTCGAGCCGCTCCTCGTGCCGAAGATCACGGTCGAAGGGTTCGTCGAGGGCGCGATCGTCGAGCTCATCTCGGGGCCGTTCAAGGGCGAGAAGGCCCGCGTCAAGAAGATCGACCAGGCCAAGGAAGAGATCACGGTCGAGCTGATCGAGGCGGTCGTGCCGATCCCGGTGACGGTCCGCGGCGACCACGTACGAATGTTGGAACGAGGAGGCGGGAAGAGTGGCGGTTGAAGTGAGCATCCTGGTCGAGGGCGGCAAGGCGGCGGCCGGCGCGACGCTCGGCTCGGCGCTGGGCCCGCTCGGCGTCAACGTCGGCCAGGTCGTCCAGAAGATCAACGAACAGACCCGGGAGTTCGCCGGGATGCGCGTACCGGTGGTCGTGCGCGTCGACCCGAACACGCGCGAGTTCACCCTCGTCGTCGGCCGGCCCCCGGTCGCGGCGCTCCTCCTCAAGGAGGCGAAGAAGGAGAAAGGCTCGGGGAAGCCGAAGGGCGAGGTGATCGGCGACGTCTCGCTCGACGCGGTGAAGCGGATCGCGGAGGCGAAGGGCGAGGACCTCTACGGTCGCACGATCGAGGAGCAGATGAACCAGGTCATCGGGACGTGCGTCTCGCTCGGGCTCACCGTCGGGAACGAAGACCCCCGAACCCTTCTCAAGGCCCGGATCGCGGCTCGGGGCTCCCGATGATGGGGGCGCCGGGGGGGCCCCCTCCCGACCTCTCGAACGCCGAGATCGTCGACTACCAGGTCATCGAGGGTGACGGCCGGCTTCGGCTCAAGCTCAAGGACGGGTCGATCGTCGAGGTCCGGCTCGAGATCATGAACATCCTGCGCGCGGGCAACGACCCGAACACGGGCCTTCCCGCGTACATCGTGCAGTCGGCCCCGCTCGTGCGGCTGGTCGAGTGCCCCAAGGAGCTGCGCAAGCCTCCCCTGCGACCGGGCGGCCGCACCGATACGAAAGCGATCCCCGGGTTCGGGTAGCGCTCTCGGGGGCCTCCCCGGGACGCGTGGCGCTCCGGGCGAGCCTAAAGAGAAAAAAGGGGGGCTCCGGGGGTTTTGCCCCGGAGCGGGGAAAGGGTGGTCGGCCCTACTCGACCGCGATCTTGACCTCGGACTGGGAGGGGGTCGGGTTCTGCTTCGGGAGTTCGAGCTCGAGCAGGCCGTTCTCGACCTTCGCCTTCGCTTGGGCCGCGACGACCGGCTCGGGGAGCTCGAGGCTGCGGTAGTAGCCGGCGTACGTCCGCTCGCGGTGGACGAAGCTAGTCGACTTCTCCTCGGACTCCTTCGCGCTCTCCCCGCGGATCTCGACGGTCGAGCCGCGGATGCGGATGTCCAGGCGGTCCTTCGGGATGCCCGGGATCTCGGCGACGATCTTGTACGCCGTGCCGGTGTCGCTCACGTCGGTCTTCGCCGCGCGGAAGTAGGCGGTCTCGTGACCCTCGACCGGCAGGAACGGCGCCCCGAACGGTTGGATGCCCCAGACGTCGAACAGGCGCTGCCGCATGTCGTCGAACGCTCGGTCCATGTCGCTCCACGGGTCGACTCGGCTCTCCCTCTTCTGGATCTCTTTCGTCATCGTTGCGCCTCTCGGTGTACGCGAATAGTATGTTTGCTATACTATAAGAAGATTACCAATCCGTGGTTCTGTCCCCTAATCGGTACATTCCGGAACCTCTTCGGCGTTTGTCACTCCTCGGCGTACTGACTGGTCGATGATTTCTCGCCACCGGAACCCCTGGATCGGCGCGATTCCCGCCGCAACGGCCGGGGTTACTCCGAGCGCCAAATGGTCCCGCACCATGTTGTAGTGGACCTGCCAACCGACGGAAAGGGCAGCCGCACCCTTGTCGTTGTCGTACGCCCGCATGGTCTTGGTCCGGTCCTTCGAGGTCCCGTTGAGCCGTTCGAGGATGTTGTTGGATTCGGGCGCCCGGATGCTCGGCACGACCTTGTGCGGGCTCCACATCGAAGGGCTGTAGTCGGGGCCTTTCGGGTCCTTCGGAGCATCGCCGGGCCGGCGGTAGCGCCCGAACTCTCGCTTGATGGCCTCCGGGTAGGCGGGGAGGCCGTCTGAGCGGATTTCGGTGGGAAGGACGGCCGTGGCTCTCTTCGCCTCCTTTAACGCGGCCCGCGCTTCGGGAACGCCCCGCCCCTTGCTGATTTTCGAGGCGAGGAGGAACCGAGTATCGGAGTCCATCACATTCCACAGGAAACGGCGCTCGCCGTTCACGTTGACAACCCGTTCGTCCACGTGCCAAGTCTGCCCGACCTTGCCTCCTTGCCGGTCCATCCACTCGGCGGCCAGCTTGGAGTAGTGTGTGATCCAACGGTACACGGTCATCGGCGAAATCGAGAGGCCGTACGCCTGCCCGAAATGCGCGGCGACTTGCCTGAGAGAGACGCCGCGGAAATACAGGTCGAGTGCCTTCGCGATTAGCTCCGGGTCGGAGCGGCGCTTGAGGTACCCTTCCTTCCCGCAGAAAGAAGCACCGCAGGTGCGGCAAAGATACCGGCGAACTGCCCCGCTCTTGTTGCGCCGAACCCCGGTTCGTACCACGACCGCCGACCGGCATTTCTCGCACGGGGGGCAGGAGTCCGGTACCGAAACCTTCGACCCTTGAAAACCGGCAC
>JAJZGO010000080.1:0-1692 GCA_021798415.1 Thermoplasmata archaeon | reverse complement strand
AACCGCGAGAATGTGGATACATGCCTCGCGGGTTTCGACGTGGAAGCCGCACCCGCAGGACCACCGGCTCCGCTCGGACGTTACCCGGTACTGAACCTCGGGCCGGCTTTGCGACCGGACCAAGAACTCCGTGGGAGAGACCGTTTCGATTTGATCTCCGCGCGCAACAATCGCAAGGGCTGGCGTTCGGCTGTCTTTCCACGGCGTCATCACTAAGGGCATATCACCGTTGATACTTATACCTGTCGCATCTACGGTGATTGGCGTTGGGTCTCCGAAACATATATACGGTGATACCACCTGAGCCTCCCGATGCCGAAATGGAAAGAGGGAGCCACGATCTTCACCGTGAGCGTCACCTACCACGACGTGCGGGGATACCAGACGGTCGTCCCTAAGCCGGTCATGGCCCATCTCGAGAGGCCGGGGAGGCTGACGTTCGAAATCAAGAGGGGAAAAGTCGAGGTTAGGGCCGCCAAGGACTAGGACGCTCATTCTACCTGCCGCATCGTCAGGACGTCCCACCTCGCGGTACATCGCACTCGAATCTCGGTGTGGGCAGAGAGACCCTTCACCTCGACCTTTGCGTCGAACTCCACCGGACAGTCCTTGGTTGTCGGGCGGAGGTATTCACCCTCCCGTTCACCTCCGATGAAAACTCGGTCGGAGTCCCACCTCATGTAGAACAGAATAAGGTACTCAGTCTCGCCCTCGTGGATTGTAGCCATTGGATTCGACAGGAACGCATTGAGCCCTCGCGTCCGCGACTCCCGGATGCTATCGAACTCGGGGAAGTAAGTCAGCCCCCGTTCGTCTCTGGCAGTCTTCGTCAGCTGGTTTTCCTTGTCGTTTGAGTACCAACTCAAGTGTCTAATCGTCTGGGCAACGCCCTCTTTGAGCATCTCACTCTCTCCGCGTATTGGGGTGATTTCGATGTTTGCGACGCATTGAGGGGCGTCATTCCGACTCGCCCGCACACCGATTAGTCCGATCTTGAACTCGAAGAAGCTCAAAGGATGCTCACCCGGCCTCCGTGTCCACTGGTACGCGAAACGTTGAATCGACACAGGCGAGGCCCCCGATGGGTAGGTGCCCGGCACTTCCTTGGCCGGAACTCTGACTAATTCCACCCCCGGCGAAACCTCCGTACCCTCGATCGCGTAGGGGAGGTCGTAGTGGCCCGGGTCATCCGCCGGGATGACGGGCTTCAGCTTGACTCTGCTACGCAACAAGGTGGCCACGGTTATACCCGGGTCGATCACGGCGAGCACGCCGCCAAGCAGGTTCCACGGATTGATGCCCTGTAGAAGTCCGGCCCGACCGGCCAGATAGACTGCCGCTGCGGCCGCTATGGTCCCGAGTGCCACCCGGGTAATAATCAGAGCCAACCGGTGACGCTTCCAGAACGCGGCCGCTTCTGCAACTGTACGCGGGACACCGGCGTTTCGGCTCATACTTTCCCAATCTAACTCCTGTCCTAAGTCCTAGATGTCCTCGAATCCACCGTACGCCGAGGAGTGACGAGCTGGAAATCCCTCGCCCGATACACCGGAATGGGACAGAACCCCAATCCGTTCCCCGAATCCGGCCGTCGCGAGGACACGTTCGCCGGGACTCGCCGACAAGGGTTTACCCCGGGGCCTCCATCCGCCGGCGAGGCCCCGGGAGGAGGCCAGGGGGAGGAACGTGGTC
>JAJZGO010000001.1 GCA_021798415.1 Thermoplasmata archaeon | reverse complement strand
GGCGATCTCCGCGAGCTCCTGCCGGACGACGGCGAGCGGGCCGCCGGGGACCGACGTCTCGAGCTCGAGGGCGTGCGCGACGGCACTCCGCAGGGACGCGATCGCTTCGGGGCTCGTGGTCCGGTCTCCCCGGAGGGTCCAGACGTGCCGCTCGGGGTCGGAGAGCAGGGGCTTGAGGAAGCCGTACTCCTCGGGGTCCAAATGGGCGACGACGGTCCGGTACGATCCCTGGGCGAGAAGGTGTCCGAGCGCCTCGAGGACGTAGCGGCGCTCGCTCTCCTGCCACTCACCGGTGACCGGGATGTCGTAGTGCCGGGCGGGCGGGACGTCCTCGAGCTCCTGCGGCACGAGCCCGATCGGCGAGCTCACCGAGACGACGTGGAGCCGTTCGACGTGCGGCAGCTCCTCGAAGGCGGTGCGGAAGCGGCGGTGGCTGCGCGACGCTCGGTACGGCTTCGTCCGGGAGCAGGGAACGAGCACGAGGACGGTCTTCGCCGCAGGAGGGCGGTACCGCTCGAGGAGGCGTCGTCGGAACCGGGCCATCTCGGGCCGTCGGTGCGACTCGAGCAGCACGTAATTGCGGCTCTCCCCGCCGGTCACGGGGGTGCGCTCGTCGAGCACGGAGGCGAGGTCGCGGTCGGCGTACCGAAGGAACTCCGCCATCGCCGGTTCGGCCACGGTCCGCGATTCGACGAGCTCGCGAAGACGTCCCGACGCTGCCGCGAACCGGGCCTCGGCGACCGCGGACCGATAGGCGTGGCGCGCGTGCGCGTCGAGGTCGAGGGACGCGGGGTCCCGGCAGCCGTCGCACGGGCACCTCTCCCGGGACCGGGCCACGGTGCCCTCGAGCGGGCCGAGAACCGGGTCGAGGTACATCCCGTCGGCCGCCGCCCGACGACCTTCGGTCGTGTCGACGAGGTCGATCCCGAGGTAGAAGAGGAGGGCGACCCGATGCGGGAGCGCCACTCGGGGCGCCCAGAGGACCGGGCCCGCGCCGAACCCCGCCCGTATCGCGGACAGGGCCTCGACGAGCGCGCGCCCGTCCGCGTAGAGCGCGCGGGCGTTGCCGAGCACGAGGAACTCGGGCCGTTGGGCACGGGCCGCATCGACGGCCTCGCGGTCGAGCGGCGTGTGCAGGTGAAGCGTCCCGGAGCCCGCGGGGTGGATGCCGGTCCCCGCACCGCCGACCTCGGGAGCGAGGATCGGGAACGCGAGGTCGAGCTCGTTCTCCCCGTCCCCGAGAAGCAACCGGCGCGTGCCCGGGGGGGCGGGCGCGGACCGCAGGTACGGTCCCGAGCCCGCCTCGCCCGAACGCCGGCTCTCGAGGAGTCCCGGCGTCGGGAAGCGAAGCCGTCCGACCGACGCGTGGCCGAGCAGGGCGAGGCCGTCGAGCCGCTCGAGCGTTCGCGTCATCGTCGCCTCTCCGGTCCGAAGGGGGTCACTCCTCGGCCGCCGACTTCGTCGAGGATCGACGCCGGCGACCGTCGGGAGCCGCCGAAGAGAAGAACGCCTCCCACGCCCGGACCATCGACTCGCGACGTTCGGCTCCCGCCTCCGTGCGCCCGCGCCGGCCGAAGAGCGGGTCGTGGGTGTCCCGCACCTCCTGGAGGAACGCCGCCGGGTCCGCGCTCGCCTTCTCGAACCCGTAGAGCAAGAGCTCTCGCAGGAAGCTCGAGCGCCCGCGCCATCCGATGCGACGGCGCACGGCGGGGTTCAGGTGACGCTTCGCGAGGCGCCAGACCTCGTTCGTCGTCCGGGCATCGCGGTTCGACAGGCCGATCATCACCTGCGGCATGGTCTCGGTAGCCCCGTTCGCGGCTCGGCTCTTTAGTTCGCCGCTCGCGTTCGCCGGACCCCTCCCGCTCCGTCGGGGCGGCGACCCGGCCGTCCGGCCCGGGCGTCCCGCCGGGATCGTGGGTGACGTCCCCGAAGTGGCCGCCCGGGTCGGCGGCCCAAAAACGGACGTCGCCCTCGCCGGTGGCCCCCTGCTTCGGGGACGGGTGGGACCGGGGCCGGGCGGGTCGCTCTCTCCTCTCGAGAGGTTACGGGAACCCGCCGGTCCCGAGCGGCGCGAACACCGCGAGGAGGACGCCGAGAAGGAAGATCGCGCCGAGCGCGAAGTGCCGTTCGAACGGGATGCGCGCGGCGGTCGGGCGACGGGCGAACTCCCGGTCGGTCCACGCCGCGAGCCCGGCGACCACGAGGAGCCCCGCGAAGTAGGCGATGTCGAGGTGGATCGCGAGCCCGTAAACGGCGAGGAGGATGAGAGCGGTCGCGTGCAGGATGGGAACGAGGCGCACGGACGCGGGCACGCCGAGCCGGACCGGCACGGAGAAGAGGCCGAGCGCGCGGTCGCTCTCGACGTCGCCGAGGCTATGGACCGTCTCGAACGCGGTCCCCCACGCGAGGAGGCCGCCGACCGCCCAGAGCGCGTCGAACGGAAGGGTCCCGCGGACGGCGATGTAGACGGCCGCCGGCGTCACGGCCTCGGCGAGGCCGAGGAACGCCGTCGTGAACGTGGTGACCCGCTTCGTGTAGCTGTAGCCCAGCACGATCGCGAGCGCGACCGGGGCGAGAAGGAAGGCGAGCGGGTTGAGCAGGTACGCCGCGACGACGAGGAGCGCCGCGCTCGCCGCCGCGAACGCGAGGGCGAACCTGGGGGCGAACCGTCCGGTGACGAGCGCGCGGCGCTCGGTCCGCGGGTTCGCGGCGTCGAGCCGGCGGTCGACGTAGCGGTTGAAGCTGTGGCCCGCGTTGCGGGCCGCGACGAACGCGATCACGACCAGAGCCACCGTGACCGGGGAAGGCAGGCCCCCGGCCGCGAGGACGAGGAAGGCGAGCGCGAACGGCAGGTTCAGGCCGAGGTTCTGAATCTCGAGGAACCGGCCGAGGTCGCGGACCGGGCCGCGCGACGAAGCGGCGGGCGCGTTCACGAGCCCGACCGACCGAAGAGCCGGGCGAGGTCGGGGTCCTCCCGGCACACCCGCTCGACCCGCGCGACCGTCTCCGGGTCCGGTCGGATCTCCTCGGGCCACGGGCGAGGGAAGCCGTCCTCCGGCCGCTTGCGGGTCGCGTCGAGGCCGATCTTGGCGCCGAGGTTCGGGACCGGGTTCGAGATCGAGAGCTGGTCGACCGGTCCGTGCGAGAGCTCGAGGTCCCGCTCGGGGTCGGCCTGCAGTCCGACGCGGTAGAGGACCTCGCGGAGGTCGTGCACGTCCACGTCCTCGTCGACGACGACGAGGTAGCGTACGAACATCATCTGGCCGAGGCCCCAGAGCGAATGCATCACCTTGCGGGGATGGTCGGGGTAGGCCTTGCGGATCGAGACGATCCCGACGTTGATGAACAGTCCCTCCATCGGGAGGTTCATGTCGACCACCTCGGGGAGGACGAGACGGATCACCGGCTTGAAGACCCGCTCGACCGCCTTGCCGAGCACGGCGTCCTCGGTGGGGGGCTTTCCGGTCACCGTGGTGAGGTAGACCGGCCGCTCGCGGCGCGTGACGCGCGTGACGTGGAAGACCGGGAACGGCTCGGGAGCCGAATAGTAGCCGGTGTGGTCGCCGAACGGGCCCTCGACCCGGCGCTCCGTCGGGTCGACGTAGCCCTCGAGCACGACCTCGGCGTTCGCCGGGACCTCGAGGTCGATCGAGCGGGCGGGCACGAGGGGGACCGGCGCCCCGCGCAGGAACCCCGCGAAGACGAAGTTCGAGATCCCCTCGGGCACCGGGGCGAGCCCCGAGAAGACGGTCGCCGGATCGGCGCCGATCACGGCCGCGACGGGCATCTTCTCGCCGCGCGCGGCCCACTTGCGGTAGTTGTTCGCGCCGATCCGGTGGACCTGGAAGTGCATGCCGAGGGTGTCGGGCCCGTACTGCTGGAGGCGGTAGATCCCCGTGTGCGGCTCGCCCGTGTCGGGGTCCTTCGTGATCACGACCGGAAGCGTGATCGTCCGGCCGCCGTCGTGCGGCCAGCACTTGAGGATCGGCAGCCGGTCGAGGTCGACCGTCGTCTCCTCGACCTCCTGGCACGGCCCCGAGCGCACGCGCCTCGGTGCGAGCGATCGGAGGGTGGAGAGGGTCTCGATCGTCCCCGAGAGGTCTCGCACGGCGCCGAGGATCCCCGACGGCGGTCGCAGGTGGACGAGGCGCTCGATGCGGTCGGCGACCGTGTCGAGCGACTCTCCGCCGAGCGCCCGGGCGATCCGCGCCGGCGTGCCGAAGAGGTTCGTGACGAGGGGCATCGACGCCCCCGGGACGTTCTCGAAGAGGAGCGCGGGGCCTCGCGCCCGCACGACCCGCTGGGTCAGCTCGGTGATCTCGAGGTCGCGCGAGAGCGGGGTCCGCACGCGGACGAGCTCGCCGGCCGACTCGAGGGCGCCGAGGAACTCCCCGAGGGAGTCGAACGCCATGCCGTACGCCGAGCGTCGGGAGTTCTTAAACGCAGGACGGGCGGCGCGCTTCCCTCGGGCCCCGTCCCTTAAGTGCCCGCGGTCGCCGGTGCGACCGGTTCCGGTCCGGGCCGCCAAAGGTTCATATCGGAACCCAAGCTCGGCGCCTCCCGTGCAGTCGGTCACGCTCGAGTTCCGGACGGACGACCTCGCGCTCCTCGGCGTGATCCCGCCCGGGCTCTTCGAGAAGTACGAGGCGGTCGAGCTCCTCGAGACGCTGCGCCTCGAACAGGGTTGGCGCCTCCAGCTCCTCCGGGTGCGCAGCCGCGGGCCGCTGCGCACCGCGACGGAGCTCGAGCGGGAGTCCCGCCGGATCCGGGCGATCTACGGTCTCGAGAGCTTCGAGCTCGTCGAGCGGCGGCCGCGGACGCGCGACTACATCCTCCTCGTCCGGCAGCGCAACCCCGAGCGCCTGCGTCACTGGCTCGCGCTCGCGGGCGGAGAGATCTCCCCGACCTCGCCGTTCCGCCTCACTCCCGAGACGGTGACCGCATCGTTCCACGGCGAGGAGCGCGCGCTCCGGCGGGTCCTCAAACGCCTCGACCGCGAGGAGTTCCCGTACCGGGTCGTGCGGGCGAGCGGCCACCCGAAGGCGCCGGAAGAGGGTACCTCGGCCCTCACGCCCCTCCAGGCGACGCTCGTCGCGCGGGCCTGGGTGCTCGGCTACTACGCCGTTCCTCGGCGGATCACGCTGACGCGCCTCGCCCGCCAGTCCGGCCGAAGCCCACCGGCGCTCGGCAAGGTCCTGCGGCGCGCCGAGGGCCGGCTCATCGCCCGCTGGTTGTCGACCGAAGGCTCCGGTCCCACGGCCGGGGCCGCGGACGGCTCGGCGCCTCCGGGCCCGCCGCTCGGGGAACCGTAAAGAGAGCGCCGGGTTCCGGTGCCCCGTGCCGCGGCGTGCGCGCACCGTCACGGTCGAGCGGGCCGACGGCGACGGGCCCCCGGCGCTCCCGGTGCGGGCGACCGAGGGCTCCGCCTGCTTCGACCTCGCGAGCGCGGAGGCGGTCGACCTCGAGCGCGGCCGGGTCACGCTCGTGCGCACCGGCCTCAAGGTCCGCTGCCCTCCCGGCACCTTCCTCGAGGTTCGGCCCCGCAGCGGCCTCGGCTCAAAAGGCGTCCTGATGGTCAACGCTCCGGGAACGATCGACTCCGACTACTCGGGCGAGGTCCGGGTGCCGTTGACGTACCTCTTCGAGGGCCGCTACCGCATCGAGGTCGGCGACCGGATCGGCCAGGTACGCCTGGTCGAGGAGGTGCCGACGGCCTTCCGCGCCGGGACGGTCGCGCCGGCCTCTTCGCGCCGGGGCGGTTTCGGCAGCACGGGCCGCTAGAGGGCGAGCTAGTCGAACTCGCTCAGCACGCGCTGGACGCGTTTCGGCGCCGGCGGCGGAGGGGCTAGGCCCCTCGAGACCTCGGACTCGACCTCTTCGAGCATCTCGTGCATGCGACGCTCGCGCGCGAACGCCGAGCGGTGGAGACTCACGTCCCGCGTTCCGTCCGCGACCAGGACGACGGCACGGCCGGTGCGGACGCGGCCGGTCCGTCCCCGGCGCTGGATCGTCCGGATCACGTCCGGGATCGGCTCGTAGAAGACGACCAGGTCGGTCGCCGGGATGTCGAGGCCCTCTTCCGCGACGGAGGTCGCGACGAGACAGTTGACCTCTCCGCCGCGGAAGCGGTCGAGGACGGCGACCTGCTCCTTCTGGGAGAGCCCGGTGTCGCCTCCGTGGCTCGCCTGGCCAACGAACCGCGCGGGCCGGACCGTCCCGCCGCCGCTCCGCTCGAGCTCGCCGACGAGCCGGTCGACGGTGTCCCGGTACTGCGAGAAGACGATGACGCGCGCGCCGGGCCGCTGGCCGAACTCCGCCCGGACGATCTCGACCGCCTTCGCGAGCTTCGGATGCTCCACCGTGAGCCGCTCGAGGCGGCGTCGCACCTCCTCGACGTCCGGGTCGCCCAGGAACGCGTGCAACGCCGGTGTCCACCGCTTCCCCTCCGCCGGGATCTGGCGGGCGATGTACTCCCGCAGCGAGTCGACGCCCTGGCTCTCGATCAGCTCGAGGGCGTGGTAGCCCTTCATGGCGGCCGCGTGGGCGGTGACCGCCTTCCACAAGAGCGCGGTCCCCGGCCCCGCGGCGGCACGCTCCGTCGCGATCCGCCGGTGGAGACGCCCGCCGACCTCGAGGAGCGCGCGGCGGCCCGACTCCCCGCCCGGCAGGAGGTCGAGCTCGCGGAGCACGTCGACCTGGCGTTGGACGGCCGCGCGCAAGAGGACGGCGAGGTGGCGGACCTCGGGGGGGACGGGGACGGTCACGGTCTCGACCCCGATGCCGTGGACGTACGGGAGGACGTCCGGGCTCTGGTCCGTGCGGTACTCGAACCGCTCGATGCCGAGGTTCGCCCACACCTCGCGGATCTTCGCCCGGCTCCCGCCCGGGGAGGCGGTCATGGCGAGGATCCGGGCGTTCGGGCCCTCGCGGTTGCGCCGCCCGATGACCACGTACGGGTAGTCGCCGACGGCGCGATGGGCCTCGTCGAAGACGAGGAGGGAGAACGTCTCGAGCGGGAACTCCCCGCGGGCGAGGTCGTTGGCGATCACCTGGGGGGTCGCGACCACGACCTGGGGCGGACGGAGGAGGTCGGCGCGACGGTTGGGGGGGATCGCGCCGGTGAGGGTGAGGGGCTCGGGCGCGAAGAGCGAGCGGGCGACCTCGCGGGCGTGCTGGACGACCAGGGGCCGGGTCGGGGCGAGGAAGAGGACCGACTCGGTCGGGCGACGGAGGAGGAACTCGGCGATCACCCGGAGCGCGATCGCCGTCTTCCCGAGGCCCGTCGGCAGGACCGCGAGGGTGTTGTGCGCGACCGCAGACTCCGCGATCCGGGCCTGGTAGAGGCGGTCGTCGAGCGTTCCGGGCCGGACCCTCGGATGCTCGACCGTTCCCATCGTTTCGCGACCGCCCCGCCCACGGGCCACGGATTTATTAGCGCCCGTCTACGGCGAGCGATGCTCGCGGAGTGGGCGGTCGGCCTCCTGATCGTCGGGGCGATCGCCGTCCTCCTCTACCAGGGCGTGGCGATCGTCCTCGCCGCGCAGATGCCCGAGCTCGAGCCGGCGCCGCCCGACCCGCCCGGCCTCGCGCGGCCGAAGGTGAGCGTCGTGGTCGCCGCGCGGAACGAAGAGGAGGACCTCCCCGCGACCCTCGACGGCCTGCTCGTCCAGGATTACCCGGACCTCGAGGTCGTCGTCGTCGAGGACGGGTCGACCGACCGTACCCGGGAGGTGATCGACGCCCGGGCGCCGCGGGTCCGCCGGGTCGAGCCCCCTCCGCTCCCGACCGGGTGGGTCGGGAAGAACTGGGCCTGCGCGTCCGGGGCCCGGGCGACCACCGGCGAGTGGCTCTTGTTCCTCGACGCCGACGTGAGGACCCACCCGGCGACGGTGCGCACGACGCTCGACTGGGCGCTGCGCGAGCACGCCGACCTCGCGACGATCGCCCCACGGGTCGAGATGGTCGGCCCGTGGGAGCGGATCGTCCTCCCGTTCTACGTCCAGATGGTCCTCACCTACTTCCGGGCCCCGCACGTGAACCGGGACGGGTCGCGCGCCGCGATGGCGAACGGCCAGTACTGGCTCACGCGCCGGTCGACGTACGACGCGCTCGGCGGCCACGCATCGGTCCGGTCGATCGTCCTCGAGGACGTCGCGATCGCCCGGCGATACCGGAACGCCGGTCGACGACTGCGGGTCGCGTGGGCGCCCGACCTCGCCGAGACCCGGATGTACCGGGACCGCTCGGAGATGTTCGAGGGTCTCCTCAAGAACATCCACGGCGACACGTTCTCGGCGGGGCGCCTAGCCGGCTTTTTGGCCGGGCTCGTCGGGTTGTTCCTCCTGCCGCTCGCGCTCCTCCCTGTCGGCGCGGCGATCGGAAGCCCCCTCCTGGTCGGGGTCGGCGGGTTCCTCTACCTCGCGCTCTTCGGAAAGCACGTCGCGTTCGCTCGGGCGGTCGGTGCCCCGGGGGCCTGGGGCCTCCTCTGGCCGG
The DNA here is from genome assembly GCA_021798415.1 of Thermoplasmata archaeon. Lineage (GTDB taxonomy): Archaea > Thermoplasmatota > Thermoplasmata > Lutacidiplasmatales > UBA184 > Lutacidiplasma. The sequence goes on along the minus strand of JAJZGO010000001.1, from coordinate 81,735 downwards.
TCGCCGCAGCCTACTATCTCGTCCTGGTCGCGACCTCGCTCTCGCGGGGACTTCGCGGGCGGCCGGTCGAGTGGAAGGGGCGGACGTACTCGACCCGTCCCTGACCGAAGCCGAACCTCTAAGTGGTCGCGGAGGTCTCGCGTCCGCCACGATGTCGGCTCCCGCGGACGCGACGTACGACCTGTTCATCGGCGGAGAGGAGTCCCCCGGTGCCGCGGGGGAGCGACGCCCCGTCATCGACCCGGCGACGAACCGTGAGTTCGCCCGCGCGGCCGTGGGCTCGGTCGACGACGCGCGCGCGGCGATGGAATCCGCGGAGCGCGCGTTCCGGGAGACGAACTGGGCCGAGGACGACGGGGCCCGCCGGGGCCGGACCCTGTTCCGGCTCGCGGCCCTGCTCGAGGCGGACGCGGAGACGTTCGCCCGTATCGAGACGCTCAACATGGGCAAGCCGCTGCGCGAATCGCGCGCCGACGTCGGGTACGTCGTCCGTACCCTCGAGTACTTCGCGGGGCTCGCCGACAAGACGGAGGGGGAGACGATCCCCGTTCCCGGGCCTCGATTCGACTACACGGTGCGCGAGCCGCTCGGCGTCACGGTCCACATCGCCCCGTGGAACTACCCGCTCCTCCTCGCGGTGCGTTCGGTCGCCCCGGCGCTCGCGGCCGGGAACGCGGTCGTCCTGAAACCGGCGAGCCTGACCCCCGCCACGGCGGTCGCCTTCGCCCGCCTCGCGACGAGCGCGGGCGTCCCACCGGGGATCCTGAACGTCGTCTCCGGGCCGGGCGCCCGGGTCGGCGAGGCCCTGGTCGAGGACCCGCGATGCCGGTCCGTCACGTTCACGGGCAGCGTCGAGGTCGGGGAGCGGATCGCCGCGCTCGCCGCCCGCCACCTCCGCCCCCTCACGCTCGAACTCGGCGGCAAGGGCCCGGTCCTCGTCTTCCCGGACGCCGACCTCGACCGAGCGGCCCGGGCGATCGGGTACGGCATCTTCCAGAACGCCGGCCAGATGTGCTGGGCCGCCTCGCGCCTCTACGTCCACGAGAGCATCCGCGAACCGTTCCTCGAGCGCGTTCGGGCCGTCGCCGAAGCGCTGCGCCTCGGCCCGGGCCTCGCGGACGGCGTCGAGATGGGTCCCCTCGTGTCGCCCGAGCAGCTCGACCGCGCCCTCGGGTTCGTCGCCGACGCGCGGTCGGACGGTGGGAAGGTCCTGACGGGAGGCGTTCGGGCGACGGACGCCGGGCTCGCGTCGGGCAACTTCCTCCGACCGACGGTCCTCGTCGACGTCCCCGAGCACTCCCGGGCGGTCGCGGAAGAGATCTTCGGGCCGGTGCTCGCGGCCGCCGGGTTCCGCGACGCCGACGAGGCGGTCCGCCTCGCGAACTCGACCCGCTACGGGCTCCTCGGCGCCGTCTGGACCCGCGACCTATCGACCGCCCACACGGTCGCCCGCCGGCTCGATTCGGGGATGGTCGTCGTCAACGAGGCGCCGATCACCTACCCGCAGTCGCCGTTCGCCGGCACGAAGTCGAGCGGGCTCGGATTCGAGCAGGGCCGGGACGCGGTCCGGACCTACACCCGCCGCAAGAACGTCCTGGTCAACCTCGGTGCCCCGAAGCGCAAGGCCTGAGGGGCCGTCCGGCGGGAGGCCTCACCGGGTTCGTACGAAACCCCAAAAGGGGCTCGCGGGGCTCGACCTCCCTACCGTGAGCGCGACCCCCGACCCGAGCGGCACTTGGGGCGCCTGCCGGTTCTGCGGCGTCGCCGTTCCGCCGCGGGCCAGCCGGTGCGAGATCTGCGGCGCCGGCGACCCGATCGCCGCGCGGGACGTCGCGCGCGCGCCCCGAAAGGTCCGTCTCCGTCTTCGGCTGACGGCGGCGCTCCGGACCGCGATCGTCGTGGTCGTTGTCCTCGGCCTCGCCTACGCCGTGATCCCGGCGGTCCTATCGGGGCCCCCGGTCCTCACGGGCGACCCCCTCACGACCCAAGGTGGCTACGAGATCGGCCCCGGGAACTTCACCGTGATCTACGGGGAGATCACCGGCGGCGACTACGTGATCGGCAACTTCTCCACCTACGCCCCCGCGGGGACGAACATCGGGCTCGCCGTGTACAACTCCACGGCCTGGGCACAGTTCCGGAACGGGAGCCTCCCCGTGCCGGAGTGGTCCGCGGGCCCGAGCGCCGACGCGCGGATCGTCTACTCCGCGCCGGTGACCGACACGTACTACTTCGTGTTCACGAACCCGTACCCGGCCGCGAGCAGCCTCACGATCGGCGTCTACGTGGCCACCCAGTACGAGTCGAACGTGGGCAACAGCGGGTTCGCCTAAGCGGCCGGCGAGGGACCCGGAAGGGACTCCGGGCCCGCGCCGAGGCGCTGGGCTCCCGCCCGTCGTGCGGTCGGCTCTCGTCGCGGCGGTACGGACGGAGAGGTCGCGAGGGGGCGTGGCCCGGACCGGACGAACGAGAGCCTCACGATACGGCTCGATACCCGGGGCGTCACGACACGATACCTCCGCGACCGCGCGGTTGGCGCAGGATCCTACGCGAGTCCGGGGGTTCCGCGGGACGGCCAAGCAACTCCCGCACCACCTTTTGCCCGCGCTCGCCCGGCGTGCGGCCCCGGCGACCGAACGGGCGGGCCACCACGAAAGGACCCCGTCCCGCCCCGGTAAGCCGGGAGGAACGGCTCGGCGACCGGTGCGGCTCTAGGGGGTGTCGCTCGCCCCGCCGGGGGCGGGGGTCTCGAGCCGCCGCAGGAACTCCGCGGGGACCTGGTCGGTGAGGTAGACCGTCTTGCCGGCCTTCATGATCACGAGGCCCCCCTCGCGGCGCGCCCGGCTCGCGTCGACCTCGAGGATGATCGGGTCCGGGGTGCGGACCGAGCCCGCGCTCCGGGCGTCCTCCGCGGTCTTCGACAGGTGGACCTTCTTGCGGTCGGACGGGCGCAGGCCGACCTCGAGCACGATCCCGGCCTCCTCGGCGGTGACCGGGTAGTAGAGGTGGTCGGGGATGTTCTCCGTTGGCAGGTCGAGGGCGACGTCGACCGTGTGGCCGTACGTCGCGCGCACGCGGTCGTCCCGGACCTCGTAGCGGCCTTTCGCGTCCGTCTCGGCGATCGCGACCAGGTGCGCCGTCCGGAGCCAGTGGTAGGCGGAGTGCTTCGAGGAGATCGCACGGACGATCTCCGGCAGCGAGACCCATCCCGTCGGCTCGATCGCGAGCCCGTAGCGGTCCGGGAAGTGGCGCAGGATGCCGGTGAGGATCCGGCCGAGGTGGTCGAGCTCCCGGTCGTTCATCATGAACCGACCGGGCCGGCCGCAGACCGGGCAGACCTCGGCCCGGAAGTACCCGTGCTGACCGCACTCCTTCAGCATCTCGCGGCTCTCCCGCTACGCTCGGACTTTGTCGGCCTTCTTCTCGAAGTCGGTGAGCAGGTCGGCGTAGAGGTCGGTCAGGTCCTTGAGCACGCGCTTCAAGATCTGCTGGGGCTTCTCGCCCTTGGTCCGGAGGAGGAGCGTCGGGCGCTCGAGGTAGGGGTGCCCGAGGTAGTAGCGGGCCTCGACCACCTTCTCTTCCTTCTGGAGGGCCTCGACGAGCGGGATCAGGAGCGTCTCCTCGCCGCGCGGGAACTCGACGCGCAGGAGGTCGTGCTCCTTCTCGGTGACCTGGATCTCCATCGGCGCTACCGGAGGACGGCCCACTTTCCCCCTCTTCTTAAGCGTGGCGGGACGCCCTCCCCGGCGGGGAATCGGCGCGCCGGGCCGGGCCGACGGGGCTATAGCCTGAGCCGCTTCCCGGGAGACCGCCCATGAGATTTCTGGTCGTGGGAGGAGGGGCGCGCGAGCACGCGGTCGCCGCCGCTCTCCACCGATCCGGGGCCGAGGTCGTGGTCGCGAGCGCGAACGCGAACCCGGGGCTCGACGCCATCGCCCGCCGGGCGGTGCGGACCGACCCGAACGACGGGCCGCGTCTCGCCGGACTCGCGCGCGAGGAACGGGTCGACGTCGCGGTGATCGGCCCCGAGGCCCCGCTCGCCGCCGGCGTCGCGGACGCGCTGCGGGCCCACGGCGTCGCGGTCGTGGGGCCCGACCGCGCGGCGGCGCGCATCGAGTCGTCGAAGCTCTACTGCCGGGAGCTCCTCGAGCGCCGTCGCGTCGGTGGCCAGCCGAAGTGGGTCGCTCCGCGGACGGTCGAGGAGGTCGACCGCGCCGTCGCCGAGTTCGGCCGCCCCTTCGTCGTGAAGCCGGACGGACTGACCGCGGGCAAGGGGGTCTGGGTCCAGGGGTCGGACTTCACGGACGCGAAGGACGGCGGGATGTACGCCAAATCGCTCCTCGTCCAGGGCGGGCGCGCGCTCCTCGAGGAGAAGCTCGACGGCGAGGAGTTCAGCCTCATGGCGTTCGTGACCGACTCGGGCGTCTACCCGATGCCCGCGGTCCAGGACTTCAAGCGCGCGCTCGAAGGCAACGCGGGCGGCAACACGGGCGGCATGGGGTCGTACTCGCAGCGCGACCACCTCCTTCCGTTCCTATCGGCCGACGACCGGGACCGGGCGCTCGCGATCCTCGTCCGATCGGTCGACGCGATGCGCGCGGAGGGGCTCGCCTACCGGGGCATCCTGTACGGCGGGTTCATGCTCACCGCCGACGGCCCGCTCCTCCTCGAGTTCAACGCCCGCTTCGGCGATCCCGAGGGGATCAACGTCCTCACCCTCTACGAGGAAGGGGACTTCGGGGCGCTTCTCGCCGGGGTCGCGAACGGGCGGGTCGACCCGAACCTCCTCGAGTTCCGGCTCCGTTCCACGGTCGTGAAGTACCTCGTCCCGCCCGGTTACGGCGACCGGCCGCGCTCGGGCGGGCTCCTCACGCTCGACGCGGGCGCGATCGAGTCCGCCGGCGTCCATGTCCTCTACGGGAGCGTCGAGGCGGCCGGGCCGGCGACCGTGAGGCTCACCTCGTCCCGCGGGATCGCGCTCGTCGGGGAGGCGAGCGCGATCCACGAGGCGAGCCACCGGGTCGAGTCGGCGCTCGCGTTCGTGAAGGGCGAGTACTACGTGCGGCACGACATCGGAACGAAGGACGACCTCGCGCGTCGCTGGGAGCACGTCCGACGGCTCCGGGTTCCCGGAGCGAAGACCTCTCCCCTCCCGCTCAGCGTCGCGGCGCCCGGAGCCCCGCCCTCGAGCGCGGGGGCTCCCGAGACCCTTCTCGGCTGACGGGCGTTCGGCGAACCGTCAAATAGCCCCTCGCGGGTCGCAGGGGCCCGTGAAGTTCTGCCCGAAGTGCAAACAACTGATGCGTCCCGACCGGGCGGCGGAGGTCTGGCGGTGCACGTCCTGCGGGACGACCGTCCCGCTCGGCGAGGGGGTCGCCGTGGTACGCACGACCGCGACGCACCGCCCGATGGAGGTGGTCGAGACGAAGATCGCCACGCTCCCGAAGACCCAGGAGGTCTGCCCCCGGTGCGGCAACGGCGAGGCGTACTGGGTGCTCCGCCAGACGCGCGGCTCGGACGAGCCCGAGACCCGGATCTTCGAGTGCACGAAGTGCGGCCACAAGTGGCGGGATTACCAGTGAGCGCGTCGGCGGTCGACCCGGTCGCGCGCGTCTTCGCGCCCGACGCGGTCGGGCGGACGGTGCGCGTCCGCGGCTGGGTGCTGCGCTCCCGCTCGTCGGGGGGGATCCTGTTCGTCGTCCTGCGCGACCGGACCGGGTCGGTCCAGGTCACGGGCCGAAAGGACGTCCTCGGGCCGGAGGCGTTCACGGCGGCCGAGCACGTCCAGGTGGAGGGAGCGATCCTGGTCGACGGGGCGGTCGCCGACGACCCGCGGGCGCCGGGCGGCCGCGAGGTACGGGCGACCCGCTTCGCGGTCCTCGAGCCCGGCGAGCCGTTCCCGATCTTCGCCGACCAGACCGAGGAGTTCCGGCTCGACAAGCGCCACCTCGCGATCCGCTCGCAGGAGCACGTCGCCACGTTCCGCGCGAAGGCGGAGCTCCTGCGCGCGTTCCGCGAGTTCCTCGACCGCGAGGACGTCCTCGAGACGACCCCGCCCGTGCTCTCCGGCAACGCGGCCGAGGGCGGCGCGGAGGCGTTCGAGTTCGACTACTTCGGCCGGCCGGCCTACCTCTCGCAGACGGCGCAGCTCTACCTCGAGGCGCTCCTCTTCCCGAACGAGCGCGTCTACGCCCTCACCCCGTCGTTCCGCGCCGAGAAGTCGCGGACCCCTCGGCACCTCACCGAGTACCTCCACCTCGAGGTCGAGCTCGCGTGGTGCGACCTCGAGGGGCTGATCGACTTCATCGAGCGGATGGTCGTCTTTGCCGCGCACGCGGTCGCCGAGCGCCGGCCGGCCGAGCTCGCCCTGCTCGGACGCCCCCCCGCCGAGCTCGCGGCGCTCTCGGCCCCTTTCCCCCGCCTGCGCTACGCGGAGGCGATCGACCGGCTCGCCGCGCAGGGCCTCCCCGTCCGGTGGGGCAGCGACCTCGGCACCGCGGAAGAGCGGGCGCTGACGATCGAGTTGCGCTCGCCGATCTTTGTCACGCACTTTCCCCGCGAGCTCAAGGCGTTCTACATGCTCCGCTCGGGCGACGACCCTCGCACCGTCGAGGCGGCGGACCTCCTCGCGCCCGAAGGGTACGGCGAAATGGTCGGCGGCTCGTGCCGCGAAACGCACCTCGACGACTTGGTCGAGCGCCTCGGCGAGCTCGGGCTCGACCGGCGCGAGTACGAGTGGTACCTCGACCTGCGACGGCACGGGAGCGTGCCGCACGCGGGCTTCGGCCTCGGCGTCGAGCGGGTCGTACGGTGGATGCTGCGACGCGAACACATCCGAGAGACGACGCCGTTCCCCCGGACCCCGTCGCGCCACACGCCGTAGGCCCTCCGGGGGCCCGAGCGGCCGGTCGGATGGGCAAGGTTCAATAAGCGGCGTGAGTGTTGCGGCGCTCGAGACCCGTACCGGAGTTCGCATCGTGGCCGACGAGCACCGACCGGCGCGGGAGGAGACACCGCACGTCGCCGCCGCCGCGGCCGGCGCGTCGAAGGGGAGTGCGGAGCCGGCGGTCGAACGCGTGACGCACCAGGAGGTGCCGGCGATCTGCGCGCTCTACAAGAAGGTCTGGGACGCCGAGAAGACCGGGCTCCCCGTCGAGCTCGTCAAGACCTGGCAGCCGACCCCGCTCGAGTTCACGAGCTGGATGGAGGGCGTGACGTACTTCGCCGCCCGGCGCGAGGGTCGCGTGATCGGCGTGGTCGGGTGCGAGCTGCGTCACGGCAGCGGCCGTCTCGTCCACCTCGTGGTCGACCCCGACTACCGCCGCCAGGGCGTCGCGACCGCGCTCATCGCCGCCGAGATCGACTGGGCGAAGCGCGCGGGCGTTCCCGAGCTCTGGGCCGACGCGCTCGCGCGGTTCGAGGCCGCCCACGCGCTCTTCCGCCACGTCGGCTTCACCGAGTGCGGCGTCCTCCACCGGCACGATTGGAACGAGGACGTCCGTCTGTTCGAGCGACTGCTCTAGGGGATGCGCGGGCGGCGCCCCGCGTCGAGATCATCCCGGGACGTCGCGCGCCGCGGGCGCGGGACCGCGGCCGGGGGGCCGACCGTGGCGTTGCTGGAGCGACTTCAGCCGACGGACCCCTTCCTCGGGGTGTCCGTGAAAGAACTCTCGCGCCCCGCGCGCGAGCTCCGTCGCCTCGAGCTCGGTCGGCGTACCGTGGTGACGCTCGGTGAGAAGGTAGTCGCCGTACTCGCTCACGAACCTCGGGAGACCCGCCTTGAGACGGTTCACCGCCTGGAGCCGAAGCGCGCGGATCTGCTGCTTGAGCGACGCGAGCTTTCCCGCGCGCAGCTCGCTCTCGAGGTCCTCGGCGACCTCGCCCGGGTCCTGGGGCGGGTCGATGCCGATCGCCTGCATGTCCTTGAGCAGCGCGATCACGCGCTCGAGCTCCTCGCGGGCCTGGTCGAGGTGGCGTTCCTTCAGCGCGACGACCCGCTCGACCTGCTGGAACGTCGCGAGGGCCTGGGGGATGTCGCCCGTACGGGCGGTATGGAGCGTGTCCTCGATCTGTTCGCGCTCGAGCCGGCTGTCGACCGCGTACGCCTCGAGCCGCGTGAGGCGACCTTTCGTGCGTCGCTCCCAATCCTCGAGCGCGACGGAGATCCGTTGCTGGGCGATCCGTTCGATCCCGCGAACGACCTCAGCCCACGGCTCGGGGTTCGGTGCCGCCCGGGCGGCTTCTTCGGCCCACGTCGGCAGGCGCGGGACCGTCACGCCGAGCGGCCCGGCGCCGTCAGCCCACTGGGCGAGCCGCGTGAGCCGCCGGGCGAGCTCCGCGCCGAACGGGTTCGCGGTCGTCGGTGCGGTGCGTCGCGCGGCCGCGCCCGGCGGCTTCGAGGGCGCGGCCGCCCGGAGGGGGTCGTCGGCCCGGCGGCCGAGCGTGCGCTCCTCCGGGGCCGGTCCGAGCGGGGTGTGGCAGACGGAGCAGGTCGGGGCGCCCGGAGGGACCGGGGCTCCGCAGCTCGGGCAACCGCGGGTGTCGTCGACCATCGCTCCTCGAATCCGGTATGCAGGGGGTGAGATTTGAACTCACGAACTCCTACGAGACCAGGACCTCAACCTGGCGCCTTTGACCAAGCTGGGCCACCCCTGCACGGACGACCGCGCGTACGGGGAACCACCGATAACCTTTGCGAGCGAGCACGGCCTCGGGGACCGCTAGCCCCGCCCGCCTCCAAAAAGCCTTGTACGGAGGGGGGGTGAGGCCGCTCCCGGGGCGCGGACGATGGCGGGGATCACGGTCTTCATCGGTCAGAAGCCGACGATGACGTACGTCTTCCAGGTCGTCACCCAGCTCAACTCTGGGGAGGGGCCCGTGGTGGTGAAGGCCCGCGGGGCCGCGATCTCGAAGGCGGTCGACGTCGTCGAGGTCGTTCGTCGCCGCTTCCTCGAGGGCCAGGTCGACCTGGGCCCGATCTCGGTCGATACCGAGCGCCTCGTGAACCGCGACGGCCGCGACGCGAACGTGTCGTCGATCTCGATCCCGCTCATCCGGACGGGTCCGGTCCCGGCGGCGGCTCGGCCGCCGCCGCCGGCGGCGCGGCAGCCGTCACCTTAGGGGCCCGCACGACCCACGTCCCGGCGAGGACGTCGCCGAGCCGCTGGCGCTCCGCGGTGAGCGCGATCACGAGCACGGCGATGGCGCCGAGGAGCGCGACCCCCCCGAGCAGGAAGAGGAGGACGCCGACGACCGCGAGGAGGCCGCCGGGCAGCGGGACCGCGGCGACGGGAGCGCTCGGGGCCGAGCCGGTCTTCGAGGCGACCGCGACGGCGATCGCCCCCCCGAGCCCGACCACCGTGAGGACCGGCAGCACCGAGACGTTCCGCACGAGCACCGAGAGGAACCCGGGCGGCCGGAGCGCCCGGTCGCGGACGACCAGGCCCACGAACCTCTTGCCGGGCGACGTGCCGGTGACGGTCTCGGCGACGACGAGGTAGAGGAAGGCGAGGGCAATGAAGCCGTAGATCGCGGCGTTGAACACGACCGAAGAAAAGAGCGCCTCGAGCCCCCCGGGTTCGGCGACCGCGAGGAGGAACCAGACGAGGAGCGCCGGGGCCGTCACGACCGCGAGGTCGAGCCCGAAGGCGAACGTTCGGCTGCGGACCGTGCCGAACCGCCGCTGCCCGAGGTCCCGTCCGATCGCGACGAGCCAGCGCGCCGTCAGCCAGCCCCGGAACCCCTCGCGCCCATCGGAGGACCCGGCGCGCGCGACCGCGTCGAGGTTCGCCTGGTCGGCGACGATCCAGCCCGGTACGGGCAGGCCCTGCCACGGACGGTCGGTGGGAGCCGGGCCGAGCTCGAGGAGCCGGCGGGCCTGGTCGGCCGCCTCGTGGCCGGCGCGGGCGGATGCGGCGAGCGACGGTCCGAGCTCGCCCGCGACCCCGGCCCGGAACGCCTCCCCGATCCGTCCGACGGGGCTCGGGTCGGCGGCCGGGAGCGGCGCCCCGACCGGCGCCCGGGACCGACCGAGGGCGGCGTGGCACGCGTACGCCGCCGCGAGCGCGAGCGGGCCCGAGAGGTAGACGAGGTCGAAGACGCTCGCCCCGCCGATCGTGTAGAGGCCGGCCGGTCCGTGGCCGTAGAGCGGCGGCTGCCAGAGGAGGTCGGCCCCGACGAGCACACCGAACGTCGTCGCGAGGTAGGCGACCGGCAGGGCGAACGCCTCCGCGCCGGGGAACGCCCGGCGCGCCACGAGGACCGCGATCGCCCCGGCGGCGATGGGCGGCACGAGGAAGGCCGGGAACGGCTCGACGATCCCCTGACCGACCTCCGCGTGGGCCGCGAGGTACGTGACGTAGAGGACGCCCGAACAGAGCCCGAGGAGGGCGGCGATCGTCCGGTCCGAGCGCGCGACCATGGCCCCCGCGTCGTCGTTCGCCGGGAGCCAGGACGTCACGCGCGCGCGCAGGGCGGCGATCGTCGGGAAGAGCGCCGCGACGAGAAGGAGGAGGAGCGCCGTGACCGTCGAGGGAGCGAGGGCGAGCCGGTCGGCGAGCACGCTCACGAACGGCGCTGCGACCGGCAGGACGAGCACGAGCAGCAGCGCGCTCTCGACGGCGAGGAAAGCGAGGAACCGGCCGAACGTGCGGCCGACCGGCGGGGCGACCCGGCGCAGGGCGAGGGCGCCCACGAACACCGGGAACACCGCTCCCCCGAAGCTCACCGCGACCAGGTCGTTCGCGACCGCCGCGAACGGAAGGAGCGCGAACGTGGCGGCGAGTGCGCCGGGGAGCAGCAACCAGAACGCGCGCCGTCCGAATCCGAGGCTCTCGGCGAACGGCCGATTCTCCCACGCCAGCAGGAAGAGGAACGCCCACAGCATCGCGGGAAGGGCGAGAGCGACGACCGAACCGGCGATGTCGGTGGCGAGCACGATCGGGTCGACCACGGCGGTCCGTCCCTCGAAGGGGATAGTCCGAGGCGCGCACTCGGCCTAAACGTTTTGTCGGGGCGCCCCTCTCGCCGGCCATGGTCCCACCGCGGGTTGAGAAGGATTCGCTCGGTTCCCGGGAGGTCCCCGAGGCGGCGTACTGGGGGATCCAGTCGTTGCGCGCGCGGGAGAACTTCCCGGTGAGCGGTCTCGGCGCGTCCCGCCACCTCGTCCGGGCCTACGCGCTCTTGAAGCTCGCCTGCGCGCGGGCGAACGTGGAGAAGGGCGGGCTCGACGCCGTCCGGGGCCGGGCGATCGCCCAGGCGGCCGAGGAGATGGCGGCGGGGCGATTCAACTCCGAGTTCATCGTCGACGTCTTCCAGGCGGGCGCGGGGACGTCGTTCCACATGAACGTCAACGAGGTCCTCACGAACCGGGCCCTCGAGATCCTCGGTCGTCCCCGCGGCGACTACGCCGAGATGAGCCCGAACGACCACGCGAACCGCGGGCAGTCGACGAACGACACGTTCCCGTCCGCGGCGCAGGTCGCGACGCTCTTCGCGCTGGGCGAGGTCCGCACCGCGGTCCGGCAGCTCGCCGAGAGCCTCCGGCGCAAGGGCGCGGAGTTCGCCGCGATCCCCAAGGCGGGTCGCACGCACTTGAAGGACGCGATGCCCGTGACGCTCGGCGCCGAGTTCACGGCGTACGCGAGCGTGCTCGACCACGTCCTCGAGGCCCTGCCGGCGGTCGAAAAGTCGCTCGGAGAGATCCCCCTCGGCGGGAGCGCGGTCGGCAGCGGCGTCAACTCGGTCCCCGGGTTCCGGGCGCGCGCGGTCGAGGAGTACGCCCGGCTCACGGGCCTCCCGCTCGCGGTCGCTCGCGACCCGTTCGAGTCGATGCAGAGCCGCTGGCCCCTCGGCGCGGCCTCGGCCTGGCTGCGCACGCTGGCCCTCGAGCTCATCCGCATCGCGAACGACCTCCGCCTGCTCTCGAGCGGTCCCGCGACGGGCCTCGACGAGCTCCGGCTCCCCGAGATCCAGCCCGGCTCGTCGATCATGCCCGCCAAGGTGAACCCGTCCGCGGCGGAATGCCTCGACATGGTCGCCTTCCACGTCGTCGGGGCGGACTCGGCGACCGCGCTCGCGGTCGCGGCCGGCCAGCTCGAGATCAACGTCATGATGCCGCTCGCCGCTTTCGAGGTCCTCTTCTCCGCGACGATCCTCGCGAACTACCTGCCCGTGTTCGCACGGACGTGCGTCGACGGCATCTCGGCGAACGCGCCCCGGCTCGAGCGGTTCCTGGTCGAGTCGGCCGCGATCGGGACCGTGCTCACGCCTCGGCTCGGCTACCTCAAGGTCGCGGAGCTCCTCCACGACGCGGAGCGGACCGGGCGCCCGGTCGCCGACCTCCTGGTCGAGCGGGGCCTCCTGCGCCGCGACGAGGTCGAGTCGCTCCTCGGCAAGGCCGCGCTGCTCAAGCTCGCCGAGCCGGTCCCCTGAGCGGACCGCCGACCTGAGGCGTTAAGTCCCCGGTCTCCCTCGGCAGGGGCGCGGATGGCGACGATCGAAGAGACCGCCGTCGCGCTCGGCAACCAGAGCTCCGAGGAGTTCCGGCAGGCGGCCGACGTCCTCGGGAAGGTCGGCCTGACCCGCTACGAGGCGCGCGCGTACATCGCGCTCGTGGCGCGCGGCGTCGGGGACGCGGCGACGCTCGCTGCGGCGGCGGGCATCCCGCGCACGAGCGCCTACAAGGTCCTCGAGTCGCTCGCGGCGAAGGGATACGCCCAGCCGACCGGAGGGAAACCGATCCTCTTCCGCCCGACGCCCCCCCTCGACGTCGCCGACACGCTCAAGGGGGCGATCCAGGAGGTCTTCGAGAAGCTCGCGACCCTCCACCGCGTCGTCGCCGAGCACGGGGAACCTCAGCTCGTCTACCTGCTCTCGGGCCGGGAGAAGGTCGTCGGCAAGATCGGCGAGCTCCTCGACCAGTCGAGCCGTACGTACATCCTGACGACCGGCCAGATCGCCGACCTGCGGGACGACCTCGGGAAGAAGATCCAGCACGCCGTGAAGCGCGGCGTGCAGGTGACGTTCGTCACCGCCCCGCTCCAGCGGGTCCCCGAAGGCGTCACGTACGTCCCGCGCGAGAACCTCCTCGCGACCGAGGTCCTCGCGGACGGCGAGCACGCCCTTCTCGCCGCCCCGGGCCTCGACGCCTGTGGCTTCACCGACAACCCGATCCTGATCGCCCACCTCAAGCAGTTTCTCGAGGTGATCCTCGAGAAGGAGCCCGAGCCGCCGTCGCCCTAGGGGCTTCGCGGGCTTGCTCCCGATGGTCGAGCGACCGCCCGTCCGCCGGGTCCGCTTCCCGCCCGCCGAGCGGGTGCGCGAGCGCGTGCGCGCCTCGGCCGGCCCCGCGGCGGCGGAGCTCCTGCCGGCCGGGTACCAGCGGCTCGGTCGGGTGCTCCTTCTGCGGCTTCCCGAGGCCCTGCGCCCGCACTTCTTTCGGATCGGCCGCGCGTGGCAGGAGGAGCTCGGCGTGGAGAGCGTCCTCGCCGTCGGCGGCCCCATCGAGGGCGAGCTGAGGACCCCCCGGGTCGAGACGATCGCGGGCGGGCCCACCGAGACCGAGGTCGTCGAGCACGGAGTGAGGTGGCGCTTCGACGCCGCACGGGTGATGTTCGCCGCCGGGAACCGAACGGAACGCCAGCGTGCGGGTCGGATCGTGGCGCCGGGGGAGCACGTCGTCGACCTCTTCGCCGGGATCGGCTACTTCACGATCCCGGTGGCGCTCTCGAGCCCCGCGACGCGGGTGGTGGCCGTCGAGAAGAACCCGGTCGCGGTCCGGTACCTCCGAGAGAACGTGGGGCTCAACCGGGTGGGGTCCCGGGTCGAGGTCGTGGAGGGCGACAACCGGGTCGTATCCCTCGTGACGGGGGCGGCCGACCGAGTCTTCCTCGGCGTCCTCCCGAGCGCGGTCCCGTGGCTCCCGCGCGCGGTCTCGCTCCTTCGGCCGTCGGGGGGGTTCCTGCACGTCCACACGGTCGCGGACGCCCGGTCGGCGAGGGCCGACGCGTCGCGCGCGGTCGAGCTCGCGCTCCGGGAGGCGGACGCCCGCCTCCTCGAACCCGCGTCGGCGCGCGAAGTGAAACCGTACGGGCCGGGGCGCACGCACGTCGTCGTCGACGCGCGCGTCGCGCCGCCCGGCGAGCTACGCCGCTCGGGCGGCCGGGCGGTCGGCGCGCAGCCGCTCGATGGTCTCGGGGAACGCCGCCGCGAACCGCTCGAGGTCGGCCGGCGGGTTCGAGAAGGAGATCCGGATGAACCGCCCGCCGTGCGTCGGGGAAAGGTAGTTGCCGGCGCGCAGGAAGACGCCGTGCCGGCGCAGAAGGTCCTCCTGGACCACCTCGGGCGATAGGCCCGTCGCCGCGATGTCGATCGCCATCATGTTCGCCCGCGACGGGTAGACGAGGAGGTGCGTCCCCTCGACCCCGCCGACGACCTCGCGGACCCGAGCCCCGTTCGCGCGCGTCTGGCGGACGACGTTCCCGATCCACCGGGGCTTCGTCGCGAGCGCGGCCCGGCCGGCGGCCTGCGCGAGGACGTTGATGCCGAGGTCGTTCGTGTTGAACCGTGCGATCTTCGCCCCGAGCTCGGGCGAGGCGAGGTACCCTCCGACGCGCAGTCCCGCGAGGCCGCAGTTCTTCGAGAGCGACCAGACCGTCACCGTCTCCTCGGGCGCGAACTCCGCCGCGAGGGCGTGGCCGTCGGAGAAGTCGCGGTACGTCACGTCGTTGAGCAGGAAGAGGTGGCGGTCGTGGGCGACCTCGGCGATCGCGCGGACCTCGTCGCGCGCATAGCCGCTCCCGAGCGGGTTCAAAGGATCGATGAGGAGGATCATCCTCGTGCGGGGCCCGATGGCCTCCGAGATCCGTTCGGCGGTGAGCCGGCACGGCGGAGCGTAGATGTCGAGGTTCTTCGTCCGCGCCCCGGAGAGCTCGACGAACCGGTGGATGATGAGGTAGCTCGGGTCGGAGGCGATCACTTCGTCGCCCGCGCCGAGGAGCGCCCGGGCGGTCATGTAGAGCGCTTCGGTGCCTCCGCCCGTGAGGTAGGTTCGGGCGCCCGAGAGGCCGAAGTCCGCGGTGACGAGGTCGAGGAGCTCGGGGTCGCCCGCCGCCACCGGGTACCCCTCGTACCGGCGCGCGCGGACCGCCTCCTCGAGCGCCCCGCGCACGACCTCCGGCGGAACCAGGTGGTTCGTGTTCTGGCTCAGCCAGGCGATCTCACCGGGCCGGGCGCGCGCGTACCCGAACGCGTCGAACGGGGTCGACACGGCCCGAGACGGCGCACGGCGGGTTTAACGGCTTTGGGGGGCGGGCGGCCCCGCGGCCGCGAGGAACGTCGTGACGATCCCCAAGGACTGCGGGAGCGCCGCCGTGCGGCCGAACCCGCTCGCCGCGAGCGTCGCGAGGAAGGCGGAACGCGACGGGAGCGTCTTGAGCGACTCGGGCAGGTAGCGGTACGGCCCGGCGCTCGATACCGCGGCGCCGAGCCACGGCACGACCCGGTCGAAGTAGGCGTGGAAGACCCGCCCGAACGAGGCCGAGACCGGTTCCGTGATCTCGAGGGTGAGCAGGACCCCCCCCGGACGCAGCACCCGGCGCATCTCGGCGAGCGCCCCGCCGAGGTCCGAGAGGTTCCGGGCGACGAACGCGTTCGTCACGAGGTCGAACGCCCCGTCGGCGAACGGGAGCCGGAGCGCATTCGCCCGACCGAAGTCGAGGCTCGGTCGCTCGCCGTGCCGCCGGGCGGATTCCTCGGCCTTCACGACCATCGCGCGCGTGAAGTCCGACGCGAAGACGCGGGCGCCGGCGTAGTGGCGCGCGACGAGCCGGGCGAGCTCGCCCGTCCCGCAGCCGACGTCGAGGACCCGCCGGACGGGACGGTCGTCGCGGAAGCGGTCGAGGTCCCAGATCGCGCGCGGGCGCCACAGGTAGTCGTTCCCGAGCGACGCGACGTGGTCGAACCACTCGTAGCGGGCGGCGATGTGCGTGAACATCCGACGCACGTCCCGCTCGAACGTCGGGGCCGAGCGGTCCGGGTAGGGCGAGCCGTCCGGTGCCGTCCGCCCGGGCGGGCTCGCGTCGGCCATCCCCCCGCCCACTCAGCCTCCCGCCATAACGGTGGGGGTCACGGAACGGGCTCGAGCGCTTTCTCGAGCGCGGCGAGCCGGGGGGCGAAGTCGGGCCGGTGGTCGACGAGCCCCGCCGCCCGGGCCTCGCCGAGGCGGGCGCGGGCCTCGGGGTCGTCGCCCCGTTCGTGCGCGAGCTGCGCCATGCGAAAGAGCATCTCGCAGAGTTCGGAGGCCATCCGCATCTCTCGGGCGAGGGCGAGCGCCTCCTCGTACCGCTCCTCCGCGACGTCGAGCGCGCCCTCGGCCTCCGCGATCATCCCGCGGGTCATCGCGACCTGCTGCTCGCTCAGCCGGTCGCCGGTCGGGGCGAGCACTTGGGCGGCCCGCTCGAGCGCCGGCCGTGCGACGGCGGGCCGCCCGAGCTCCGCGTGCCACTGGGCGAAGTTGAGCTGGCAGTACCCGATCCAGATCGGCGAGCGCGAGCGCTCGGCCGCGTCGATCGCCGTCGCGAGGTCCCGGAACGCCTCCTCGGTCCGTCCGGCACCGTACTCGAGGACGGCCCGGTTCATCAGCACCCTCGCCCGGGCGCCGTGGTCCCCGACCGTTCGGAACAGTTCGGCGGCGCGGGCGTAGAGGGCGAGGGCCGGCTCGAACCGCGCGCGGCCCGCGGGCACCATCGTGTTCGCGACGTCGACGAGCGCGTGCCCCCTTTCGAGCGGGGTCCCTTCCTCCTCGGCGATCTCGAGCGCGGCCCGCTGGTGGTGCTCCGCCCGCTCGAGGTCGCCCCGCCGCCAGAAGACGACGCCGGCGACGCGGTGCGCGGCGAGGCGGTCGCGCGGCGTGCCGACCTGGACGAGGAGCGCGGACGCCTCGGTCACGAGGGCCTCCGCGCCGTCGTAGTCGCTCTTGTCGCACCGTGTCTGCGCGAGCCCGAGGAGCGCGCGGCCGACCTCGAGGTCGAGCCCCGATTCGCCCCGCGCAAGGTCGAGCGCCTCGCCGAGGACCCCTTCCGAGCGCGGCAGGTCGCCGACCTCGTCCCAGAGCCGTCCGAGCTCCGTCAAGAGCCGGACCTCGGCGCGACGGTCGGGGGGGTGGTGGCGACGCTGGGCCTCGAGCGCCCGGGCGAGGTGCGCCGCGGCCGTCTCGAACGCGAACGCGCGCGTCGCGCTCTGGGCGGCGCGCAGGTTGTACTCGACCGCCCGGGCGTCGTCCCGCCCGAGGTAGAACTGCCGGGCGAGCTCGGCGTCGCTCGTCCCCGGCGTGGCGGCGAGCGCCCGGCCGATCTTCTGGTGGAGGATGCGGCGACGGGTCTCGGTGAGGGAGGTGTAGACCTCCGAGCGGACGGCCTCGGAAAGGAACTCGTAGACCTCGTCCTCCTTCTCGCGCACGAGGCCGCTCTGGACGAGACGGTCGAGGTGCTCCGTCACCTTCTCCTCGCCCATACCCGACACGGCAGCGAGGGTCGCGAAGCGAAACTCCCGGCCGAGGACGGCCGCGTAGGTGAGCAGGCGTCGCTCCGTCTCCCCGAGCGCCCGGACCCGCCCGACGAGCACCTCGGTGAGCGTCTGCGGCCCGGTCGCGGGGTCCGACGCGGCGGACGGTCCGTAGCCGGTCGCGGCGCGCACGACCTGCTCGACGAAGAGGGGATTCCCCTCGGTCTCGGCGTGCCAGCGCAACACCTCCTGCGGGTCCGGGTCGGCGCCTCCCAGGATCGACCGGACGAGCTCCGTGACCTCGACGACCGATAGCGGGCCTAGCGTGACCGAGCGGAGCGAAGCGGTCCCAACGAGGGCTTCGACCGCCGTGGCCGTCCCCGACGGGACCCGGGGCCGCGGGCCGAGCGTGGCGATCAGGGCGAGGGAGGTCTCGGGGAGGGCGGTCGCGAGGCGCTTCAGGAACTCGAGGGACGACGCGTCGGCGAGGTCGAGGTCGTCGACGGCGAGCAGGAGCGGTCCGCGCCGGGCCAGGTCGCGGAAGCGGTCCTCGAGCCGGCCGAGAAGCTCCTCGCGGCTCGCACCGAGCCCTTCGACCACGGTGTTCCCGAGGGGAGCGAGCAGACGTTCGAGCTCGTCCGACGAGCCGGGGTCCGTTCGGCCCCGTTCGGGTACCGCGACCGGCACCGCTAGCGGCGCGAGCAGCGCGGCGATCGAGTCGCCGTTCCCGGGCGACGCGCCCGTCCGACGGTCGTCGTCGGGAGGGGCGTCAAGGAGGTCCCGGACGAGGGAGAACGGCGTCGGGAGCTCCTCGGGGAGGGCGCGTCCCGTCCGGACCCGGAACCCCCGGGCGCGGGCCCGCTCGGCCGTTGCCCGGAGGAGGTGGCTCTTGCCGATCCCGTCGGCTCCGACGAGGAGCAGCCCGCCCCCCGCGCCCCCGGCCGCCCGGGCGAGCAGCTCGTCTACCTCGCTCAGCGCCTCGTCGCGGCCGAAAAGGGGCGGGGCGGCCGAGCGGGTCGACGTGGGCCCCCGGGTCATGAACCTCTTCCCCCGGAGCGCCCTAGTCGTCCCCGCGCCGGGGGGGCCGGTCCGCCGCGGATTCGGGAGGATCCTGGGAGGAGGAGGGCTCGTCAAGCTGGCGGCCGAGGTCCTCGAACGCCGAGGCGAGGTGGGGGCGCACCGTCGGGAGCCCGAGCTCGGCGGCCGCGCGGTAGGCTCGGCGGGCGCCCTCGCGGTCCCGCGTCTTATGTCGGAGTCGGGCGAGGTAGAACTCGACCTCGGCCTGGTCCGCGGGAAGCTTCAGCCGACGGCACATGTCGGCGGCGTGGGCGTAGGCCTGCTCGGCTTCGTCCCACTGTCCCCGCTTTTCGGCCATCCGGCCGCGGTTGACCGCGACCTGCTCGTTGCCGAGGTCGTCGCCGAGGCGCGCGAGAAGCCGACCGGCCTGCTCGTTGTCCCGCGACGCCTCCTCGAGGTCGCCGAGCGCGAGGCGCATCTCGACGCCCGAGAGGAGCGCGCGGCCCGTCGACCGGGGGTCGTGCGCGCGTTCGGCCGCCTCTCGGGCTCGTTCGAGGTAGTCGAGCCCGTCCTGCGGGTGCGTCTCCCCGACCGCGACCCCGAGGTTGTGGTACGCCCGGGCGAGCTCGGTCCAGTCGCCGGCCTCCCGGAGCCGCGCGACCGCCCGCTCGTACCATTCGATCGCGACCGGGCGGACCTCTTGGCCGAGGAGGGCGAACGAGTTGCCGATGTCGATCGAGAGGCGGCCGAGGAACCTCGGGGCTTCGCCCGGCGCGAGTTGGTCGAGGGCCCGCATGCTCTCCTCGAGCGCCTCGCGGTAGGCGCCGCGCTGGAACTCGAGGCGGCCCAACAGGCGGAACGTCTGGGCGACCCCGATTCGGTCGCCCGCCTCCTCGAACAGCTCTTGGGCCGCCAGCGCGCCTTCGACCGCGCGGTCGACGTTGAGGCCCTCGCGGGCGATCTCGGCGCGGGCCAGCAGAAGGCGGGCGCGCAGCGGTGGCTCGTCGTTCCCGAGAAGCTCGAGCGCTTCGCGGTACGACCGGTCCGCGGCTGAGAAGTCGCCGGTCGAGTAGGCGAGGTCGCCGAGCGCCTCCGCGAGCTCGGCCCGCTCGCGGCGCCGGTCGCCGCCGAGCGCGACCAGGTCGAGGAGGGCGCGCTGGAGGTGGTGGGCGGCCACGTCCGGGGCGTCCTGGGAGCGGGCGAGTTCGGCCGCTCGGCGGTTGTACTCGTACGACTTCGACGGTACCTTCCCGAGGAAGTAGTGTCGGCCGAGCTCGGCGAGGACCTCGGGAGGCGGGTCCGGGTGCGTCCGCTCGAGGACCTCCGCGATCTTTCGGTGGAGGACGCGCAGCCGGCTCTCGGTGAGGGAGCGGTAGATGCGCGCCCGCGCGGCCTCCTCGACGAAGGCGAACCGCTCGCCGCCGGGGCGCTCGCGCAAGAGGCCGAGGTGGACGAGGCGCTCGACCTCTTCGGAGAGAACTTCCTCGTCGATCCCCATCGCGGTCGCGAGGAGGGTGAAGTCGAACTCGGGGCCGATCGCGCTCGCGTACGCGAGGATCCGGTGCTGCTCCGGGTTGATCCCGTCGAGGGCGGAGGCCGGCTCCGGCCCGCCGGCGTGCGCGGTCTCGGGCCGGTGCGCGACCACGGGACCGTCTAGTCGCCGGCGGAGGTTAAATCCCTACCGACCCGCACGTCCGGCGCCGGTCCACCGTCCGGGCGTCCGCGGCCGGTCGACCGCGCGCCGGTCCGTCGGTTCCGCAAGGGTTATCTAACGGCCCCCGAGTCGGCGGCGCGCATGGCCGAAGCTCCCGCCGCCGTCCCGTCGGCCGCCCGCCGTCCGCTCGAAATGTCGACCGCGCGCAAGGCGACGTTCTGGGGGTTCGCCGGCCTCGTGGTCCTCGCGGCGGGGTTCTACGTTTGGTGGGGCGTCTCCTTCGGGGTCTGGATCGACAACGGCGTTTACGCCGTCGTCATCACCATGCTCCTCTTCGGCCTCGCCGGCATGTGGCTCGTCCTGCCGAACCCTCCGGCGCCGCAGGCACCGTCCCGCTGAGGCGCTAGAGCGGCCGCCCGGCGAGGGCCCAGCGGACCCCCGCCGTCGACCCGCATCCGACGCACGGGCCGGGCTCGCCGACCGGGATCGGGAGGCCCTCCTCGGGCGTCCCGAGGAGCGCGCCCTCGACCGCGGCCTCGACCTTGTGGCCGCACTCCTCGCTCCCGCACCAGGAGAGGACACCGACCCGGGTCGATCCGGCGAGCTCCGAGAGCCGGGCGACGAGCACGAACGCCTCCTCGAAGGCGGCGCGGGCGCGTGCGGCGAGGCTCCGGTCGAACTCGGCGAGCCGACGGGCGACGTCGTTCTCGAGCGCGTCGAACGGGATGCGGTCGCGGTGGCCGAGGCGGTCGACAGCGGTCGCGACCCTTCCTTCGGCCTCCCGGCGGCCGACCTCGAGCCTCAACGGCGCGCCGCGCAGCTCCCAGCGGTAGTACTTCGCCCCGGGTCGCTCGTCACCGTCATCGAGGCGGACCCGGCGGCCCGCGCGGCGCAGCCGCTCGGCGAGCTCGCGGGCCGCGGCGAGGGGCGCGTCCCCCGCCTCCGCCGAGGGGATCGGCACGATCACGACCTCGTACGGAGCGATCGAGGTCGGGAAGACCGCCCCCTTGGCGTCCCCGTGGACGGCGACGACCGCCCCGAGGAGCCGCTCCGATAGCCCGAACGTCGTCTGGTGGACGAGCTTCTGGCTCCCGTCGGCCGCCTCGTACCGGATACCGTACGGTCCGGCGAAGTTGTCCCGGTAGTGGTGGATGCTGCCGATCTGGAGCGTGCGGCCGCCTCCGACCGGGATGTCGAAAGCGACGGAGGAGTGCGCCCCGGGGAACTTGTCCCAGTCCGGGCGACGCACGGCGACGTAGGGGAGCGCGAGCGCCGCCGCCATCTGGCGAAAGGCGCCGAGGTTCGAGCGCAGCCGCTCGGTCGCGTGGGCTTCGTCGACCTGGCACGTGTGCTCCTCGAAGAAGTGGATCTCCCGGACCCGCAGGAACGGCCGCGTCGTCTTCGTCTCGTAGCGGAAGACGTTCACGATCTGGTAGAGGTTGAGCGGGAGGTCCCGGTGGGACCGGACCCAGAGCGCGAAGACGGGGTAGATCGCGGTCTCGCTCGTGGGCCGGAGGACGAGCGGGACGTCGAGCGTCGAGCTCCCGCCCTTCGTGACCCAGAAGACCTGCTCGTCGAACCCCTTGATGTGCTCCTTCTCCTTCGCGAACTCGGTCTCGGGGATCAGCGTGGGGAACTCGACCGGCTGCGAGCCGGTCGCCTCGATCTCCCGGACGAGGACGGCGTCGAGGTGGCGGCGCGCGAGGAACCCGTACGGGGTCCAGATGTTCATCCCCTTGACGCCGTAGCGCTTGTCGGTGAGCCCGGCCTCCTCGACGACGGCGAGGTACCAGTCGATGAACGCCGTCCCCTTGTCGGGCAGGTCGGCCATGAGAGCGTCGGAAGGGGAGGCCGGGGAGTATAAGCGTATAGGCGTCCGTGGCCGGAGCTCGCCCCGCCGGCGGGACCGGTCGGACCCGGCCCCCGGAGCCCCTCCGGGACCCTCGGCGCGTCGGTCGGAGTGCACGCAAGTTGTTAAGCCCTGAGCCCACCATATTGAAGGGGCCATGCGACTCGTCGTGTGCATCGACCGGGACGACGACCTGGGCCGCAAGGCCGGCGTGGTCGGACCGGTCGTCGGCCGCGCGGACGTCCTCGACGCCGCGGTCCGCCTCGGGACGGTCGACCCGGAGGACTCGGACACGAACGCGATCTTCGCGGCGGTGAGCCTGCTCGACGAGCTCCGGGGTGCGGGCGAGGAGTGCGAAGTCTGCATCCTCACCGGCTCGCCGAAGGTCGGGGTCCTCTCCGACCGCCGCGTCGCCGACCAGTTCGACCACGTGCTCGACCGCGTCCGCGCGACGTCGAGCTACCTCGTCAGCGACGGGGCGGAGGACGAGTTCCTCTTCCCGATCCTCGCGTCGCGCGTCCGCGTCGACGGCGTCCGCCGGGTCTTCGTGCGGCAGAACGCGAGCATCGAGTCGACGTACTACACGCTCGTGCGCGCCCTCAAGGACCCGAAGCTTCGCGCGAAGACCGTCCTCCCGTTCGCCCTCGTTCTCTTGATCCTCGGCCTCGCGGCCGCGGGCGGGGTGCTCCTCTGGGGCGTGATCGGCCTCGCGGTCGTCCTCGGGGTCTACCTCATCTTCTGGACGTTCGACATCGACGAGGCGATCATCGATTCGGTGCGCAGCGCCTCGACCGACGTCCGCCAGGGGTCGGTCGCGTTCGGCTTCGGCCTCTTCGCGATCGCGCTGGTCGGCGTCGGGTTCCTCTCGGGGTACAACGCCTATTACGCGAGCACGGCGCCGCCGCTCGACCGGATCCTCCTCTTCCTCGACTCGGGGCTCATCTGGTGGGTCCTCGGCGCCCTCGTCTGGGAAAGCGGTCGGGCGATCCGACGGATGTTCTCCCGCGGGCGCTTCCCCCGCTCGTTCCTGGTCGCCACGACCTCGATCGTCGGGATCGGGTGCGTGAGCTTCGGGATCGTCTACCTCGTCCGGTACCTCGAAGGGATCAGCCGCCCCTCGCAGCTGCCGCTCATCGTCGGGTTGATCGTCGCGGGGTTCGGCCTCGTGATCGGCGCGGGGGTGCTCCAGCAGCACTTCCGGTCGGCGTCGCGGCCTCCCGCGGTGGGCGACGCGACCGGTTCGAGCTAGGAGGCGGGCGAGGCGGCCGGCCCCGGGACGGGGGCCGCGGGGCTTACGCGGGACCCTTCGGGCGGTCGAGAGGGGTGTGGGCAGCGACCCGCTCGAGGTCGGCCCGCGGGACGTCGAGTCCCGAGCGCTCGCGCAGCGTCGCGCGCACGGCGTCGATGCCGGGCGTGATCGCGGCGGCGCGCGCCGCGAGCGTCGAAAGGTCCTCCCAGTAGTTCCACGGGAAGACGACCCAGACCCACGCGGTCCGCGGGATCTCCTCGGCGTAGTAGGTCGGGACGAACGTCGAGTGGGCGATGTGCAGGAACGCCGCGCTCTCGACGCGGCTCGGGTGGCCGGCCCGCACGTGCTCGACCGCGAGCGAGAGGCTCTCGCCGGTGTCCGTGATGTCGTCGACGACGAGGACCCGCTGGTCGGCGACCGACCCGCTCAGTCCCTCGGTCAGCTCGGCCTTCCCGCTCGGGGTCGCGGTGACGCCCCAGTGCTGCGCGCGCAGCGAGACGAGCCGGTGGACCCCGAGGAGGTCGCAGAGGAGGCGCGCCGGGACCCAACCGCCGCGGGTGAGCGCGACGATCGTCTGGGGGATCGCGTCGGCCGCGCGGACCCGCTCGGCGATCCGCCCGGCCCACCGGTCCGCGTCCCCCCACGTCGCTTGACGGCAGCGCGGGAGGTCGACCATTTCGACCGACGCGTCCGGGACCGCCCTACGGGTAGATCCCGCGCAGCTTCACCGCGTCGACCACGCGCTGGATCGCGAGGACGTAGGCGGCGGTGCGGTTGTGGACGTGGCGCTCCGTCGCGACCTTGTGGACCGCGTCGTACGACCGGACCATGACCCGCTCGAGGCGCTGGTTGACCTCGTCGAGCGTCCAGTAGAACCCCTGGATGTCCTGCGCCCACTCGAAGTAGCTCACCGTGACGCCCCCTGCGTTCGCGAGGATGTCGGGAAGCACGGTGATCTTCTTCTCGTAGAGGACGGTGTCCGCGGCGGGGAGCGTCGGGCCGTTCGCGGCCTCGGCGACGATCTTCGCCTGGATCTTGCCCGCGTTCTTCGCGGTGATCTGGTTCTCGAGCGCCGCCGGGATGAGGATGTCCGCCTTCGTCTCGAGGATCTCCTCGTTCGATATCGCCTTCGCGCCGGGGAAGCCGACCACCGAGCCGGTCTTCGCCTTGTGCGCCTCGACGGCGTGCGGGTTCATCCCGTCCGCGCGGTAGATCCCGCCCTTCGAGTCGGAGATCGCGACGATCTTCGCGCCCTGTTCGTCGTAGAGGATGTTCGCGGCGACGCTGCCCGCGTTGCCGAACCCCTGGACGGCGACGGTGCCGTTCTTGACGTGGACGCCCGCGTGCTTCGACGCCTCGCGGATCACGTACGCGCACCCGCGCCCCGTCGCTTCGCCGCGGCCTTCGCTCCCGCCGAGGCTGATCGGCTTGCCGGTGACGACGCCCGGTACGCTGTAGCCCTTCTGCATCGAGTACGTGTCCATGATCCACGCCATCGTCTGGCTGTCGGTGTAGACGTCGGGCGCGGGGATGTCCATCTCGGGCCCGATGAACGCGCTGATCTCGCTCGCGTAGCGGCGGGTCATTCGCTCGAGCTCGCCCTTCGACATGTGCTTCGGGTCGCAGATGACGCCGCCCTTCGCCCCGCCGTACGGGATGTTGACGACGGCGCACTTCCACGTCATCCAGGCCGCGAGGGCCCGGACCTCGTCGAGCGTGACCTGCGGGTGGTAGCGGATGCCGCCCTTGCACGGTCCGCGGGCCATGTTGTACTGGACCCGGTGACCGGTGTACACGCGATAGGTGCCGTCGTCCATCCGGACCGGGAAGTTGACCGTGAGCTCCCGCTTCGGGTGCTTCAGGACGTCGCGCAGGCCGCCGTCGAGGCCGATCAGGTCCGCGACGATGTCCACCTGTTGCTTCGCTGTCTCAAACGGATTGATCTGCGATTCGGTGCCTGCCATGTGCACGCCACCTCGGGTACCCGCCAGAAGCCGGCCCCTCCTACTTGAGAGTAACGTGAAGTCTGTGAGGGTGACGCACGGCGGCCCACCGCCGAAACTCTCGGCGGGCTACCGACCGAAGGGGGCCCACCCGGGTTCGGGCATCGGCTCGAGGCGGCCGTCCGCGACGAGCCACGCGCCGCGTCCGGAGGCGACCGAACCGACCGCGGTGAGGCGACCGCCGACCCGGGCGACCGCGCGGACGGCGCGTCCGAGGTCGCCCGGCGCGATCGTCGCGAGGAGCTCGTAGTCGCCCCCGAAGAAGGCCAGAGCCCGCCGCCCCGCTCGGGAGCGGACCGACCGGGCCACCCCGGGAGCGAGCGGGAGGCGGTCCTCGTCGACCACGACGCGGACCCGGCTCGCCGCGGCGACGAGACGGGCCGCTTCGGCGAGTCCGTCGGAAGTGTCGATCATCGCGTGGGCCCAGCGGGAAAGAACGATCCCTTCCCGGACACGCGGCCGCACGTCGAGCAGCCGGGCGAGGTCCGCCCGGGACGGCGTCCCGCCCCGCCGGAGCGACGCCGCCGCAACGCCGCCCCGGCCGACCGTACCGGTGGTGACGACGATGTCTCCCGAGCGGGCCCCCGAGCGCGGGGCGAGCCGTCGGGGATCCCCCCACCCGAGCGCGGTGCTGACGACGGTCGGGACCGGACCGGGCTTGGTGTCGCCGCCGACCACGTGCGCGCCGTACCGCCGCGCGGCCCGCTCCGCGCCCCGGACGACGGCCTCGGCCCACGACGCCGGGGACCCGGGCGGGACGATGATCGCGAGCAGGAGCGCGGAGGGCCGGGCGCCCTTCGCCGCCAGGTCGGAGAGGCTGACGTTCGTCGCCGCGCTTCCCACGTGGTCGGGCCGGGACTCCGCGAGGAAGTGGGTCCCCTCGACGAGCGAGTCGGTCGAGAGCACCGCCACCGAGCGAGCCGGAGGCTCGACCGCCGCTGCGTCGTCGCCGAGCGGAAGGAGCCCGCCGCGCCCCGCCGGCAGGCGACGGGCGAGCCAGTCGTGGAACGCCCGCTCGCGGATCGGGGTCGGTCGGCCGGACCTCAGCGCCGGCATCGCGGGGTCACTTGTACGGGACGAACTCCTTGCCGAGGAGCTCGCGCCCGAGGATGATCCGCATGATGTTGAGCCCGCCCTCCGCCCCGACGAGGTACGACATGATCCCGCGGAAGCCGAGCTCGAGGCCGACGTCCTTGGTGTAGCCGGCGGCCCCGAACCACATCATCACGCGCTTCACGCACTCGAACGCGACCGGGGGCGCGGTGAGCTTGACCGACGCGACCGCGCGGTCGACCTCGGAGCGGTGCGAGTCGTCCCCCTTCAACGTGTAGGAGTCGAGCAGCCACGCGGCCCGACGGCATTGCCACTTCACCGCCTCGACCTGCGTCCAGAGGTCGACCAGCTCGAACTGGATCCCCTCGAACTTCCCGAGCGGCTGGCCGAACGCCTTCCGCTCCCGGATGTACGCCATGCCGGTCTCGAGCGCCCGCTCCGCCGCGCCGATGCACGCGGCGCTCACGAACGTCCGGGCGACCGTGAACCCTTCCATCGCGCAGCCGAAGCCGTGTCCCTCCGTCCCGAGGAGGTACTTGGCCGGGACCCGCGCGTCCTGGTACGTGAGTCCGCCGGTCGAGATCCCCATGCGGCCCATGTTGTGGAACCGCTGGGTGGAGATGCCGTCCGTGCGCGTCGGGACGTAGAGCAGGTCGAACCCACCGGTCGCCGACTTCGCGAGCGTCAAGTGACCACCTCCGAGCGTCTTCGCCTCCTCGACGCCCGAGACGAACGCCTTCTCACCGTGGAGGACGAACGCACCTCCGTCCCGGTGCGAGCGCGTGCGCAGGTTCGCGAGGTCGCTCCCCCCGGTCGGCTCGGTCGTGGCGACGCCGAGGAACGCTTGGCCGGCGCAGACGGGCGGCAGCACTTCGCGCTTCGCCTCCTCGGTCCCGTGCCGGCTCAGCACGTATCCCCATCCCGCTTCGAGAAGGAAGAAGACCGCCGTGGCCATCGAGAAGTCGCCGCGCCCGATCTCCTCCGCGGCGAGCTCCGTGAGGACCGCGGACGCTCCCATCCCGCCGTACTCCGCGGGGACGGGCATCGCGAGGAGGCCGAGGTCGGCCATCGCGCGCAGGACCTCGGCGGGAATACGGCCCTCGGTGTCGATCTCCCTCTCGTGCGGCCGCAGCACCTTGTCCCCGAAGCGCCGGACCGCGGCCTGGAACGCCTCTTCCTCGTCCGACAACCGGAAATCCATCGGTGCCGGCTCTCGAGGCCCGCCGGGAGATTAGCCTATCTCCGGGGCGCGTCGGACGGAGCACCGGGGAACGTCTTTATCCCCGGCACGGCTCCGACGTACGGGGGACGGCCGGTGAAGGTTCGGGTCGCGGTCAACGGCTACGGAACGATCGGCAAGCGCGTCGCGGAAGCGGTCTCGCGGCAGCCCGACATGGAGCTCGTCGGGGTGACGAAGACGCGACCGAGCTTCGAGGCGCGTCGGGCCGCGGAGAAGGGCCACCCGCTCTACGTCGCCGGCGACGGCGCCCTCGCCGAGTTCGCCGGCGCGGGCCTTCCGATCGCGGGGACCCTCTCCGACCTCCTCGCGAAGGTCGACGTGGTGGTCGACGCCGCCCCCGAGAAGGTCGGCCGGGAGAATCGGTCGCTCTACGACGCCCGGGGCATCCGGGCCATTTTCCAAGGCGGCGAGAAATCGGACGTCGCCGAAGCGTCGTTCAGCGCCCTCGGCAACTACGACGCAGGTCGCGGAAAGCGCTCGCTGCGGGTCGTCTCGTGCAACACCACGGGCCTCGTACGGGCGGCGTCCGTCCTCCGGTCGAACTGGGGGGTCGACCACTGGGAGGCGACGCTCGTTCGCCGGGGCGCGGACCCCGCCGAGTCGAAGAAGGGCCCGATCAACGGCATCCTGCCCACGTTCCACCTCCCGTCCCACCACGGGCCCGACGTGCAGACGATCTACCCCGACCTCTCGATCGCGACCACCGCCCTCGTCGTCCCGACCACCCTCATGCACGTGCACGTCAACCACGTCCGCCTGACGCGAGCGCCCGCGAGCGCCCGGGAGGTCCTGGAGATGTTCCGGCGGACGCCCCGGTTCCGCGTGTTCGCGGCGTGGGAGCACGTGGACGGGACCCCCCAGGTGATGGAGTACGCGCGCGACCGTGGGCTCGGGTTCAACGACATGATGGAGAACGTCCTGTGGGAGGCGGGGGTGCGGCTCGACGGCCGGGACCTCTACTTCTTCCAGGCGATCCACCAGGAATCGATCGTCGTCCCCGAGAACATCGACGCGATCCGGGCGATGTTCGACCTCGCGCGGGACGGGCCAAGCTCGGTGGCCCTGACCGACCGGTCCCTCGGCCTCGGCCCGTAGCCTCGCCCCGGGACCTCCGAGGTGCTCGGGTCCATGCCGTCCCGCCGCCCCGCTGCGAAACCGCGCCGCCGGCCCGCGCCGGCCCGGACGCCTCGTTCTCCTTCCCGGGCCGCGCGACGCCACCGACAGATACGGGCCCAGTTCGACCCGAGTCCGAGCCGGGAATGGCGCCGCTACGGTGGAGAGGCCCGACGGGTCCTCGTCCGCGAGCTGCGGAGCCGGTTCCTCGCCCGACACCTGCCGTCCGGGTCCGGCTGGGTCCTCGAGCTCGGGCCCGGGCCCGGACGATTCACACCGCAGATCCTCGGTTCGGGAGGGCACGTCGCGGCCGTCGACCTGAGCCTCCCCATGCTCCGCTCGGCCCGCCGCCGGCTTCGCGGTCGGAACGGCGTCGATCGGGTGGCCTGGGTTCGGGGCGCCGGCGAGCGTCTCCCCTTCCCCGACCGTTCGTTCCGCGCGGCGGTTCTCTACGGCAACATCCTCGGGTTTAGCGCGCACGAGACTTCGGCCCTCCTCGCGGAGCTCGGTCGGGTGGTGGCCCGGAACGGCCGCCTCCTCCTCGATGTCGCCTCGCCGGGCGCAGCCATCCAGGAGTTCTTCGTCCGGGGCGCGGAACGTCGGTTCCTGCGCCGAGTGCTGCGGTCTCCGGACCGGTACTTCGTTCGCCGCGTGCTCGCGACCGGCCACCAACCGTATGCCCCGGACCGGATGGCGAACTGGGAGTTCGGGTTCCACACGGCCCCCGAGGTCGGGCGGATGCTCGCACGCGCGGGGTTCCGGGTTCTCGACCGCATGGCCGTCGGGCCGATCGGAGCGTTCCAGGAGGCCATCGCACGGGCGGCGCGACGGGAGCCGACGACGTGGGAGAACCTCCTTCGGACCGAGGAGATGGTCGGCCGCCGGCCCGGGGTCCTCGAGACGGGCCATGGGTTCGTGGTCGCGGCCGTCCGCGACGGTCGGCCTCGACCCGCGGCGGCCTCGCGCCACCGCTGACCCCAACCATCTTATACACCCCCCCACTCGCGCGCGGCGGATGTACTACCTCGACCGTCGTCGGGACGTCGTTCGGATCCCGCCCGCGCGTCTCGGGCCCGAGCTCGACAACGTCCTCACCGAGCTCGCCCAACAGCAGTTCGAGGGCAAGCTGGTCGACGGCCAGAGCCTCGCGGTGACGATCCGCGACGTCCGCCCGCTGGGGGAAGGCCACATCATCCACGGCGACGGCGGCGTGTACCAGGAGGTCGAGTACCAGGCGCTCCTGTTCCGACCCGAGATCCAGGAGGTCGTCGAGGGGGCGGTGGTCGAAATCCGCAAGTTCGGGGCGTTCGTCCGGTTCGGTCCGCTCGACGGGCTCTTGCATGTCTCGCAGATCATGGACGACCGCGTGAACATCGACGAGCACAACCAGCGTCTCGTCGGCGTCGAGTCGAAGAAGGACCTCAAGGTCGGCTACAAGGTGCGGGCGCGGGTCGTTTCGCTCTCGCTCTCCGAGATCAGCCCGCGCGACAGCCGTATTGGCCTCACGATGCGCCAACCCGCCCTCGGACGGTTCGAGTGGATCGTCGAGACCCACCGACGCACGGACGACAAGGGCGGCAAGAAGCCCGCCGCGGCACCGAAGAAGACGGCGCCCGCGAAGAAGGCCGAGAAGGGAGCCCCGGCCGCGGGGTGAACGGACGCACGATGATCAACCTCAAGGCGTGCAAGAACTGCCGGTCGGTCACCGACCAGGCGAAGTGCCCGCGCTGCGGTGGCGAGGTCTCGCGCGAGTGGCAGGGGTACCTCGTCGTCATCGATCCCGAGAAGTCGGAGATCGCGCGCAAGATGGGGATCCATGCCGCGGGTCGGTACGCGCTCCGCGTCAAGTGACGAACGGGCGTGGGCCGTCCCGGAGTCACTGCGCCCGACGCTCGCCGAGAAGTATGGGCCCGTCTACGCCGGTGACGAGGCCGACCGGCGGATCCGCGCCCTCGGGCTCTTCGCGACCTGCGGCGACCGCGTGACCGCTCGGGCGATCGAGCTCGGGCACCCCCCGCTCCTGGGGATCGTCGACTACAAGACCCGCCGCCGCGAACCGGTCGCTCCGGAGCTCTTCCGGTCGCTCGCCGCCCGCCGGCGCGTTCGGGTCTCGAACCCCCCGGGGTGCCTGACCGAGGGCCTGCGCGTCGCGGTCAAGGAACTGATCGCGGAGGGGGGCGGCCTCATCGAGGTCGACGGCGAGGAGGATCTGGGGTCGCTCGCGCTGATCGAGTCGCTCCCCGCCGGGGCCACCGTTATATACGGCATTCCGGGTGAGGGGGTCTCCTTCGTGCGCGTCGACGCGGTGTCGAAGGAACACGTACGGCACCTGATCAGCCTGATGGTACTGCGGAGAATCCGGCATGGAAGTTAAGATCCTCGAGGAGCGGGCGAACCCCCTCCTGAAGCGACACGAGTACCGGTTCGAGGTCGCTCACGCGACCGCCGCGACGCCGAGCCGGGACGCCGTTCGCGGAGAGCTTTCGAAGCTCGTCCGCGCTCCGAAGGAGCGGGTGATCGTCGAGCGGATGCACGCCCGCTTCGGGACGGCCGTCACGCGGGGCGATGCGCTCGTCTACGAATCGGTCGATGCCGCGAAGGCGATCGCCCGCGAGCACATCCTCGTGCGCAACGGCCTGAAGGAGAAGGTCGCGAAGGGTGCGGCGCCCGCCCCACCGGCCGAGGCCCCCGCGCCCGCCCCCTCGCCCGCTCCCGCGGCCGCGAAGAAGGAGTGAGCCCGATGGCCAAGGCGCGCGTCGGTCTCTACGACACGAAAGGGGACACGCTCGCGCGCACCCACAAGTCCTGTCCCAAGTGCGGGCCCGGCACGTTCCTCGCCGAGCACAAGGACCGCCGCTCCTGCGGCCGCTGCGGATACTCCGAGTCGAAGGCACCCCCGCCCGCGAAGGCCAAGGGGAAGGCCGCCGCCGCGTAACCCGTGGTCCCGAGCGGACGGCCGCGACCGCCGACGGACCCTAGCGGACCTTGAGCCCGCGTCGGACCTCTCGTTCGAGCGCGTCGGCCGAACGCACCCCGGTGAGCCGGCCGACCGGCCGACCCTCGCGGAAAAGGAGAACGGTCGGGATGCTGCGGACCTGCCAGCGCTCGGCGAGCGTCGGGTCCCGCTCGACGTTCACTTTACCGAACGCCACCCGGTCGACGAACTGCTTCGCCACGCCTTCGACGATCGGGGAGAACGTACGGCACGGGCGGCACCAGCCGGCCCACAGGTCGACCGCCACGCGGTCGTTCTCTTCGATGAACCTGGTCGCGGAGAGCCCCGATAGGGACGTCACGCGGCCCCCCCGTGCGCCGGGAACGTGGGAGACGGTCGGCTCGGCGCACGCCTGACGGTCGCCGAACCACCGTCGCAACGCGTCGAGAGGGCGGGGGC
This sequence comes from Thermoplasmata archaeon, assembly GCA_021798415.1. GTDB lineage: Archaea > Thermoplasmatota > Thermoplasmata > Lutacidiplasmatales > UBA184 > Lutacidiplasma. The sequence continues at coordinate 49,661 of JAJZGO010000001.1, read as the reverse complement.
GCTCCGCGCCGCCGTCGTCGAGGGTCGTCTCCTCGCGAGATTCCGCGGTCGTGGTCGTCGTCTCCTGACGGGGGCACGGACCCGGTCCGCCCCAGCTGCGGACGCCCGGTGGGGGCTAAGACCCTTCGCTCAGCCCGGCCCGACCTCGGGGCCGGCCGAGCGGCGGGCGAACGCCGAAAAGTCCTTACCCGCCCGTCGCTCGCGACGGGGCACCCACCTTGGGCCCGTAGTATAGCTTGGACATCACGGAGGCCTCCGGAGCCTCAAACCCGGGTTCGAATCCCGGCGGGCCCGTACTACCTCTTCGACCTGGCAACGGCTCCTTGCCGACTTCCGGGTTCTACGGCCAGCTCGCCGACCCACCACTCCGGTGATTGGTGGGTCGCCGGAGGAGCCGCCGAGAGCCTCCCGAGCGTCTCCGCGGTCTCGTTCCCGGGGCCGGGCCGGGGCCGAGCCCGAGCACGGGCGGTCGGTCCGAGGGCGCGAGGAGCGGGCATCGCGGAGACTATAGGTCCGGAGGCATCCGGCGACCCGTGCCGTTTTCCGCCGTTTCCCGTCAGTTCCTGACCGCGGCGCTGGTGCACCTTGCCGCCGCAGGCACGGTGCTGCTCCTGGGCTCGTACGTGGGGGCGCTTACCGAACGCTGGGACCTTCTCGTCTGGCTCCTGCTGATCGGTTTCATCGGATTCACCACCGCCGGGTTCGCCCTCCACCTCTTTCCGACGATCTCCCGACGCCCCCAACCGCCGCGTTGGGTCGCACAGGGGACGTTCCTCCTCGCCGAGGGGGCTCTCGCCCTCGGAGCGGTGGGCCTTTCCAACGTGGCCCCGGCGCCGTTCTCCCGGGGGATGGTCGTGCTCGGGGCGCTTCTCTTCCTGGCGTGCGAGGGGACCATCCTGGGTCTCTTCGCACGCCAACTCTCCCAGCCCCAGCTGCTGATACGCGGCCCCGACGCGCGGCCGGGGGACGCCGTTACGGTCCCCCTCTTCCTCGCGTCATGGACCGCGGCCGCGGGTTCGGGAGGCTTGTTCGTGCTTTCCGGATTCACCGGCGGGCCGGGGTTCGGTTGGTGGCTCGCGGCCGTGCACCTGTTCGTCCTCGGCCACGCGATTCTCCTCGTCACGGCGGTCAGCCTTCGCCTCGTGCCCCGGTCGCTCGACGCGGACGTTTCGCGTCCGGTGGTCTACACCCTCGTCGCCCTCGCGATCTCCGGGGCGTGGCTCGTCCCCCTCGGGATGCTCGCGCTCCCACCGACTTCGGCCGCCGACCTCGCCCTCTTCGCCGCGCCCGAGGCGGCGTTCGCGGTCCTCTTCGTCACTGTCCTGATCGTCCTCGTCCACCGGGCGCGGACCCCCCGCCCCGAGGCCGGCCTTCACTTGACGAGCGTCACGCTGTTCCTGATCGGCGGAGCGATCGGTCTCTGGATGGTCTCCGAGTCGGACTACGCCCTCGTCGTCGCCCACGCGCTCGTCAACGTTCTCGGGTTCGTGGGGCTGACGATCCTGTTCATGTGGTTCGGAATGGTCGCTCCGTTCCAGCGGATCTCGCATGCTTGGACCCGACGGATGCTCGGGGTCCTCGCTGCGGCCTGGGTCCTCGGGGTCGTCGCGGCCGTTACGGCGGGCGTCGGGGGATGGCCGCACGTCGGATGGCTGTCTCCGTTGGCCGGGGCCCTCCTTTTGGGAGTGGCCATCACTTGGGGCGTCGGTACCGTACCGGTCCTTTATCCTCGGATCAATCCCTTGCCGGGAATGACCAGCGGTGACCTCCGGGTCATTCGAGATCGATGGAGACACCGGTGAACGGCCCTGTCGAGTCCCCGTCCCAACTGCTGTCGGGCGACCACCGGGAGCTCGACCGGAAGTTCGAGGAGTTCCAAGCGACTCCCGCCTCCAACATGGACGAACGCCGCGAACGGTTCGACGGGTTCGCGACCGAACTGCATCGCCACATCGTCGTCGAGGAGCGCCTCCTCTTTCCCCCCTTCGGGGAAGGGGACTCCTCCCGCCGGCTTCTGGTGGAGTTGATGCTCGACGAGCACCGACGGATCGAGGACGTGTTGCAGCGGATCCGCGACCGGCTGGACTCGGGCCCTCGGCCGACCGAGGACCTCGAATCGGAGCTCGTCAACGTTCTCTGGGCCCACAACACTCGCGAGGAAGAGTCGGTCTACCCGTGGTTCGACGCCCACCTTCCCGTCGACGTCGTGCAGGCGGTGGGCCGGGAACTCCACGACCCCGGTGCGAAGGGCCACGGGCCCCGGTGACGTCCCCGTCACGGTCGAGCCGAGTTCGGGCCCCTAGACCTTTCGTACCCTCCCGTCGTCCTCGCGTCGTTAAGCTCGCGGTCCATGCTTCCTCGGGGGCCGCTCGACGGGCGCTCGGCTCCTCAGGATCATGTCCGTGGGGCCGCCCGGCCGGCCGTCCCAACCGGGAAGGTCAGCGCGTCGCACTCGGTCTCGGGGGAGGCCCTTTCTCGTGGGCCGTCGGGGGTCGCGAGGGCTAGGGTCGGGGAGTCTCCACCCCCTCCGCAGCGAGTTGCCCCGCCGTCGGGGGCGCGGGGCCCGTCCCGAGACCACCTTCGATCGCAGAGGGGCGCGCAGAGGGACGCCGCCGCTCACGTCGGGGGAGGAGCTAACTCCCGGCCGAGGAAGTCCAGGACGCGCGTCCACGCGTCCTCCGCGGCCTCCTTCCGGTAGACCTGCGGTCGGGAGTCGTTGAAGAAGGCGTGCGGGGCGCCGGGGTAGATGCGCCGTTCGAATCTCCGGCCCGCCTTCCGCATCGCCTCCTCGAACAGGGGCACCGTGTCGGTGATCCGGTGATCCTCCCCTCCGTACAACCCTAAGATCGACGCCCGGATGTCGGGCACCCTCTCGAGGGGCGGGTTCGCGCCGTAGAACACGACGCCCGCCCGAAGCTCCGCGTCGCGGGTCGCGAGGAGGGCGACCAGCCCTCCTCCCATGCAAAACCCCACGGCAGCGGTCCGCGTGGGGTCGACGTCGTCTCGGTTCCGGAGGTACCGGGCGACGCCCCGGAGGTCCTCGGCGAACTGTTGGTGTTGGTCCGGGCTCATCACCCGCATGAGCGTACGCAGCGCCTCCTGCTCCGAGGGGGAGCGCTCGGCGAGGAGCGGCCCGAGCTTCGAGAAATCGCGCTGCACCTCGGGAGGCGCCTGTCGGAGGAACGTCATGCCCGCCATGATGTTCGCGGGGGTCATCGGGCCCCGCAGCTCTCCGGTATAGAGGTCGGGGGCGAGCGCCACGTACCCTTGGGCCGCGAACCGGCCCGCCACGTCGCGAATGTGGGCGTCCAGGCCCCAGATCTCGTGGACCACGATGACCGCGGGTCGCCGCCCGTCGCTCCTCGGGAGGGCGAGGTCGGCGTCGAGCTCCCGATGGTTCGCGGAGAAGGTCACACGCTCCTCGTGGATCGGTTCGGTCATGCGGCCGCTCCCCAGCCTACCGGGGTTGAAAACCGTTCAGGCACCGTAGTGGGTTGTCCGACGCCCGCGAGGCGAGCCGCTCCGGGCCGCCCACCTCTGCGGCCCGCGAGGCCCTCGTCCGCCCCGCGCCGGCGCCGGTCCGCGTTCCCCGACAACCCCGGCGTGCCCCCGTCCGGTGTTCCCGTGGAAGTAAGGCATCTTAATATCCTCCGAGGGGTGGCCGCCGTGCATGGCCGTGCCGACTGCCGTCTCCCGGAGGCGGGCGGGAGGGGCGCCTCCTCCGCAGCGACCGGTCGAGCCACCGTGGGAATCCGTCCGCGAGCTGTACCGGATCCTCCGGGGCGTGACCCGGGAGGCACTTCGCCCTCATGGACTCCTCCTGTCCGAGTACCAGGCGCTCGCTCTCTGCGCGCCGGGGCCCGTCCCCCTCAAGTCCATCACGCGGGCCCTCGATGTGACCCCCGCGGCCACGACCGACCTCGCGCGACGCCTCCAACGCCGTCGGCTGGTGCGGCTCGAACCGCATCCCACCGACCACCGCTCCCGCCTCGCCGTTCTCACCGAGCCGGGCCGTCGGCTCCTCCGTGAGGCCAAGGACGCCCAGCGAAAGGCGCTCCGGGAGTTGGGGGCGCGGATCCCACCGACCGCCCGGGAGGGCCTCCTCGGGGGGGTCGCCGAACTCCGCCACGCCCTGAGAGAGTCGGGAGACGCCTGAGGGGGGGTCGGAGCCATGGTCGACTACAAGTGGGTCGTCCTTTCGAACACGACGATCGGCGGGCTGATGGCGTCGATCAACGGCACCATCCTCCTGATCTCGATACCGGTCATCTTCCGGGGCCTCGGCGTGAATCCGTTCGACGCGTCCAGCTTTGCGATCCTGATCTGGCTCCTTCTCGGCTACGGAGTCGTCACGGCAGTGTTGCTGGTCAACGCCGGTCGCCTCGCCGACATCTACGGTCGGGCGCGGGTCTACAACCTCGGGTTCGCGATCTTCACCGTCGGATCGCTCCTTTTGTTCTTCACCCCGAACGCCGGCACGACCGGCGCCTGGGAGCTGGTCGGATTCCGCCTGCTCCAGGCGGTCGGCGCCGCCTTCCTCTTCGCGAACTCCGCCGCGCTCCTCACGGATGCCTTCGCTCCCGAGGAGCGCGGAAAGGCGCTCGGGATCAACCAGGTCGCCTTCATCGGCGGCTCCTTGCTCGGTCTCATCGTCGGAGGGATCCTCGCCGGGATCCCGGACCTCCACCTCGGTGCCCTGACCCTCCCCACCTGGCGCCTGATCTTCATCGTGAACCTCCCGGTCGGCGTCTTCGGCACCGTCTGGGCGTACTACCGCCTTCATGACCTCCGGCCGCCCCGCAAGGACGAGCGGCTCGACATTCCGGGCAACCTCCTGTTCGCGGGCGGACTCACCCTCCTGCTCGTGGGCCTCACCTACACGCTGCTGCCGTACGGCAGCTCCTCGATGGGGTGGGGGAGCCCGTACGTGTGGACGGCGCTCGGGTCGGGCACGATGCTGTTGATCGCGTTCGTCTTCGTCGAGACGCGGGTCGCCCAGCCGATGTTCCGCCTCTCCCTGTTCCGCGGCCGGGCGTTCGCCGCGGGAGTTTCCTCGGCGTTCCTCGGGTCGCTGGCCCGGGGCGGGATGATGCTCCTGCTGATCATCTGGTTCCAGGGGATCTGGCTCCCCCTGCACGGCTACTCCTTCGCCAGCACTCCGTTCTGGTCGGGAGTCTACATGATCCCGCTCCTGCTCGGGTTCTTTGTCTTTGGGCCGCTGAGCGGTTGGCTCTCCGACCGCTGGGGGGCCCGGACCCTCGCCACGCTCGGGATGGTGGTCGCCGCCGCGACGTTCTTCCTGTTCCTTCTGGTCCCCTACAACTTCGACTACCCGACGGTCGGCCTCCTCCTCTTCGTTCAGGGAGGCGGGATGGGCATGTTCGCAGCTCCGAACGCCGCCGCGGTCATGAACTCCGTCCCGGCCCGGCACCGCGGCGCCTCCTCCGGCATGCTCGCCACGCTACAGAACACGGGCCAGCAACTGTCGCTGGTCTTCTTCTTCACCATCGTGATCGGCGGTCTCGCGTCGGGGCTGGCGGGATCGGTCACCTCCGCGCTCGGGGGGCTCGGCGTCGGCGCGCCCGACGGCCCGATCCTCGCGAGCCTCGCCCAGGCGAATCCGACCGATTCGCTGTTCGCCGCGTTCCTCGGGTACAATCCGGTCGGGACGCTGCTCTCCTTCGCCTCGACGGTCCCGGGCTGGGACCCGAGCCAGATCACCCCCGCGATCGCCGCCCGGCTGACGTCGACGGGATTCTTCCCGGCCGCGATCGCCCCCGCGTTCATCGATGGCCTCCACGGCGCCTTCCTGTTCGCCGGCGTCATCACGCTCGTGGGGGCGGGGATCTCCTACCTTCGGGGCGCCCGATTCTTCCACGAGGACCAGGGGGTCGTCGCGCCCCGCCCCGACGAGCCGGGTCGGAAGGAGGGTGGCGCCGACCGAGCCGAGCCACCGGTCCCGGAGGCACCCGGTCGGTCCGCCGGCTGAGCCGGGATGTGGGCCGACGGGCGGCTGGTCCGGCGAGCGTGCCGAAGGGAGGCGATGGCGTCCTCCGGCACGGGCCCGGCCGCATTCGGCCCCGTTCTCGTGGCCGCCTCAGAGGGGGAGCTGAGGCCGGGCGCACCAGGAACCCGGTCATCGGCACCGAGGTCGATCGACAAGGCGTGGGGGGTCCGAGACGCCAGCGAACGGGCCGACCGACCGGGTCGACCCGGCTTTCCCTCCGCCGACGTTTCCGGAGCCCGGACCATCGTCCTTTTCTAGCTCCGCCTTTCGTGACGGTGCCGCCCGGAGGCGAACGCGGTAGAGGAGACGACGTTGGGGTTCGCGGAGCGGCCAGTGCTCGTCTTCTGGGAGACAACGCGTGCGTGCCCTCTCTCGTGCCGCCACTGCAGGGCGTCGGCGATCCCCCAGCCACTCCCGGGGGAGCTCTCCACGGCCGAAGGTCGCTCCCTCATCGACCGTCTCCTCGACTTTGGCCGGCCGTTTCCGACGCTGATCCTGACCGGCGGGGACCCGCTCCAGCGCCCGGACCTCCCCGAGCTCATCGGCCACGCGCGGGCCCAAGGGATGAACGTCGCCGTCTCCCCCGCCGTCTCGGAGCGCCTCGATGCGGCGACCCTCACCGCGCTGAGAAGCCTGGGTGTCGCGGCCATGTCGGTCAGCCTCGACGGAGGAACCGCGGCAACCCACGAACGGATCCGGGGAGTACCGGGACACTTTGGCCGGTCGCTCGACGCTATCGAGTCGGGCGTGCGGTCCGGCCTCCGGGTCCAGGTCAACTCGACCGTAATGTCCGGGAACGTAACGGAGCTCCCGCGGCTCTTCCACACGCTGTACACCCGCGGGGTCCGGACGTGGGAGGTCTTCTTCCTCATTCGGACCGGCCGGGGGGCGGACCTGGAGGAGGTCACCCCGACGGAAGCCGAGGACGTGAGCCACTTCCTGTACGATGCCTCTCGCTACGGAGTGCTCGTCCGGCCCGTCGAGGCTCCGTTCCTCCGGCGGGTCCGCAAGGAGCGGGACGGGCCGACGCCGAGCCACGGGGGCCCGCTCTACGCGGCCCTGCACCACGATCTTGAGGAGAGGATGGGGCCGGCGACCCAGCCGTCCTCTCTCGCGCCGAGGGGGACCCTCGACGGAGACGGGATCCTCTTCGTCGCCTACGACGGTACCGTCTATCCGGGAGGGTTCCTCGAGTACCGCCTCGGAAACGTTCGGGCGGACGACCCGGTCGGGCTGTACCGGGAGAGCGAGCTCCTCCGACGGATCCGGGCCCGCGAACTCCACGGCGCGTGCGGGATCTGCCCTCACCGTTCCGAGTGCGGAGGGAGCCGGGCGCGCGCCTTTGTGCACTCGGGGGACCCGCTCGGTACCGACCCGGCCTGCCTGTTCGCCCACGGACTGCCGACCGGCTCGTGACGGTCCCGAGATGAGCGGGCACCCTGGAGGAGGCGGAACCTCGGTGTCGAGCGTCCGGCGCTCTATCCTCCGCGGCGCGGACCGCCGGGGTCCGTGTCCTTTCCCGGCCGGGCGGGGCCGAGAGCCATCGGGCCAAGAACCGACAGAGGCCCGAGAGAGGGGGCCGACCGGATGAACGAGTGGGTCGACGCGGCCGTCCTGGGGGTCCACCTCTTCAGCGCCGTGCTCTTCGTGGGGGGGTCGTTCTTCATGTGGCTCGTCCTCGAGCCGGTCTCGCATCGGGTCACGACCGATGAGGCAGCTCGGACGCTGCTGGTCGGTCGCATCGCGCGCCGCTTCGGACAGCTCACCACGCCGCTCCTCGTGGTGCTCATCGTCACCGGGCTCTACAACGCGACCTGGTACCTTCCCTCGCTCGCGAGCCCTCTATCGACGCTGGGCGGCCAGATCCTTGTCGTGAAGGCCGTGGCGGTCGCGGTCCTGGTGGCGCTCGTCTACACCCACGGGCTATACTTCGGCCGGAGGATCGGCCGGCTGGCCCGCGAGGGAAAGGTCGACGCCCTCCGGCAGATCCGACGGAAGAGCCGGCTCGTGGCCTACGCGAACCTCGGTCTCATGCTGGCGATCCTCGGGCTCGCCGTGGTCCTCCAGATGGTCGGGTGAGAGCTGCGAGGCAGCCGCAGAGAGGAGGACGCCGGATGTCGAGGAGGGACCGGGGGGATGCTGATACGCCGGAGAGCGGGGGCCATCGCCCGCTCTTGCTCGCGCTGTCGGAAGCTGCCGGGCGAGCGGTCGGCTCAGGCCAGAAGGCGGGGGCATGAACGCGACCGCACCGCACGAGCGCGCCGTGCTCCTGATGGCCCTCGGCGGACCTTCCGCCCTCTCCGAGGTCGAGCCGTACCTCCGTGACCTCCGCGGCGGCCGGCCCACTCCGCGAGAGCTGGTCGAGGAATTTACGGAGCGGTACCGACGCATCGGCGGCGGCTCACCGCTCGTGGACGTGACGCGGGCGCAGGCCGCTGCGCTCGAGCGGCGCCTGGCCGCGGTCGGGTGTCCGGCCCGGTGCGAGGTCGGGATGCGGCATTGGAACCCGCACATCGACGAGTCGGTGGCCCGACTGGTCGACGAAGGGGTGACGGACCTGACGGGACTCTGCCTGACCCCGTACTACTCGACGTGGAGCGTCGGCGGCTACCTGTCGAGCCTCCGCAAGGCGGTGGAGGCGACCGGTCGCGAGGTCCGTCTTCGGACCGTCGAAAGCTGGGGACACGACCCGTCGCTCGCCGCCGCGTTCGCCGGGAAGATCTCGAACGGCCTCGCGGCGCTCGCGGAGCGGGGGGCGCGAGACCCGCTCGTCCTGTTCACCGCGCACAGCCTCCCCGGTATCCAGGACCCCACGACCGAACCGTACGTCGTGCAGCTGGGGGCGACCCAGAAGGCGATCGAGGCACGACTGCCGTCGATAAGGTCCCGGTTCGCCTATCAGAGCGTCGGTCGCCGGGAAGGGCCCTGGCTGGGGCCCTCGGCCGAGGAGGAGCTGGAGCGGGTGGCCGGGGCTGGAGAGAAGGTCGTTCTCGTCGTGCCCTTTGGGTTCGTCTCCGACAACCTCGAGATCCTCTATGACGTGGAGATCGAGATGCGCGAGCGGGCCGGGCAACGGGGGATGGTGTTCGAGCGCACGGAATCGCTGAACGACGACCCGCTTCTCGTGGAGGCCCTCGCGCGCGCGGTCCTCTCGGCGAGCGACTCCCCGAAGGGCAGCTTGGGGGATCTTCGGCCGTAGGTCCCACGGCCCTTGGAGTCCCCGGGGCGCTAGGACGAAGCCGTCCGTCCTCCGGTCGTCGTCCTTGCTCGCGGGCGTGCGGGAGGGAGGTCGGCCGGGCCCTCCGGACCGCGACGCGTCGTGCCGCCCTTCGGGCCGGACCTCCATCGGTCCACCGAGGAGAAGGTAGAAGCCGACGTCCTTCCCGCCCTTCGTGACGACCTCATCGCCCTTCGCGTACGAGCGGACCGCCCCGATCGGGGCGACGGACTTCAACTGACGTTCGGAGAGTTGGGGGAGACCAACGGAACCGTGGCCAGAGGCTGCACGACCGCCGCCTCCTCCTTCTTGTCCATGCGGATCGGCATGCGGAAGAGGGCGACCAACCCACGCTAGCCGCTCCGCGACGACGACGATCCGACGGGGATCCGTCGAGCTTTCCACCCGGCCGAGAGGCGGTTGGGACGCCCGGCTACCCCCCTCTCCCGCCGTAGACAACTCGGAGGAAGTTCTGGGCGGCGGGACGATGCCGAGGACGGCGCTTATCTCCTCGCCGTCTTCTCCGCGCGCCCTGGTGGTCCTCGGTGCGCGTCGACTTCCTCGGCACGGGCGCGGGCAACTTCCGCGGGTCGCGGCGAGGGCCGTGCAGCACCCTCTTTGACTCGATCCTGCTCGACTGCGGGGCGGGGGCCACGGGCCGACTCTACGACGTCGGACGTTTCGGGGAGGTCGACGGGGTTCTTCTCTCGCACCTGCATTCCGACCACATCGCGGGCCTGTTCGACTTCCTCCTGCACACCCTGATCTCGGGCCGGACCCGGCCTCTGACCGTCGTCTCCCCACCGGGCCTCGGCGAGATCCTGCGGGCGGTCTTTGCCGTCAAGGGCACGGTCGTCGAGCCAGCGGAGATCTATCCGTTCCGCCTCGTCGAATCGGAGGACGTCGACGTCACGATCGGCGGCTGGCGCGTCCGATCCCTCCGGCTCGACCACACCGTCGCGAACAACGGCTACCTTCTCTCCTCGCAGGACGTCACCGCCTTCTACTCGGGGGACACCCGCGAACCTTCCTCGGCCCGGAGTGTGCAGGCGGATTACGTCATCCACGAAGCGACGTTTCCCGAAACGTACGCGTCGCTCGCGCGGGAGTTCGGTCACAGTACCGGCGCCCAAGCGGCCGAGACCGCGGGGGCGATGCGCGCCCGCCGGCTCTGGATCAACCACCTCGGCGACCACCCCGGTTCGGAGACCGAGATCGCCGCGGAGGCCCGGCGGGTCTTCCCGGACACCGTGGTCGTCGAGGACGGCGACCACTTCCAGATCTAAGCAGAGCGCCCTAAGTAATTGCGCATAGTCGTCGGAGGGTCTCGTTTCCCCTCCGCCAGTCCTCGAAGGTGTATTCCACCGCCGTGGTCACGTCCTCGAGCTTGGGGAAATACCGACTGTGCAGACACCGGCGCCGGGTGAGCTTCCACACCCGCTCGATCGGATTTAACTGCGGGCTTGCGGCGGGGAGGAACGAGAGCTCGAACTGGGGACTCACCTCGTGTCGCCACTCCTGGTGGAGACGGGCGTGGTGGTACTGCGCGTTATCGCTGATCACCACGACACGTCGCGGACCCCGGGTGCTCTCTCGGTAAAACTGATGGAGGAACTGCGTGCAGCCGACCTTGTTGAACATCCCCTCCTCTCGCCGATAGATCATCTTCCCATCGCGAAGTCGTACCGCTCCCCAGTAGCCGATGGACTTGTGGGTCCACGCATGGAGGAGGATCGGGTCTCGGACCTCCGGCGGGACCCACATGCGGCACCGGGAGCCGTGCTGTTGGAAGTGGACCTCGTCCCTCGCCCAGAGGTCCACCGAGGGATCGGCCTTCAGTGTCTGGAGTTTTTTTTGTGGGCCGCCTGAAGTGTGGGGTCGCCGTGAGAGAGCAACGGGCGAGGCTTCCGCAGTCGGAACCCGAGCTGGCGGAAGAGACGCTGGCACTGGCGCACCCCAAGGTCGACGTCGAACTGACGCTCGAGGTAGGCGGAGAGGGTCTTGCCGTCCCAGAGGGTGCCGGTGAGCCCAACATCCTCGGGCCGCTTCCGGAGAGTGGCTTCGACGGAGCGCATCTGAACTTCGGTAAGGCGGCGAGGGCGGCCGGGTCGATTGCCCTCGGCCAGCCCAGAGAGGCCCTCCTCCTCGAACCGATGGACCCAGTACTGTACCATTCGGGGGGAGTCACCGAGCATGCGGCTCACCTCGGGGGCGGTCATCCCCTGAGCCACGAGGAGGAGTCCGTGGAGGCGGTGGTCGTACCGGGATTCGTCGGACCGTCGGATCTCGTCCTGGAGGGCGAGGATCACATTCTCCGCGTCGGGGGCCGTCAGCGGACGCATAGGACCTCGAAGGTCCCATACACGCGCAATTATTTATGACGCTCTGTTTAGGTGGTGGACGACCGAGGGTGAGAGGCCCGGAAGGCCAGCGGGGCCGGCGCGCAGAGAGACGGAGCTCGGGGGTCGACGTCCCCTTCCTAGACCAGCGCTTTCGTGGGAGGGCCGCAGCTGACCCTCCGTAACGGGCCCCGACAATGTTGATGTAGGCGTATTCGACTCCGGTGCCCGAGCATGCCGTTCGGAAAGGAGGGCCACCCTGACGAAGAAGGAGGGGCCCCGGGGTCGTCCGAGGCCGCCCAGCTCGTCGACCGCATCGAAGAGGAGCTCGAGCTTCTCGCCCGGAACGTGGAGATTCTCGAGAAGCTCTCGAAGAGCCCGCCGATCGGCATCATTCGGCTCAGCGAGGCCCTCCAGTTGCCGATTCACAAGACGAGGTACTCCCTGCACCTGCTCGAGCGCGACGGAGTGATCCAACCGAGCGCGGACGGTGCGGTGGTCACGGATAAGGCGGTCGAGTTCTGGACGAACCTCAACGCGTCGCTGGACCGCGTGTCGGCGCTCATCCAGCGGCTCAAGGGGCGTGCCGCCGAGCACGCGGGCCACGGTCCGGCGGGCCGGAAAGGCTATTAGCGCGATGTCGGCTCGGCCGCGTCGGTGCCGCCGTAGCTCAGTGGCAGAGCGATCGGCTGTTAACCGAAAGGTCAGCGGTTCGAAAGGCCGACGGAGCCGCGCCGTCGGCCCCCAAATCCGCTCGGCGGCGCCCCGAGCCGATCGGGCGTGGGCCCGTAGCTTAGTCCGGTTCAGAGCGACCGGCTCATAACCGGTCGGTCGACGGTTCAAATCCGTCCGGGCCCATTCCGGTGATCGATCGTGTCACGCCTCCCGAAGGGACCCCGCCGTAGTTCGACCGGACCTCGCGCCGTCCGCCCACGGGTCGGACCCCCGGGGCAGGAACCGCCCGGAGAGGTCACGCGCCTCGGGCTCACCCTACCGAGAATCGAAAGCTTGGGCGAGGCACACGCCCTCACTGCCCTGGTGATGGCTTCGATCGACCCGCGACGGTGATCGATCCCCTGTGGAGGACCGGCCCCGGACCCGGAAGTCCGCCACTCTTGACGAGGCGGTCATCGTTGGACCGACTGAAGTCCGTGGTGGGTCACGCGCGCATCCCCCCGCCCACCCGGGTCGACTCCGGTGCGCGCTCGAGTACCTCGCTACGGGCATCCCCCGCAGTTTCGACGGTCGCTAGCCCACGGATCGGGCACGTGATCGATTCATGAGGTCCGCGCAGATGAGGGGCTTTAGCGGCGACCGTCGGGGCGAGGAACGACAGATGACCAAGTCGATGCGCGCGAAGCGGGGTAGCTCGCCCTCCCACCGAGCCTCGTGGCGAGCGACGTACGAGCGGCTCCCCTACGACCGGCTCCCCTGGTTCGAACCCGGGCCGAGCTTATCCGTGAAACTCGCGGTGGCGGACGGGTTCCTGCCGAAAGGCGGCGAAGTCCTCGACATAGGCTGTGGCGCAGGATCGAACGTTCTCTTCCTCGGGAAGAGCGGTTTCCGCGCGCACGGAGTCGACCTCTCCCCCGGCGCCGTGACGGCCGCCCGCGCCCGCGCGGCCGAGGCGCATGTCGTTGCGGACATCCAAGAGGGGGACGCGTTGGCGTTGAGGTTCGCCGACGGTTGTCTCGATGGGGTCGTCGACCATGGTTGCTTCCACACCCTTCCCATGTCTCGAAGAGGAGACTACGCGAGGGAGGTTCACCGAGTGCTCCGGCCCGGCGGGAGTTTCGTTCTCGCCTGGGTGGCGCGCGAGCACACCGCGCCCATGGGCCCGCCTCATCGCCCGTCCGTGCAGGAGGTGGCTGCGGCCCTCGAGTCGCGGTTCCTGTTCACTCGGGTGGAGTTCAACCCCGGTCGGGAGGACGGCGCGCTCTCCTCCTACATCGGATTCCTCTCGCGGAGGTCGGCACCCTATCCGCGGCGCAGATAGTGCGGAGGCGCAGTTACCCCACCGCAAGACTCACGCGCCGCGATCGGGCGGCGGGCGCAATAGCTACCGCAGTCAGGATCGACGCGCCGCGAGCCGGTGATCGGGACGGGGACATCCTGCGGACCGAAGGGCGATCCGCATCCAGACCGTTTCGAGCGGCTGCCCTCGCCTGCCGGGAAGTGCGACGCCACTCTCCACCGACTGCCTCGTCCTGTCGCTGCGGCAGACCGCACGCCTCCGATCAGGCCCGCTTCGGGGTCCGTCCTCGTCGAATCCCCCCGACCGCGATCAGGATACTTCCGGCCACTCCGAAGGCCGTCGTCTCGACGAGTCCTACCGCCGGATAGGTGCTCCAGAAAGGGAACAGGACGACGTAGAGCACTCCGGCAACGAGAGCGGCCCCTCCGAGAGTGACGAAGAACTCCCAGGGAAGGGGTGGTCGAGTACCGCCAAGAAGACCGTAGCGCAACATGTCTTCCCACGAGGTAGTGCGTTGTTCGGACTAATCAACCCGCCGGCTCGGTCCGTCCCAACCCGACCCTCTCCGCACTCCGAAACCCGGTCCGCCCGGGGGGCCGACCACGGAAGCGGTCCCTCGGTTCGTCGTGGGGTTGTTTTGTCGATCTGCGGGTAGCTCGGGCCGGTAGGCTGACGAACGCGTTCCATCGGCCCGAGGAGCGGGTGGTTGCCACCCATGTGGCACCCGGGACTTCGCGCGAGAGGGCGGAACGATGGGCGAGCCAGCATCGCGGAGATCAAGTAAGGTCGGGTGCCCAGAGAGCCATCCGGAAACACGAGGCGATGACGCTGCGGATGCTCCGAGCGTCACCCGTCGCACCCCGGGGCCACCTCCCCTAGGAGAACGGGCTTTACTTGACCTTCTCGAAGTCGATCAAGATCGTGAAGACGAGCGGGTACACCGGGTCGATGCTCCCGATGATGTCGACGTTGTAGGTGTCCCGGATCGCGACCCAGGCCTCGTGAACCTTGGCGAGTTCGTTCCCGGTGGGATCCCTGATGACGAAGTTGTGGCGGACCAGGTTCCCGCTCGTCTGAAGCATCGGCCTTCCGTCAGCCCCCACGGCGGTTGCGGTGATCCCGCCCATCGCTCCCCGCTGGAGCGTGATCACGAACAGCCGCTGGCCGGAGGAGTCCGCCAGTGTGAAGGTGGATTGGTTCGCTCCTCCCTCCTTCATGATCGTGCCGAGACCGACGCCGTTCGCGTTCACGAGAGCGTAGGTCATGTTGGTGCTTCGAGCGGCCAGTCGGCCGAGATAGGAATCGGACCCGCCCAGGATCCCACCCAGGACGTTTCCCGAGAGATTCTGCCCCGCGTTGCCTTCGACGGTGAACAGGTGTCTATTCTCCGTGTCCATCACGCGGTAGCTGTGCCCCAACGACAAGATCTGGTGCTGGACCAGGAAGTTCCTCCGCCCTTGGAGTCCAAGGGCCGCGACACTCCCGATAGCGGCGGGGGCGTTCACGTTCGGAGCCCCGAAAGTCAGTGCAGGGGGCGCGACCGACGCGGTCGCCGTAGGAAGGGGGGCGCCGACGGTAGGCGCGCCGCAACTGGGGCAGAAGCCCGCGTCCGGAGGGCGAGCGGCGCCGCACTTCATGCAGAATGGGCCGGCCATACCACCCACTGGCAACTATGTGGCCTAAATTCATTGCCCCCGGGAAGAACGGCTGCAGCTAGCGTGGCTGCCGGCGGAAGTCTCGTTACGGGACCGCGGTTCCGCTTACAGATCTCGATGCGCCCTACGGATTCGTGGGGTCCAGTTGTGGAGATCCATTCGGACCCGGCCCCCTCGGAAAGCCACGCCCTCCACGCTCAGGCGTAGGCGCTGTTCCCGGCCGTCGTCTCCCGTCAGGGCGATCCGGCCGCCCGCGGCCACTACCCGGTGCCAAGGCAAGTCGGCCCCCCGGTACAGCGCCCGCACGGTGAGACGGGCGGCGCCCGGAATCCCAGCGGCATCGGCCACTTGGCCGTACGTGATCACCTTCCCTCGCGGCACGTTCGCGATAACGCGTCGCAGCCGGGCCAGCGCGGACAAACCTCGATTCCCCACCGGCCGCCGAGCTCGGGTCCTAGCTACCATGGCAGCCGCACTTCTCCCGGGTCCCCCGGCGTGTCACCGTTTCGCCCCCGGACCGACCCCCATCGCCATCCGACCGGCCCCTCGCCGCGTCGGCCCAAACCTTCTCGAGGTTCATTTGATGGCCCGCCCGCCAAACTCTGGCCAACGCCCGAACACGCGAAGGCGATAGAAAGACCTCGAGGATGCTTTTGAGTGAATTCGTTCGAGTCACTCCGGAGGGTCGTGAGGTCTCCTCACGCTTCCCTGCGGCCCGCGATGCCGACACCTGGTGCGCCGAGTGGGCCTCCATGTGGGGACGCAGCCGGGACAACTTCAGAAGCCACCGGCGAGGCGTGGTGGAGTGTCGGACTCGCAAAACGGTCCCGGGCTCGGGGCCCCATCGCCTCGATGTTCCGAAGCGTATCGCGGAGAGCCTTGGGGTGGGAATCCTCGCCTTCTTGCATGAAGTCTCGGACGGTCTCGATCGGCGCGTCATGTACGCCCCCTCTTTCCTCGAAGTAGGTCGTGCTCGGGGCGGACCGCGGCCTCGTCGCCACGCGTCTGTCCCCATCCCGCTCGTCCTCGAGGCGGTTTCCTCGTCCAACGGTCGCCGCCCTCACCCTCACCGTCTTCGATGGAATCACAACGACCGAGGCATTGAGTGCCGCGCGTGGCCGGTTTAGACGATTGGACTCGGGGATCTCTATTCGGCCCGCAAGCCGAACCGATGCGCTTCTCCGTTCCACCGGGAATGCCGAAGCAGGTGTGCGATCGAAGGGTCGAGTTCCACCCCTGAGAGCGCGACGCACGTCCTGAGTCTCCTCGTGCGCATGCTTATACGTCCTAGTCCATCCCACCCTCGTGGCCCAGGGCCGCCGTCTGGCTGCCGTAATGTTCACCGACACGGTGGGATTCACGTCGTCCACGCAGGCGAACGAAGGGCGCGCCCTCGACTCGCTTCGCCAACAGGTGGACCTTCTCCGGCCCATCCTGGCCCTTCACCAGGGTCGGGAAATCAAATCGACCGGCGACGGTTTCCTGGTCGAGTTCGACAGCGCGCTCAGGGCCGTGCAGTGCGCGGTAAACATACAGCGTCGTATTTACGAGCGGAACTCAGAAGGGGGTCAGGCTCCCATTCGGATCCGGATCGGGGTTCATCTGGGGGACGTCGTCCAAGATGGGAGTGACATCCTCGGAGATGCCGTCAACATCGCGTCCCGGATCGAACCCTTGGCCGAACCCGGGGGCGTCTGTGTGTCGAGCGCTGTCTTCGAACAGGTTCGAACTAAGGTAGCCGAGAAGTTGGAGAAGGTTCAACCGAAAGCGATGAAAGGGATCCAAGTCCCGATCGACGTCTATCGGGTCGTGTTCCCCTGGACGGATAGTGACGGCGGGCCGGGGGCGGACGATTCGCGTGCCGCGGACAAGAACCGCATCGCAGTACTCCCCTTCGCCAACATCAGTCCCGATCCGTCCGATGAGTACTTCGCGGATGGCCTCACCGAGGAGCTCATCGCGAACCTCTCGCTGGTCCCGGGTCTGAAGGTGATCGCCCGAACTTCGGTCACCGGCTACAAGAAGACGGAGAAGACGGTCGCCGCAATCGGGAAGGAGCTTGGGGTGGGGACCGTTGTGGAAGGGAGCGTCCGCCGGTCGGCAAACCGAATCCGTGTGACGGTCCAAGTGATCGACGTGGCTACCGAGGAACATCTTTGGACGGCGAAGTACGACGATGACCTCGACGACATCTTCGCCGTTCAGGGTGACATCGCGACGAAAGTTGCGACCGCCCTGCCGGGGGGTCTTCAGATAGCAAAGTCCCCGACCCACGAGCTCGAGAAGCCCACCGAAACCGAGGCCTACCTCCTGTATCTCCAGGGCCAATCGTTGATGTGGAAGACCGACGAGAGCTCGTTGCGGCACTCCCTCGAGTTCTTCCAGAAGGCGCTCAAGACCGACCCGACGTTCGCGCGAGCGTACGCCGGCATGGCGCGCGCATACATCGGGCTGGGCAACGAAGACCTCATGTCCTGGCTCGAAGCCTGCAATTTCGGCAGGGCCGCCGCGGAAAGGGCCATCGCGATCGACCCGGACTTGGCCGAGGCGCATGGCTTGCGAGCCGAGATTGCGTTCATGGCGGACGAGCCGGCGGACGTCCTCGACCGAGAAGTGCGGAGGGCGTTGGAGTTGAACCCCAACTTGGCCCAGGCGCATACTATACTGGGAGCACTTGCCGGGTCCCTCGGGATCATCGAAGCCTACGTCGATCAGGCAGAAGAGGCGTTCCGACTGGACCCTCTTTCGCCCCCAACGATCCGATCGATGGGGAACGCCTACTTCTTCTCGGGCCGGCTCGATGATGCCATGAGACACTGGAAGCAGAAAATCGATGAGTCCCCGGTCGACTCCTACCGGGGGCTTGCGGACTGTTACATGCTCAAGCGAGATTACGAGCAAGCGGAACTCATGGTGAAGGAACTCGAGCGCATCGCTCCGTCGAGCGACCCCGCCCTCCTCTGCAGAGGATACCTCGCCGCGCTGAAAGGGGATCGAGCCACGGCGACGAAAGCGATCGAGAAGCTCCGGGAGGCCTCTCACGAGGGATACGCGCGCCTGTCGTCGATCGGATTCATCCACTACGCCCTGGGCGACCTCGACCGGTTTTTTGAAGTGATGTTCGCCTCAGCGAAGGCGCATACGATGCAGGCCGCGCGAATTCGAATGTCTCCACTGCTGGCGGGAGCGAGGAGAGACCCGCGATTCGTGGAGCTCCTTTCCACGTACGGCCGACCCGTTCAGGCCCCGAAGTAAGCCCGTACGTCGCAACCCCCCGGGTCCGCCCCCCGTCCGCGACCGAACCGTGGACTCGCGACGGATGTCCTGGATCCTATCCCCGCCCCATCGGACGGATCCACCCCGCATCTCGGTGGAAGTACTCTTCCACGAAGTCCTTTCCCCGATGCGCCCGCATCACCTCGCGGGCCGCCGGCCTCTCGTCCGTGAACAAGAGCGCGTATTTCCTGGCCCGACGCGCCGACCGCTTCACCTTCCGATCCCCAGGGCGAACACCGCTCGGGGTTGCGGCCCTAGACTAGCTTTCCGGCTCGGATGACGGGAGCCCCGTCGATCGCAACCTCTGAGCCGGCGAGCGTGATCCAATTCATGAAGCTCGATCGGTTGGTGCCGTTGAGATGCTGGTTCCTCCCGACCGCCAGGGAGACGCAGCCGAGCTCGACGTTCTCCAAGTTGGGAACGTCCTTCGCGGCCGGGTTTAGCCCGAAGGTGAGAGAGCCGGTGCGGTCCCTGCCCGCCGTGCCTTTCTTGTACTGACGGGCAAACTCTTCCTCTCCGTTGTCGAAGGAATACGATGTAAGCTTGCCGTCAACGAAGTCGAACGTTCCGCCGGCGCTCCAGTACCACCAGATATTGGTCCGGCGGTTGGCGTGGAGGCGCCCCTCTGCCGACGTCGAGTCGAGGGCCACGCCGATGCGTCCGGCGGGAATCTGCGCCAGCATGTCGCTCGGGCCGTATCGCTTGTCCCGCGGGTGCGGCGTCCCGTCGTGCAATCGCGGAGAAACCCCGGCCAAACCGACCTCAAGGTCGGTTCCGTTGGAGTGGGTGATCCGTACCTTCTTACCGCGGGAGAGGGCCTTGTAAAGCCGTGCCCCGCTCTTGGCGGTCTCCACCGGGTCGGTGGTGCACGCGCGTAGGATGCTTTCTTCCCATCGCGCTCGGTCCAAGCCCCACTGCTTGGCCCGTCCTTCCGTCGCGAACCCAATGGCCACCCGGCCACCGCGAAGCCCGGACTTCCGGGCGGCCTGGTACCAGGGTGAGAACCAGGCGAACGCCTCGTCGAACGTCCTCTCCGGAGTCTTCTCGATGCGGTCGGTGTCTCCCGGGCCCCAGAAATGGACGTACACATCCGCGGCTTTCAATGCCGCCCACTCGGGGGCGCTCGCCTTGCCGAGGAGCTTGCTCTGCTTACGGTCGATCGCGCGCCACCACGCGTCCTCATCCTCGTGGATGTGGAGGGTCTTGCCCCCCACACGACGGATCTCGTCGATCGTCGCGGTGGCTATCGGCAACGTGTGGTCCCACGACTCGATGACCGCGTTCTCTCCCGGGCGGATCTTGAGGTACCGGGTCACGATGTTCCGGGCCGCGTCTCGGTGCAGCTGCGAGGGGAGTTCCGGCATGGCCCGGGGTCGAGCCCGCCAGGGCTACATGTAACCTGCGCGAGGTCGTGAAACGGTGGGCACTTCGCAGCGACCCGCGGTCGGGCCGCGGCTGAGATACCCATGGCCTCGCCCTCTGGGCAGGCGAACCCCCGGTGGGCCGAGTGTCTGGGCTGACCCCGGGACGTACGTCGCAGTCCCCCGGGTCCGCTCCCCGTCAGAGACCGAACCGTGGACGCGCGACGGATCTCCTGGATCCTATCCCCGCCCCATCGGATGGATCCACGCGAGGACGGAGGTCCCCACCCGCGGGCAGCGAACGGGCCCCACGACGACCCCGCCTCTCGGAGGCGATGACGATGGGCGTCTCGGATGCGCGCGTTCTCCGTTGGGCCCCGACGAAGGATCCGCTGTTCTTCCTCCGCGAACTCCTCGAGCTTGAGGTGCACGAGCGAGCCGAACGGTCGAGCCATCGTGGGATGCGCCCGCATCTCGTCGTGGAGTCGCTGGATCCCGACGTTCTCCGTCGGGGATTCCAGTAGGCTCGGTCGAGGCGACCCCCTTTACCGCGGCCTCGGTAGCTCGAAAGCTGACCGCGAGTTCGCGAGGCGGGCCCGGCCCCCTACCGAGTTCTACGGTCGCGGGGGAACACTTCCCGGAGCAAGTCGGGGATCCCGTCCCGATAGCTGGAGACCCGGGGCCTCCACCCCAGTCGGCGTAATTTGCCGTTCGAGGCGGGACGGTCCGCTGCGAGATGGTGAGCCACCGCATCGCCCAACTCCCGGACCGCCGCTTCCATCGTGATCGAATCCGGTGGCGGCACCCCGAGCTGCTTTGCGACGAAGTCGGTGAACTCTCGTAGGGTGGCGGGATGTCCGTCCACGACGTTGTAAACTCCTCCAGCCTCGCCCGATTCCAATACGGTGCGGAACGCGGTTCCGGCGTCCCACCGGTCCACGAAGGACCACCGGTTATTACCGTCCCCCACGACCCGGTACTCCTCGGACCGGATCGCTTCCGCGACGCCCTGGAACCACGACCCGTTCCCGTAGACCATGCCCGGCCGCACGACGAGCACTTCGAGCTCTCCGGGCGAGTTCGCCGCCATGCCGGTCCGCTCGGCATCGTAGTTGATCCGCGACTCGCCCCGGGGATCGACGGGGGAGTCCTCGTCGATGAGCTCGGACTGCCCCCGGTAGACCCAGTAACCGGAACCAACCACCACGCGTTCGACTCCTCGCCGTTTGGCGACTTCCACGATATTGCGGGTGCCCTCCACGCGGACCCGGACCGTGTCGCTCTCGGCCGGTGGGTTGGCCGCGAGGTGGATCACTCCGAAGCAACCCGACGCGGCTTCTTCGAGCGACCGGACGTCCAAGACGTCCCCCAGCACTGGTGTTCCTCCGTCCTCTTGAACGCGAGGACCCTTCGCCGCGTCCCGGACGAGACCTCGCACATCGTATCCGGCCCTCGAGAAGTCTCGAACTACCGACCGACCCAGGAAGCCGGTGGCACCGACCACGAGGACCCTCTTCCCCGCGCGGGAGCGGCCTCGGGCAACGGCGGTCGTCGGCATCGAGTCCTTCGGGTCCCTGCCGTGGTTCATGTCGGACGGCCGGTTAACTCCTCCGTCTGCGAGGCCGGGTCGGTGAGGCCCATGCGGTCCTTCCTCCCTTGGGATCGTCGCAAGGGCCCGCTCGGGTTCTGGGGGTGATGCCACGGGCTTCGCCGCGAGACCGGGTTCGGTCTTGTTCGCAGTCACGATTGCGGTCTTCCGGCCGCTCGTCGGCGATCCCACGGGGAACGTCCCGGCGGTAGGGCATGCGCTTTAGCCACTCCCGGCCTACCACATCGCCATGAACGGCTCGGAGGAAGGTCGATTTGACGACGGACTGTGAGACGGCAGGATGCATGCACCCGAAGCGATTGCACGGGCCGGACGGACATTGCCGGGTTTGCGCATGCACCGCCCACACGCGAACCGGCCAGCGACACATGACCAAGGCGGTGTTGAGGCAGACGGCTCGATCACTCCGAAAGTGGTGAAAGGTTCCTGGGCGGACGGAGTCTTCTCGACCCGTTCGTAACGTGGCCCGCCGAGTACCCGGTGCGAAGGGGTCGCTGTCGATCCCTGCTTCTGCACTGCTGCCACAAGCCGGCAACCACTTGCCGGCCCGCCGGTTCCAGTGTCCCCAACCCCCGGTCACTACGGCTCAAAGGGCGCGTGAGCTACGGGCGTCGTCCCGGTTCAGTCCCCTTCCACTATCAGCGCGTCCGAATGGGAATGCTCGAGACGGAGCTCACGCACGGGACGGTACTCTTCCGAATCGTACCAACCCAACAATCCCTGCATCGTGGGGAACTTGATCACGATGAAGAGTCCCGGTTTCCACGCGCCCTCGACCACGCGGTAGTCCCGTGACGCGAGGAGGAAATCTCCTCCGTGCTTCTCGATCATTTCCCCCAGTCCGCGGATGTAGGACTTCCGGGCCTCATCGCTCGTCCACTCGATCTGTAGGACAAAGTACGCGCTCATCGGGGGGTCGCCGCTCGGTGCGAGAGGGGAGCTTCGATATGGAGTGTTCGAAGGCCGTTCGTACTGGCCGGGACCCGTGCCCGGCGCCGAGCCGCGCACTTGAGGTCGGCGCGGACGAGGGAACCTTGACCGGCAACGTCCGATCGGGTCGCGACGGATGCTCGTGCCGGCGGGTTCGCCCGGGCACAGTGGGCGCACGACCCGTTCGACCAAGGCGCAAGAGTCGTTGGAAGACAGGGATGAGCCCAACGACGCTCAACCTGCGGTGCCGTCGGGCAGCCGCGCCGGGGTCGACATCCCTTCGGGCGGCCACCGGCTCGCACGAGGGCCTACGCCCCTGGGACGTGTCCCTGAAGAATTGCCACCAGCTTCGCCGCGTCGAGGTTGCCGCCCGACACAAGTGCGACGGCGGGTCCTCCCGGATCCGGATCCGATAGGGCGGCGGCGACCGACGCGGCCCCGGCGCCCTCGACGACGATGTGGTGGTACTCGAAGCAGTGCCGGACGGCCGAGGCGATCTGCTCCAGTTTGAGGACTCGAGAGCTCCTCACCAGCCCGAAGAGACGGTCCCACATCTCGGGCAGGACGTTTCGGGCGCCGATTCCGTCCACAAAGCTCGGGGTTCGGGTCACTTCCGTCGCCTTCCCCGCCCTGAGGGAGGCGGCAAAAGGAGCGGCGGCCTCCGATTCACAGGCGACCACCTCGATCTGCGGCCCCAATGCCCGTAACGCGGCGGCGACTCCCGCGATGAGACCCCCTCCTCCGAGGGGGACGTAGACCCTCTTGGTCTCGGGGAGGTCCTCGAAGATCTCCAAGCCGGCCGTGCCGTTCCCAGCGATCATCTCATCGCTGTTGAACGGCGGGACGTAGAGCAGCTCCCGCAGGGGTTCGTATCGCCCTTCCGTCATGACATCCCAGACGCCCTCCCACGGCAGCTGGATGATCTTCGCGCCGTGGCGGCGGATCCCGGCCAGCTTGATCTCGGGGGCGGTCTCCGGCACGATCGCGGTACAGGGTATGCCGAGTCGTCGGGCGTGCCACGCGAGCGCCTGGGCCATGTTTCCGGCGCTCGTTGTGTAGACGCCCGGGACCGATCCTCTTTCCGCGGCAACGGCGAGCGAATTGCCCGCGCCCCGCACCTTGAACGACCCCGTGGGTTGCAGGTTGTCGAGCTTGAGGTAGATCATCTTCGCTCGGCCGGGGGGACCCTGCCATGGGACTATGGGCGATCGCAGAACGGTAGTGGCGATACGCTCCCGAGCGGCTCGGATCTCGTTGAGGGTGACTCGTTCGGCCATTCCGCTCGAGACCGCGAACGGCTCGGTTGGTTAATACGGGCTCCGAGAGAAGACCGGTACGCTCCCGGCTCCCGCTCCACGGGGACCCGAAGGTCCCTCTGGATGAGGAGAGCCCCGACGTAACCCTTCCGTCGAGGGCCCTCGCTCGTAGCGACCGCCTCCGAGTTCGGTGGGGTTCGAACGAGGCCTGCCCGTCCGCCGCGTCGACCCATCTCCGAGCAACGGACTTCTGGGAGGGGAGGTGGGCGCGCTTCACCGGTCGGTCGCTAGACTCCCGAGGCGGCCGAAATCCGGATCGGGGCTCAGCGAACCTGCCGGCCCCCAAGCCGTCCGCGAGTAGGGGGGACCCTAGCTCACCGGCAGGTTGGCGAGCGAGACCAGACGGCCTACCGGATAATCGCCGATCCGGTTGGCCAACCCCCAGGGCGAACGATCGTAGAAGTACGCGAGACGCGCGTTCGGGTCGCCCGCGAAGGTCGGGTCCGTCTCGACCCGGTGTTCGAAATCGGCTCTCAAGCCAGGACTCCTGCCCATCTCCTCCCGAGCCAGCGCTTCCAGGACGTAGGCTTCTCCCGACTCCTTCTGCTCGAAGATCGGATCGAAGAACCCCCAACGAAGCGCGGAGTCGGGCGCCTCCGGCTCCAGCCAGTGGACAGCGACCTTGGAAAGCCTCTGGTTGAGGGGTACCACCGCCGATCCCGGGGGGAAGGTGAGGGTTTCGGTGCTCATCGTGCACTTCCCGAATTCACCGATCTTGCGCTCGACGTTTCCCCCGCGCAGGATCGGGTACCTGCCTTCGAACGGCTTCGCCGGCCACCGCATCCCCGAGCAACGGTACCGCTCGACCTTCCCCGTCCACGCGGCCGTCGTTCGCTGGAGCGTCACACCGTGGATCTCCAGAACGTCGATCGCGTGGGTCCACTGCGGGGGGATGATGTACCCGACGGGCAGCGTGACCGAAACGGCCACCCTGGCACCCACGTCCATGGGCAGCGTCATCTCCCGGGGCTTGGATTCGTAGCGAATCGCCAGCGTGCCGGAAGCCTCGCTGAATCCGCGCACGAAACCGTAACCCCGGAACGGCACGGACGTCGTCTCGCCGCTCCTCTCGAGGCAGAGGGGGAACGGCGCACGGCGCGATCCCTCCGACCCGAGGGCTGCGGCGGCCCGGTCGGCCTCTCGGTTCAGAGCGATCAGAGCGGCCGAGCTCTGGTTCAGCACCTCCAGCAACGCTCGGAGGACCTCGTAGTCCCCAGTGACGCGGGTCTTGTAGTCCTTCAGCATGTGGAGCTCGACCAGTAGGCCCGGGCGGTTCTCGAGGATCATCTGCCCGGTCGAGAATCGTGGCGGATTGTCGTGGAACGCCAGACCTTGCGAGGGGTCGGTTTCGTCGTTCAAGAAGATCGGGCCGGGGAACGCAAGATGACCGGCCGCGTTCACTCGACGCACCAGCTCCGGGCGGACCGAGTCGCGGAGCCATTCGGCGGTCGCCGGAAAGACGTCGGGCGTGACGTCCAGGGCGAACGTGACGTCGTACTGGAAGTCGGCGCCGTCCGTGACGTGATTGTCCACGAAGAAATCCGGCATCCACCGTTGGAACATCCGGAGAAAGGCGCGCGTCTCGGGCGCGTCGGCCTTCATGTAGTCGCGGTTCAGGTTGAGGTTGGTGGCGTTGGCGCGCCAGCCGGCGAGCGCGGGGCCGTTCTGATTGATGCGACTGTGGGCCGACCGCCGCTCATGGCCGTCGATGTTGTACACCGGAATGAAGACGAGGACCACGTTCTCGAGGAGCATCGCCCGGCTCGCGTCCTGCACGATGTCTCGCAGCAGGGACAGGCAGGCGTCCTTGCCGTCCATTTCCCCGGCATGGATGGAGTTCTGAACCAGCAGGATCGCGCGACCGGAAGCCCGGATCGCCTCCGGGTCGAAGAGGCCATCCTTCGAGGCCACCACGATCTTGAGGTCGCGGCCCTCGCCGGTCTTGCCGAAGTTCTCGATGCGGACCGTGCCGGAATACGCCGAGGCGATTCGCTCGAGGTACTCGACGGTGGTCGAGTAGTCGGGCGTACTGCGATAGTCGTCGATCTCGGCGGGCGTTCGCCAGTCCTTCACCGCTTCTTCCCTCGCTCGATCTCCTTCCGGAGGCCCCATCCGCCGCCCGCCTAGCCGCGCGAGCTCGTCCCGCGGCCCGCCGACGAGCGGCGTGTCTCTTATCAATTGTCGGTCCCGGAATCGCCTTCGAGTCCCGATTTCACGACGGGCGGACGCGCCCGGCCGCCGGCGATCGACGCACGGGGGATGCGGGCGCGAGCTCGACCGGTCCCGCGTGCGCGTTCGAACCTCCCGAGGATCGGGCTTCGATCCGCGTCTCGGGAAAGGAGGCCCCGCCGGGTTCGGGGGCCCGAGCCTCGGGCTAGTTCACCTTGAGGAGCTCGGCAAACTTCGCGACTTCGCGCAGGACCATCGTCCTGTCGCTGGTGGGGTCGACCATCGCGACGAGCAGCCCCTTCGCGCCGCACCCTGCGATGATGGTCCGGGAGTCGTTCGCCTCGATCGCGACGAACTCGGGCGGAGCCCGGCGGAGCTCCATGTTCGCGGCCGTGGCCGCACCGAGGACGGTCGCGCACATGATGGCGAACGTATCCACGAACGCGCCTGGGGGCACATCGGCGCAGAGGACGACCCCGTCGAGCGAGACGAGCGCCGTCGCGATCGCGGAGATGCGAGTCTTGAAGTCCCTGAGAACCGCGGTGGCGTTACCGGTGGCCATCATCGGGTTACCTACCTCGACCGCGTGGAGTGCGTTCAGGGGCTACGGCCTCTCGCCTCGAGTCTCGGTCCCTGACGGTCGTCTCGCTCCGCGGTTTCCCCGGGTCGCCGCATGGAGAGATGATGGTCGAAAGGGGTTCTTAGACTGATGCCCGAGGCGGCGCCGGTCATTTGCGGTAAAGGCACTCCGATCTACGGGCACGGGCGGAGCCGGATTCGGGACGGGTCGCGCGGTTTCGAGGCGCGCGCGGACGAACGCCGGTCGCTCCGAGCGGAGCCGACCGCAGGGCGTCGAAACCGATGACCCGCCAAAGACCATGGGCGGTTCGTCGGCACGATGGCGCGAATACCGCTCTGGGTCAATGCCGGCAGCACACGGGACGCCGTCGACTGGGACCCGTGGCGAAAGCGGTGGGTGGTAGCCTGTCGAGAGCCGCCCGCGGGAGGGAGAGCGAATCGTGCGGTGGCGATCTTGGTCGCGGATTGGCTCGGGATACCCCACTCGTCGGTCCATTGGATCCGGGCCGGGTCGTCGCACGCCAAGACGCTCCGGGCCGATGGGATCACCGACGCGGACGCCGCGCGTCGTCTGGGCGCTCTCCGGACGAGGTCGGGCCCCCGCAGAACCCCAGAACGCTAGAGTCGCCTCGTGAGCGACCGACCGCAGGGCGTGGTCGCGCGCAACCGAGTCTTGAGCCTGTACCCACCCAACGGTGTCGCCCTCGCCCGAGCGGGTTCGGGGAGGTTCGATGCGGAGCCCGAAACCGTGGTCCGGGGCATCGCTCGCGCCTTTCCTCCGCGGTAACGGCCGTTCGCACGAAGGGCTCAGCTACCTAGAGAACGCCCGAGGGATGGCGACCGGGCGCCCGGATCCTCGGCAGCTGAGGGTTGGCTCCCTGTCCGGATTCCGGGTAGGCGCCGCGGGAACCCAGCCGCTCGGGAGCCGCGCCTCGCCCCGCTCGAGCCGTGCCCGGGCTATCACTTGAACAATGGTTTATGTAGCCCATGGCCCGAGGTGACACCGAGAGCCATGATGTCGATCGTAGCCGTGAAGGTGCTCGCCGCGTTGGGAATCGCCGTGGCCGGAGCCGCCGCCGCCGCGCATACGGGGGTAGCCCCGGGGATAGCAGTGGCGTTCAACCACGTCCCCACCTGGACCCACGCCCACAGCGTGCTCGAGGCCGTCCGAGACGCGTTCCAGTCGGGTCAGCACCCCGGCTCGTCTTCGGGTCACCCCTGATCACATCGGGGTCGACCGTTGGCCGAACCCTTTCCTGGCCCGGGCGGGTCCTTGGACCCTCACGGGGCCGCTGACCCCATCGCCGCGGCCGCTCCTCAGCGGGTGCGTTGGCCCTCCTGGACGGCGCCGGCCCTGATCCTCAGCGGGATCGTGCTCGTGGTCGTTGAGACCCCCAACCTCCTCTTCTTTCTCGGGCTGGGTCTCGTGTTCCTGGGGCTGTACGTCTGGACGCAACGGCGGGCCGCAGGACCCCGCTGAACCGGTCCCGGGTCGGTGCCCGTCCTCCTCGGCGGCACCGGCTCTCTTCGGGTCCGGGCCTGCGGTCGTCGAGCTCGTCGGAGGTTACCTCGCGACCCGGCGGCTCGATCGCCCGCCGTTCGGTTGCCGGCCGCTCTCCCGCGAGGTGGTCCTAGGCGTGGTCAGAAGGGGATCCCGACCAGGGATCGTGGAATCAAGAGGTCGGGGAAAGGTGGGAGAAGAGGTTGGACGGGGAGGGTGGGTCTACCCGCACCCGCAGCCGCCGGAACCGCAGCCACCGCCCGTGCCTTCCGCATGGCCCGACTCGGCTGCGGGGAGGCTGGGCGACGTGATCTTGAATCCGGAGGCGTTCAGGTCCTGGACGAAGTCGATCTTGGCCCCGTTCAGCATCTCGGCGCTCATGTCGTCGACGATGATCGAGAACCCATCGACAGAGACCACGCGGTCGCCGTTGCGGGGCTTGTCGAAGGCCATCCCGAAGGAGGGTCCTCCGCCGCCGCCCTCGCCGCATCCGCATCCGCCCCCGCTGCCCGAGCCGCAGCAGCCTCCGCCGCCGCCGCCACCGGACTGGAGGTAGACGCGCACGGCGGTCCCGGGCTTCTGGGCCTTGATGAGGTCCCGGACCTGGTCCTGCGCTTCCTTGGTAACTTCGAGTTTGATTCCACTATCGCTCATTCGTCGGGCCCTCCTGACTCGCCCACCCGCTCAACGAAGCCGGAGCTATAAAACTCCGCTGGCGGTCAGGTGAGCGGCTCACGCGGAGAAGGACTTCCCGCACGAGCAGGTCTCCTTCGCGTTCGGGTTGTAGATCTTGAACCCCGACGCTTCGAGCCCGAGCAGGAAGTCGACCTTCACTCCCTCGAGGAGGGGGGCGCTCGCGCGGTCGACAACGACCAGGAGGCCCCGGTCGCTGAAGGCGACCTCGTCGCCCGATTCCTGGTGGTCGAACGACATGCCGTACGTGAGTCCCGAGCAACCGCCGCCCTGGACGTAGAGCCGCAGGGCCGCCCCGGGCTTCGCCTGCTTCTCCATGATCTTGAGTACCTGGTCCCGGGCTGCGGGAGTGACCTCGATGGCGACCATTTCGAGCTTGAGGGACTACTAGTCCCGCCGCCACTCAAAAGCCTTGCTGACGGGGAGCCGACGGCCCTCGATTCGGTACGGACTCTTATCTACGGGGCCGGGGTGCCCGCGGCCATGTGCCGATTGCTCGGGCTTCTCTCGACCCGCGACGAGTCGGCCGAGACCTGGCTGGCCCGCTCCGACCGTTCCCTCCTCGCCCAGTCGAACGTCTCTCCGGAGACCGCGCAGAAGGACGGCTGGGGGGTCGGATGGTTCGAAGCCGGGGGGCGGGCGCGGGTCGAAAAGGGGATCGGAGGGGCGTTCGAGCCTTCCGAGCGCGAACGGTTCCTCGCGGCCGCCGTCGACGCGAGGAGCCCGCTCGTCCTCGGTCACCTGCGCCACGCGAGCAACCCGCTCCAGCTGCCGCGCGAGAAGCTCATCGCGCTCGAGAACTCGCAGCCGTTCGAGAACCACACGGCGCTCTTCGCGCACAACGGGTCGATCCCTTTTCCCGTCGAGACACGCCCGCTCCTCGGCGTCCACGAATCGAAGGTGCGGGGCGTGAACGACAGCGAGGTGCTCTTCTGGCTGCTCGTCCGCAACACCGAGGAGGTCGGCGACCCCCTCGTCGGCTACCTGAGGACCGTCGAGGACCTCGTGCGGGTCTGGCAAGGGTTGAAGCGACCGCCGGTCCCGCCGTTCTCGGGGCTCAACGTGCTCTTCTCGCGCGGGCCGGACGAGCTCTGGGCGTTCTGCCTCTGGACGGGCGACCACGGAACGGGACTCATCGACACGGGCCGCCGGTACTACGAGATGACGTACCACGCCGCCCCCCACCGCGTGCTCGTCGGCAGCGAACCGTTCGACGGGGAACCCGGGGCCTGGCATTCCCTCACGAGCGGCACATACCTCGTCGCGCGACGGCACGAGCACCGGATCGACCTCACCACGGGGAAGCTGCCGTTCCCGGCCGCCCTCGAACTCGGGCCGACGCCGACCTAGGGGTCGGCGGGGCGGTCCGCGGCGGCGCGGAGGGACCGTGACCACCGAGATGCTCTCGGGACCCGACCTCGGCGGAGGTTTCCTCCACCAGCTCTCGGTCGAGCACGACGGCGAACCGACGACGTTCACTTTCCACGCCCAGGAAGGCGGGTCCGACGCCGGCGGACCATCGAAGGGGCCGCTCGACGTCTTCGGTTTCGTCCACCCACCCTCCCCCTGCATGTTCGGAGGTCCCCGGTGCTGGCACCGTCGCTTCCTCCTCCCGTTCGCCGACGGACCGGCGGTCCGACGGGCGTACAACCGGATGCGGTTCGTGCTCGAGACGATGGTCGACCAGGTCTATGCGCAGCGAACGGTGCCGATCCGCCGCGGTCTCGAGGAGCTGGTCGATCGGGTCGCGGCCCCGCTCGCAGAGGGCGGGGTCGCCTGGTACGTCGGCGGCTCGACCGCGGCGTGGCTGCTCGGTGCCCCGGTCGCGCCGCACGACATCGACCTCGGCACCTCGCGCGACGGGGTCGACCGCCTAGGTGCGCTGCTCGCCGAGTACCTCATCGAGCCCGTGGCCCCGACCGACTGGCCCGTGAGGGGGATCGTCCACGGCGCCCGCGCGTTCGTAGGGACGTTCCAGGATGGGGTCCGGGTCGAGTGGGCGGTCCCGATCGAACCCGGGCCCCCGCGGGCGTTCGACGAGTGGGACGCACGGAGCGGGACCCCTCGCCTCACACCGGTACCGTTTCGCGGAGCGACGGTCCGCGTGACACGCCCCGAGTACGCTCTCGTGCGCGCCGCGGAGAAGGGGCGGTCGGACCGCGTGCCGGCCCTGACCGAGCTCGTCGGGCGCCTCGGGGTCGACCGCGAGCTGCTCGAGGCGCTCCTGGGACGGTCCGGCCTGCCCGAACCCGCTCGCGCATCGCTGCGACGGTCCTTCGCGTAGGCCCTCGGCCGACGGGCCCCGGGTCCCGCGGGAACCCCGCCTGCCCTTCGAGCCCTACCTTCATAGCCCGGGAGTTCGACGCGCGGGCCATGATGAGCCCCACCGCGGTCGCCGTCCCCGAGCACCTGACGCCCCACGACCTCGTCACGTACTTCCGCTGCCCGCACGAAATGGAACTGTCGAAGGAGCGAGGCCGCCCGGCCCCGGTCGGCGCCCCGGTGCCGACGAGCGTCGTGCCGCTGCGACACTCCCCCCTGTTCGCCCCTCCTCTCGGTCGCGTGGGGGTCAACGAGGGGCGCCTCGACCTCTCGGACCACGACCAGCTGATCTACGAGGATCCGGGCGAGGACGACCTACCGATGCTCTTCCCGCCCGAGCGGGTCCGCCTCGACCCCCGGTTCTCTAACGGCCACGGGAACCTCATCGATGCCGAGCTCGGGCTCTCGGGCCGGCCCGACCTCATCATCCAGCGAGCCGACGGAAGCCTCGTGCCGGTCGAATACAAGGCGACGCACCTCTTCGTGGGCTACCACGAGGCGCACGGACGACTGTTCGACACGGTCCAGGCGATCGCCGAGTGTCGGCTCGTCCACGCGGCCTTCGGGCGACGACCGCCGTTCGGCATCGTCCTCTACGGCGATTCCGTGGGCGACGGGAGCCGGGAAGGCTGGGTCGAGATCCCGTACGACGACGCGGAGGAGCGCTGGCTCAAGGTCGCGCTCGGCCAAGTTCGTGCGGACACGGTCCGGGCGCCGGTACCGGCCGAGCGCAACTGCGGAGGCTGCGAGGCGAACGCGATGGGGCTCTGCCGGTTCGCCGCCGCGCGCTACGAGGGGCCGCACCACCGTCAGTCGTTCCTGTCGACGGCCCACCGGTCCTGAGCGCGCTCGGCCGCCGGCGGCGACCGGCCCTCGGCCGGTTCGGGGCGAACGGACCCGACCTCCGGCTCGCAGGCGTTAAATAAGGCCCCGCGCTCGCACAGGAGCCGCGCCACGGCGCAGCTGTTCGGTCGGCACATGCACCCGCAGAGGCCTTGGCCTCTCCGGGGAAGGGCGAGGGTCCCTTCGCCGTGCCGGTGAGGGGGCCGATGACGCCGATCACACGCGTTCTGGACGCTTGTCAAGCGTAATCAGTGTAGCTGACTCCTGTCAGTTGGGGAATGGCTAGGCTCGGGCGCCGATGAAGGTCGTGCCAAGCTGCGATAAGCGGTGGGTAGGCGCAAGGAACCTGTGATCCACCGATCACCGAATCGGAACTCCGGTCCCGCAAGG
Organism: Thermoplasmata archaeon; assembly: GCA_021798415.1. Lineage (GTDB taxonomy): Archaea > Thermoplasmatota > Thermoplasmata > Lutacidiplasmatales > UBA184 > Lutacidiplasma. The sequence continues at coordinate 17,479 of JAJZGO010000001.1, read as the reverse complement.
GACATTCCGAAAGGAAGGGGAACCCCCCGAAGTAAAGCATTCTAGTAGGGGGAGGACAAGAAATCAACCGAGATGCCGTTAGTAAAGGCGATCGAAAACGGCCAAGGACAAACCGAATCCCCGCCCGGCGAGGGCGGGGAGATGTGGAGTAGTGGACCTCCGTACCCGCTGGCTTCCAGAGCCGAACGTGTTTGGAACGACGGACCATAGAGGGTGAAAGTCCCGTAGGCGAACGGAAGAGGCGAGATTGGAGGGATCCCGAGTACCGTGCGTTGGATATCGCGCGGGAAGCTGGGAGGTACAGACTTCCGATCCTAAATACGTCCCGAGACCGATAGCGCACTAGTAGCGTGAGCGAAACCTGAAAAGTACCTCGGAAGGGAGGTGAAAAGAGCCTGAAACCAGCTGACGATAAGCCGCACGTGGTCCCCAAGGAACGAAGCGGCCGAAAGGCCGTGGACACAGGATCCGTGCGTCCGTTTTGAATAACGGGCCAGGGAGTTTCGATCTATGGCGAGGCTAAGGCCACACGGCCGCAGCCGCAGGGAAACCGACAGTCCGCAACCTCGCAAGGGGCCAGGGACGGGGTGCGCTCGCCCGAAGTCATAGGTGGAAGACCCGAAGCCAATCGATCTAAGCGTGGGTAGGTTGAAGCCTGCCGAAAGGTAGGTGGAGGACCGAACCGGTGTTGACGTGCAAATCACTCGGATGACCTGTGCTTAGGGGTGAAAGGCCAATCTAGACTGGGAATGGCTGGTTCCTCCTGAAACTACTCGCAGGTAGGTCTCGGCCGAGCAAGCGCGGGATGTAGAGCACCGATTATGGGAAGCGGGACCGAAAGGTCTCGGCCTGTTGTCGAACTCCGAAGTTCCGTGCAGCGTAGACGCCGGGAGTGAGCGCGGCAGGGGTAAGCCCGCCGTGCGAAAGGGAATGCAACCCAGCCTCGCATTAAGGGCCCCAAGTGCCGGTTAAGTGTCATGCAAAGGGCGTCCGTGTTCGAAGACAACTGGGAGGTGGGCTCAGAAGCAGCCATCCTTCAAAGAGTGCGTAACAGCTCACCAGTCGAGGGCATGGGCACCGAAAATGGACGGGGCTAAACCGGCCCCCGATATGCGGGCGCGCCACCAATGGGTGGCGATCGTGTAAGGAGGCGTGGTGTCCGGGTAGAAGTAGGGGCGTGAGTTCCTATGGACCAGACTCCATCGAAAATCCTGGGAGGAGTAGCAGCAAAGACGGGTGAGAATCCCGTCCGCCGAAGGGGCCAGGGTTCCACGGCAACGTTCATCCGCCGTGGGTTAGTCGAGCCTAAGCGAGTCCTTAATCGGCACTCGCGAACGGAAACACAGTTAATATTCTGTGACCCCAAGGTTAAAGCGTCCTCGAGGAAGCCAGCCGCTAGGAAAGGTAGGCACATGCCGGTCTACTGATCCCCCGTCGCCCCGGGAAGTACCGTTATGGTGAGAACCGGGGGAAGGGAGACCATGTTCCCGCGAGGGGACTCTTTGCAATGCGGGTGGTCCGTGAAAAGTCGAGGACGGCAACTTGGGCTCGTACCGAGAACTGACACAGGTGCCCCTGGGTGAGAAGCCCAAGGCGTGTCGGCGAGAATTCGAGCGAGGGAATTCGGCAAATTAGCCCCGTAACTTCGGGAGAAGGGGTGCCAGACCTGGAGAGGTCTGGTCGCAGTGACCGGGGAGCTCCGACTGTTTAATAAAAACATAGGTGGCCGCGAGACCGAAAGGTTGTGTATGGCCGCTGAATCCTGCCCAGTGTCGGTATCTGAAAGCCCGGTACAACGGGACGAAGGACCGATAAACGGCGGGGGTAACTATGACCCTCTTAAGGTAGCGTAATACCTTGTCGCTTAATTGGCGACTTGCATGAAGGACCAACGAGAGCTCTACTGTCCCCGCTCGGAAGCCGGCGAAACTGACTCATTGGCGAGCAGTCCAATGTCTTCCGTCTGAAAGCGAAGACCCCGTGGAGCTTTACTGCAGCCTGCGGTTGTGATACTAGTCCGGATGTGTAGCGTAGGCGGGACTCGTTACCAGGGCGGACCGCTAGGTCCGTTCCGAGAGGCCGATGAAACACCGCCCTTCCGGGCTGGTATCGCTCACCCCGTGAGGGGGACACCCGTAGGTAGGCAGTTTGGGTGGGGCGCCACGCCCTCCAAAATGTAACAAGGGCCCCCAAAGGTCGGCTCAGGTGGGTCAGAAATCCACCGTAGAGTGCAAGGGCAAAAGCCGGCTTGACGGGATTCTGCCTAACGAGGAATCCCGATGCGAAAGCAGGGCCTAGCGAACCACTGTGCCTCCCCTGTAGGGGCCAGTGATAAGAGAAAAGTTACCCCGGGGATAACTGAGTTGTCTCCAGCAAGAGTCCCTATCGACCTGGAGGCTTGCTACTTCGATGTCGGTTCTGCCTATCCTGGTGGTGCAGCAGCTACCAAGGGTGGGGTTGTTCGCCCATTAAAAGGGATCGTGAGCTGGGTTTACACCGTCGTGAGACAGGTGTGTTGCTTTTTGGCGGAAGTGTTTGGGTCTCTGACGAGAAGGTTCCCACAGTACGAGAGGAACGGGGAATCGGCGCCTCTAGTCCATCAGTTGTCCGGCAGGGCATCGCTGAGCAGCCACGCGCTACGGGATAAGGGCTGAAAGCATCTAAGCCCGAAACCCCCTCGAAAAAGAGAGACCTTCAAGGACATTCGTAGAAGACGAGCTCGATAGAGCCGGGGTGTACGCGGAAAGCCTTCGGGCGATCCGTTCAGCCCGCGGCCACTAACGTCCGCAGCTACGTTAACTGGTTGCGCTTGGCAGTTAAGCAGAACGCGTGTGGTTCTTTTTTTATTTCCCCAGAAGGAATCGCGGCGAGCCGGTAGGCCCGACGGGGTTTTCCCGTCCGGTGGCTCGGACGGGACGTGCCGTCGCTCGGCGTCCCGAAGAGCCGCTGGCCCGTCGTCGCCTGGATCCGCCTCGAGCTTCCGGAGCGCCCGGCGCCGCTCACGTTGATCCCGGGGATCGCCCCGCCGCCCGACCCACCCCTCGAGTTCCTCGTGCCGAACCCCGTCCCGACCGATCCCCGGCGCCGCGTCTTCGCCTTCGAGGAGGAGCACGACGAGTTCGTCGTCCGGCTCGTCTGGGACAGCGAGGACCCGGGCCTCCTCGAGGCCGAGTGCCGCGCGCCGCTCTACCGGGGTCGGCTGCCGTCCGACAAGGTCGCGGAGTTCTGGGCCGCCGTGAAGACGCTCGTCGCCCCGATCGCCCCGCTCGCCGTCGAGTCGGCGGACCCCCGGCCGTAGCGCCCGGGCGAGCGCGCGAAGGCTAAAGGCCGCCGGCCCGTCGCCCCCCACGTGCTGCGCGCGACGTTCCTCCACTTCTCGGGGATCGGCCCGGTGACCGAAGCCGACCTCTGGCGGGCCGGCGTCGGCGACTGGCGCGAGCTCGTCGACCGCCCCGAGGCGCTCGGGCTCACGGGCGCGGGGCTCCGGCACCTCGAGCGCGAGGTCGCCTCGAGCGAGAGCGCGTTCACCGGCCGCGACGCCGCCTACTTCGGACACCGTCTCCCGGACCGGGAGCACTGGCGGCTCTACCCCGAGTTCGGGCGGGAGACCGCGTTCCTCGACATCGAGACGACCGGCCTGTCGCCGTTCGAGGGCATCGTCACCGTCGTCACCGTCCACGGCTCGCTCGGCACACGCTCCTTCGTGGCCGGCGAGGACCTCGAGGAGCTCCCCGCGTACCTGCGCCGCTACTCCCTCCTCGTCACCTTCAACGGGAGCCGGTTCGACGTTCCCTTCCTGCGCGTGCGGTTTCCCGAGCTCGAGCCTCCGCCCGTCCATATCGACCTCCGGTTCGTCCTCTACCGGCTCGGGCACTCGGGTGGGCTCAAGCGGATCGAGCAGCGTCTCGGCATCGGGGATCGCTCGGGCGTCGAGGGGATCCACGGCCTCGACGCGGTCCGACTCTGGCAGGAGTACCGGCGCGGCAACTCGGGGGCGCTCGAGCGGCTCGTGAAGTACAACCGCGCGGATACGGTGAACCTCGAGCCGCTCCTCGGGCTCGCGGTCGACGAGCTCGAGCGCCGCCTCAGGCCGCCGCGCGCGCCGCCCGGGGACCGCTCGGTGGGACCGGCCGGACCCTCCCCGGCCCTCCTTCCGCCGCGCTAGAGGGGACGCCCGTGTCGGGTCCTCCCGAGGTCGCGGTCATCGTCGGGGCCTACGGCCGCCGGCCGTATCTCGTCCGGGCCGTACGGTCCGTCCTCGCCCAGACCCTCGCCCGCGAGCGCTTCGAGCTCCTCGTCACCAAGAACTTCGACGACGCCGAGATCGACGCCGAGCTCGCGCGCGACGCGGTTCCCACCCTTCTCGACGACGACCCCCGCATCGGACCGTGGCTCCTGAGGGCCGTCGGTCGGACCCGCGCCCCTCTCGTCGCGTTCCTGGACGACGACGACGAGTTCGAGCCGGACCGGCTCGAAGAGGTCCTCAAGGTCGCCCGCGCGCGCCCCGAGGTGGGGTTCTACCGCAACCGGGTGCGCGTGATCGACGACGGCGGTTCCCCGGTCCCGGTCGAGCGCTGGCGCGCCCACGAGCGCGACGCGTCGTTCGACGCGTCGGGTCCCGTGCTCCTTGGGCCCGGAGCGAAGTCGGGCGTCGTGCGGTACGCCACCGCTGGGGTGAACGCCGGCTTCAACTCGAGCACGATGGTCGTCCGGCGGGAGCTCCTCGAGGGGGCGTTCGGCGAAGCGTTCGCGCGGACGCAGCTCCCGGACCTCGCGCTCTACGTCCTCGGGGCTCTCGGCCCGGGGGCGATGTACCTCGACGACCGCCGGCTCACCCGCTTCCGCTACTACGGCGGCAACGTCACCCACCGGGTCGGCTGGCTGCGCCACGCCGAGGCGTCGAACCGCGACCTCGCCGCGTTCGCCCGCTCCCGCGGCGACGTCGGGCTCTCGTCCTGGCTCGGACGCGAGGCCGACCACTACGACCGGCTCTATCGTTCGGGCTCGCTTGTCGAGGGGATCGTCCGCGGCGACGGGCGCGGAGCGGCCGCGCGTCGGGCGGTGGAGTACCTCCGCTTTCTGGCCCGCCATCCGGCGGAGCGGAGGTGGACGCTCGACGTCTGGGCGGCCCCGATCTACGCGACGGTGAACGCGCTCGTCCCCTCGCTCGCGAGGTCGGTCGCGGAGCGGCGGCCGACGCGGCGCGACAGCTGAGCGGCGGCGGGGGCGTCCTCGGAGCGTCGCCGACGCGCCGGGCGCGAGTCGGGCGGAGGGATCCACGCGTCGGCCGGTGGGGTGACCGCACGAACGCGCTCGGTCGCGAGCGTGCAGTACTCGGGCGAAGTGTCGATGTGGAGGTAGTGGCGGCCGAGCCGTCGGGCGACCGCCGCGACCGTTCCCGTTCCCCCGAACATGTCGAGGACGACGTTCCCCCGGTAGCTGTAGAACTTCACGATGCGCTCGATCAGCTCCTCGGGGAACGGCGCCGGGTGCCCCTTCCGCCGTCGCTCGGGCGGGATCGCCCAAAAGCCGTCGGAGAACTTCTCGAACTCGCGGGCGGTGATGTCGACCGCCGCCGGGTCCCCGGGGAGCTTCCACTGCCCCTTCGAGAAGACGAGGACGTACTCCCACGACGGCACGATGTGCGGGTTCGAGGGGCTCTTCCAGCTCCCCCACGCCGTGCGCCGTCCCATCGTCTGCTTGTACCAGATGATCTCCGTGCGCATGATGTAGCCCAGCTCCCGCAGGTCGCGCGAGAGGTCGTGGTGGATCGGTCGGAAGTCCCGGATCGACGTCGGCGCGACGTTGAGGACGAACCGGCCGCCCGGCACGAGGACGCGGTAGAGCGACCGCCAGACCTCCTTCAGCCACGCGAGGTAGGCGTCGGGCGGGAGGTCGTCGTGGTAGCCGAGGTAGGGGATCTTGACGTTGTACGGCGGGCTCGTCACCGCGAGGTGGACCGATTCCTTCGGGAGGAGGTCGAGGACCTGGCGCGCATCCCCTTCGATGACCCGGTCGAGCCCGGGCTTCGCCGGCCCCCGCGCACGGGTCCCTTTCATGCGCGGGTCGACGGTCCGCGGCCTGATGAGCGTTCGCTCCGCGCCGTGCCGCGTCACCGCGCGCCCCCCCCGACGCCGGCGGCGTCCGCGACCTCCTCCGCGATCGCGAACGCGGCGGTCGCCGCCGGCGACGGGGCGTTCAGTACGTGGAGGGCCCGGTCGGACCGGACGAAGACGAAGTCGTCCTCGAGACGCCCGTCACGACGCACCGCCTGGGCACGGACCCCGCTCGTGCGCGGGCCGAGGTCGCCGGCGGTCGCCGACGGCCACACCGACCGGATCGCGGCGAGGTACTCCGCGGGGCTCCACGACTTGAACCACTCGCCGGCCGCGAACCGGCCGTACCGGCGGGCGAGGCCGATCGTCCCGGGGAACGCGAGCTGGCGTGCGACCTCGGCCGGGTCCCACTGGCCGCGACGGTAGCCTTCGCGCGTGAACGCGAGGGTGGCGTTGGGGCCGGCGAGCAGCCCGCCGGAGATCGTGGGCGTCAGGTGGACCCCGAGGAACGGGAGCCGGGGATCCGGCACGGGGTAGACGAGCGTGGGGATGCGGTCGCGAAGCCGGTCGGAGAGTCGGTAGAAGTCCCCGCGGAACGGCACGATCGAGACCGGGGGATCCGTCCCCATGAGCCGGGCGACGAGGTCGGAATGGAGGCCGGCGCAGTTGACGACGTAGCCGGCGACGACCTCGCCGGACCCCGTTTCGAGCCGCCAGCCCGCCGCGGTCGGACGGGCCGAGCGGAGCGCGCGGCCGACGAGGACCGCGACGCCGTCCGCCGCCAGCCGTTCCGCAAGGCGTCGGGCGACCGCGCCAAAGTCGATGATCGCCGCGCTCGGAACGTGGAGCGCACCGAGCCCGGCGACGCCGGGAAGCCGCCCGAGGAGTTCGGCCGCGCCGAGCCGAGCCACTCCGTCGACTTCGTTCGCCCGGGCGCGACGGTGGAGCTCGTCGAGCACCCCGAGCTCCGCCGGACGCGCGGCGACGATCAATTTGCCGACCGTCCGGCTCGGGACCCCCTCGGCCGCCGCGAAGTCGAGCAACGCGGCCCGGCCGTCGTGGCAGAGCCGCGCCTTCAGCGAGCCGGGCCGGTAGTAGACGCCCGAGTGCACGACGCCGCTGTTGTGCCCCGTCTGGTGGAGGCCGACCGCCGGTTCCTTTTCGAGCACGGCGACCGAGAGTCGGGGGTCGCGGCGATGGATCGCGCGGGCGCTCGCGAGGCCGACGATCCCCCCGCCGACGACGACGAGGTCGAACCGGTCGCTCATGCTCGCCTGCCTGCGGCCCGGGGTCGAAGGACGCGGCCGCCCACGGGCGCCTCGAGGGTATATCGCTGCCGTTCCGCGCGCGCCGCGGACCCGTTCGCGCGCGCGGGAGCGACGCGGTCTCGCTTGGCCGCGGTTTAGGTTATAATCTCGTCCCGGGTCGCGCCCGCCGACCTCGCATGTCGGTCCGAATCTCGGTCCCTCGGGAGAGCACCGCGGGTGAACGCCGGGTCGCGCTCGTACCCGAAGTCGTCCGGGCGCTCGTCAAGGCCGGGGCCTCCGTGTCGGTCGAAACGGGGGCGGGAGTGCCCGCGGGATTCCCGGACGACGGCTACCGGGAGGCGGGCGCGACGATCGAAGCGAACCGCGCGACCCTCTTCGGGTCGGCGCACGCCGTCCTCAAGGTCCAGCCGCCCACGCCCGACGAGGTCGGCCCGATGGGCCCGGGGACGGTGGTCGTGGCGTTGATGAACGCCTCCCGCAACCTCGACCGCGTCGCGAAGATGCGGGACGCCCGCGTGACCGCGTTCGCGCTCGAGCTTTTGCCCCGGATCACCCGGGCGCAGAGCATGGACGTCCTGAGCTCCCAGGCGACGGTCGCCGGCTACCGGGCGACGCTCATCGGCGCCGGGCTCTGCCCGAAGTTCCTACCGATGCTCACGACGGCGGCGGGGACGATCCGCCCCGCGAAGGTCCTCGTGCTCGGGGCGGGCGTCGCCGGCCTCATGGCGATCGCGACCGCCCGCCGGCTCGGCGCGCTCGTGGAGGGGTACGACGTCCGTCGGGCCGCGGGCGAGCAGGTCCGCAGCCTGGGAGCGAAGTTCCTCGAGCTCGCGATCAACGCCGAGGGGGCGGGCGGCTACGCCCGAGAGCTCACCGACGCGGAGAAGCAGCAAGAGGCGGCGATGGTCGCCAAGGCCGTCGCGGAGGCGGACATCGTCATCACGACCGCGGCCATCCCCGGCCGCAAGGCGCCGATCCTCGTCCGCGAGGAGATGGTCGCCGCGATGCGGCCCGGCGCCGTCATCGTCGACCTCGCCGCCGAGACGGGCGGCAACTGCGTGCTCACGCGGCCGGGCGAGGAGGTCGTCGTACACGGGGTCACGATCTCGGGACCGCTCAACGTCCCGAGCCAGCTGCCGTTCCACGCGAGCCAGATGTTCGCGAAGAACCTCCAGTCGTTCCTCACGCTCCTCCTCACGAAGGAGGGAACTCTCGTCACCGACTATTCCGACGAGATCCTCGCGGCGAGCCTGCTCACGGCGGACGGGACCGTCCGCCACCGGCCGACCGCCGACCTCATCGCGGCGGGAGGGGCGTAGGCGATGGCGGCGGACCTCTGGACAGCCCTCTTCATCGCGATCCTCGCGGCGTTCACGGGCTACGAGGTGATCGGCCGGGTCCCGGTCCTCCTCCACACGCCGCTGATGAGCGGCTCGAACTTCATCCACGGGATCGTGCTCGTCGGCGGCATCGTCGCCCTCGGGATCGCGACCGACCCCCTCGAGAAGGCGGTCGGGTTCGTCGCCGTCGTCATGGGGGCGATGAACGTCACCGGTGGCTACGTCGTCACCGAGCGGATCCTCGCGATGTTCGACCGCTCGAAGCGCAAGGGAGGGGCGAAGTGACGATCGACGTCCTCCCCGACACGATCAACGCGGTCTACGTGGTCGCGGTCATCGTCTTCATCCTGGGGCTCAAGGCGATGAGCTCCCCCGAGACCGCCCGCCGCGGGATCCTCTTCGCGGGCGTCGCGATGTTGATCGCCGTCCTCGTGACGTTCCTGAGCCCGGGCCTATCGAACTTCGCGTGGATCGCGCTCGGCGTCGCGATCGGCGGGCTCGCCGGCTGGTACTGGGCGCGGGTCGTGCAGATGACCGCGATGCCCCAGATGGTCGCGATGTTCAACGGCATGGGCGGCGGCGCGGCCGCCGCGATCGCGGCGGTCGAGCTCCTCTCGAGCCTGTCGAACGTCGCGATCGCCGGCCTGAGCATCGCGGGCGGCGTCATCGGGTCGATCTCGATCGCGGGCAGTGTCATCGCCTTCCTCAAGCTCCAGGGCTGGCTGCGCTCGAAGCCGATCGTGCTGCCGGCCCGCCAGGTCGTCAACACGGTGGTCCTCGTGGTCGGCGTCGGGTTCGGGGCGTTCGCCCTCCTGAGGACCGACACCGTCTGGTTGCTGCCGTTCTTCGTCGTCCTCCTCCTCTACGGGATCCTCCTCACGCTCCCGATCGGCGGCGCGGACATGCCGGTCGTCATCAGCCTTTTCAACGCGCTTACGGGGATCGCGGTCGCGCTCGACGGCTTCGCGCTCGTGAACGGCCCGCTCGGCGACGCCGGCTACGCGATGGTGATCGCGGGCACGCTCGTCGGCGCCGCGGGGTCGCTCCTCACGCTCCTGATGGCGAAGGCGATGAACCGCTCGGTCGCGAACGTCTTCTTCGGCGCGTTCGGCGCGACCGAGGAGACCGGCGGCCCCATCCAAGGCCAGATGAAGCCGATCGATGCCTCCGACGCCGCGGTCCTGATGGCGTACGCGAACCAGGTCATCATCGTCCCCGGCTACGGCATGGCGGTCGCGCAGGCCCAGCAGAAGGTCAAGGAGCTCGCCGACCTCCTCGAGTCGAAGGGCGTCACGGTGAAGTTCGGGATCCACCCGGTCGCGGGCCGCATGCCCGGCCACATGAACGTCCTCCTCGCCGAGGCGGGGATCTCCTACGACAAGCTGTTCGACCGGGACGAGATCAACGCGGAGTTCCCCTCGACGGACGTCGTCCTCGTCCTCGGCGCGAACGACGTCGTGAACCCGGCGGCCCACCGCAAGGGGAGCCCGCTCGAAGGGATGCCGATCCTCGACGTCGAGCAGGCGAAGAACGTCATCGTCATCAAGCGCGGCCAGGGCAAGGGGTTCGCCGGCATCGAGAACGACCTCTTCTACCGCGACAACTGCCGCATGCTCTACGGGGACGCGCAGCAGGTCGTCGGCAAGCTCGTCTCCGAGCTCAAGAAGTAGCGCCGATGACGCCGCGTCAGGCCCGGGGCGCTCGGCCGGGCCGTCCCGACCCGCGCCCGGTCGCGCGACGCCGGTTGCGGCCCGCCACAGCGCGGGACCTCGACCTCCTCGTCGTCCACCGACGACGCATGTGGGAGGAGATCGGGGGGTTCACGGCCGCGGAGCTCGACCGGGCGGACGGGGCGTACCGTCGCTGGGTCAAACGGGAGCGACGGGCGCACCGGTTTCGCGCGTACGTGGTCGAGGAACCCCCCGGCCGCCCGGTCGCGAGCGGCGCGCTCTGGCGGTCGCCGGCCCAGCCGCGGCCGGGCGCTCTCGCGCGCGAGTCGATGCCGTACCTACTCTCGATGTACACCGACCCCGCCGAACGGGGCCGGGGGATCGCGTCCGACCTCGTGCGCGCGATGGTCGACTGGGCGAGGGCGCACGGCTACCGCCGGGTGTACCTGCACGCGTCGAAGCTCGGCCGCAGCGTCTACGCGCGGCTCGGGTTCGAGGACGGCAACGAGATGCGCCTCGACCTACCGGACGCCGCTCGCGGCGGCTAGCGGCCGCCGCGCCGCGAGCTCGGTGCGCCAGAGCTCGACGAAGAGCGCGATGAGGAGGACCGTCAGCACGACATCGAGGGCCGCGCTCGGCCAGCTCACCCCGTCCTCCCAGGCCCAGACGTTGAGCGCGAGGTCGTAGTTCAGCGACCCGACCAGCGCGACCCCCCAAAGCCACCAGCGCGCCCGGGTGCCCGCGAGCGCCACCGGGAGGAGCCAGACGAGGATCGTGAACGAGAGGAACGGCGTGAGGAGCGCGAGGCCGGTGAGGACGATCGCGACGGAGCGGATCGGCGAGCGGACGAAGAAGAACGCCGCCAGCACGAGCGCGAGCGTGAGCGTCGCCTGCCCGACCTCGATCGCGAGCGACGAGGGAAGGGCGTTCGAGAGCAGGAGGACCCCGTAGAGGTTCAGCGAGAACGACCGCCGGCCGAGCTGCTGAAAGAAGACCGGGTCGAGGAAGTTCGAGCCCCAGAGCGCGTAGGCGAGGGCGGTCGCGGCGCCGAACGACGCCGCGGCCGTCGCGAACGCGAGGTAGCGACGCCGCCTCCCGCCGGTCCCCGCGAGGACGGGGAAGAGGTTCGGGAACCGGGCGCTCGAGAGGAACCCCCCGAGCGCGGCCGCGGCGATCTCGTGGCGCTCGGCCAGGTAGAGCGAGAGGAGGACGACGACCGGGACGATCGCGTTGGTCGCTCCGTCGATCTGCGACGTGACCACCGGGACGAGGAGGACGCTCGTCCCGACGTAGAGGAGGACCTGGCGCCGGTCGGTGGTGGCCAGGTGCCCGACGAGCGGCACGATCGTGAACGCGATCGCGCCCCACACGACGTAGATCCCCGGCACCCCTCCGAGGCTCCCGAGCGCGTCGAGAAGGACGGCGGCCAGTCCGTACGGCACGTCGATCTGTCCCCCGCAGTCGGGAACGGAGAACGGGTTCTGGCCGGCCCAGAACGCGCGGCCGGAGTTGAGGAGGCCCACCGGGTCGCTCAGGCCCGGCGGTCGGCAGCCGTACTGGCCGCTCACGACCCCGTAGGTCGAAACGGCCGCGAAGACGAGGAGGCCGACGAGCATGACCGGCTTCCAGTCGAGCCACTCGAGGTCGCCCGGGCCCGAGACCCGGGCGAGGCATCGGTCCACCCACGGGCGCAACCGGGCGCCGACCGCCCCGCGGGTCGGGTAGAGGAGCACGACGAGGCTCGCGAACGCGAGCACGGCCAGGGTCGCCCAGGTGACCCAGTTGAACCAGTCCGCCATCGCCCGCGGCCCCGTCGCCGACCGTCGGCGAGCCGACGCGCGCTATTAGAACGCTGGGACGGATTCGATGGTCGCGGCCCGGATCCGGAGCCGGTGCGAGCCGACCGAGAGCGGCGGAAGCGGCCCCGCCCACTCCCGACCGTAGGTCGCGTCGCCCCGCTGACTTGAAGCCACCGTGCGCCTCGCTCGGGACCGGTCCCGATGCCGGACGACGAACCTTCCGACCCCCACCGCGGCCCGGGGCACCGACATCCCACGGGCGACCACCGCCGGATGCACGAAGAGGGATGGAGCCGCGAGCGCGCCGAAGCGGTCCTCGATTCTCCCGAGCGGGCGAGCACGCAGGATCCCGGTCGTCTCTGGCAGCGCCTCGATCTGCGACGGGGAGAGACGGTCGCCGACGTCGGCGCGGGTACGGGGTTCTACGCGTTCCCCGCCGGAGAGGTCGTCGGTCCGACGGGACGCGTCTACGCGATCGACGTCTCGGACGAGCTCATCGAGCTCCTCGCCGAGCGCGTCGCCGCCCGTCGTGCGAGCGCGGTCGTCCCGGTGCGCTCGACCGCGTCGAAGATCCCGCTCGCCTCCGAGGTCGCGGACGTCGTGCTCCTCGCGAACCTTCTCCACGGGGTGCCGCCGAGCACGGTCGACGAAGCGATCCGCCTCCTGCGTCCGGGGGGCCGGTTCGCGAACGTCGACTGGAAGAAGCAGGAGACCCCGATGGGTCCGCCGGTGGAGCACCGACTCACCTCCGCCCAGGCGATCGAAGTGCTGACGCGACACGGACTCGACTACCGCGAAGAGTTCGAGGTGGGCCCGTACCACTACGCGGTGGTCTTCTCGAAGCCCGGTCGGTCCTGAACCGTCGGGCGGACGGCCGGTCTCTTTAGCGCTCGACGGCCCCCGGGCCCGGGCCGGGCGTCACCGAATCCACGGTCAGGTCGGTTCTTTGCGGTCGGTGAGCCGAGGGAGGAAGCGGCCGGTCCGAGCCACGTACGCCGCGTAGCGCGTCCCCAGCCGCGGGGAGCGGAGGAACATCTCCTCCTCGGCGCTCGCGCGCCGCACGGCGAGCACGACGATCAAGACCGCGGGGACGACCAGCCACACCGAGAGGAAAGCGAGGAGGAGCCCGAGGCCGACGAACAGGTTCGCGGAGTAGAGCGGGTGGCGGATCCGGGCGTAGGGACCTTGCTCGACGATCGGCTGCTCCTCGCGGACCTCGATACGGAACGTCGTGTAGCGTCCGAGCGCGCGCACCGACCACGGCACGAGGACGAGTCCCACGAACGCGAGCGCGAAGCCGACGGCCTGGAGGATCGACACGAGCGGTCCCGCGAGCGCGTCGAGCGTCACGTAGGCGGTCGGGACGTCGACCGCCACGCCGAGCGGAAAGAGGTAGACGACCGCGACCGCGGCCAGCCAGAGCGCCTCCGAAACCCTCGAGACGGGGGTCGCGTGCTCGAGGGCGCTCGCCGTCGGTCGGTTCCCCCGCAAGGCGGGAAAGCTCGTGGCCCCGGCGAGGGCGAGGCCCGCGAAGAAGACGAGCGCGGCGACCCGGACGTCGAGCTCTGGCCACATCGTCCGCGCCTCGTTGCGATCCGAAAGGACGCCGGAGGGAAAGGGTTCTCACCCGCGCCCGGTCGCGCCGATCAGGCGGTGAAGAACGGCGTGACCTCTCGGATGGTCCGGGTCGTGGGCAGCTCGATCTGGCGGTAGAGCGATTCGAGGCTCTCCGCGCTCGGCGCCTCCCACAGGCAGTGCGCCTCGGTCTGGCCGGGCACGGCCACGATCGAGATCGGCCGGAAGCCGACGGGGATCTTCCCCTGCTTCGCCATCGCGATCGCGCCCTCGACTTTCCCCACCACGGTCTCGCTCTGGGTTGCGTTCCAGCTGTGTCGGATCTCGTAGGTCGGCATCGTTGTACCTGGACGATCGAGGGCGGGGCGCCGCATGAGCACGGTCGTTGCGTAGGCAACCCCCTTATCGCCCGACCGCGGTTCGGCCGCCGCGGCGGTCCGCGTGCAGCTCGTCAGCCTCCTCGTCCGACACGACTGTCCGTTCTATCGGCCGGTCGCCGTTTCGGGCGGCCTCCGCGTGACCCACCTGTGCCACCGGGGACGCGAGGCGATCCTCGAGGCCCACGGGCCGAGCGACGGCGAGCTCGCCACGCTCCTCGCCGCGTACGAGGAGATCGACGGCGAGGTGCTCCTGAAGGACGACGAGAACCCGGCGGCGCTCGTGCGGTTCGATCGATGCGAGTGTTGCCGCCGGGGTCGGGTGATCCCGACCGTGGAGGGGGCCGGGAACCTCTACCTGCCGCCGTCGTCGTACGGGCCCGACGGCGAGACCTACCAGTTCCTCGCTGCCGAGGGGACCCTCGACGCGAAGGCGGTCGCCGCGCTCCCGAAAGAGGTCGAGGTGGTGCGCGTCGGGACCCGACCCCTCGAGTCGCTGGGGTTCGAGGAGAGCTTCCTCGTGCCGGCCGGGTCGCTCTTCCGCGCCCTCACCGTGCGCCAGCGCGCGGCCGTCGTCGCCGCGTTCGCGCGAGGGTACTACGAGATCCCGAGGGCGACGTCGACCGAGGAGCTCGCGGGCACCTTTGGCGTCTCTCGCGAAGCGTTCGACGCGCTCCTTCGCAAGGCCGAGCGCAAGCTCCTCGCGGCGGTCTTCCCCTACCTCGCCGGCTCCGTGGACACGTCGAACGCCGCCCGCGCGCCGACGGACACTTAGCGCGGCGTTCGGGGGCCTCCGGCGGCCTCCGGGACCGGCCGAGACCTCGTCGGGCCCGCGGCATCGAACTCAATTATCCGCAACGTTCCCGCGACTCGTGCCGGGCTCGGCCACGGACCACCTTGCGAACGAGAGGACGTTCCTTGCCTGGGCGCGGACGGCGGTCACGGTCATGGCGCTCGGCTTCGTGGTCGCGAGGTTCGGACTCCTCCTGCGCGAGCTCGGCGCCTCCGGCTCGGCACCCCCGAGCGGCCTCTCCGAGTCCGTCGGGGTGCTCCTCGTGCTCGCGGGCGGGGCGCTGATGGGGCTCGCCCTGCTACGGTTCGTCCGGGTGCGTCTCGACCTCGAGGCGGGGCGCTACACGCCCCGGGTGGGGATCGAGTACGGTCTCACCGCGCTCGTGATCGCGGTGGCGATCGGGCTCGGCGTCTACCTCTTGCTGACCGGCTGAGTCCGATCCGGTTTTCGAACGCCCGAGGGGCCCGGGACCCACGGAGGGTCGGTGGGGCGTGGGCGCGGCCAGATTCGAACTGGCGACCTTCACCGTGTCAGGGTGACGTCATAACCACTAGACTACGCGCCCGCGTCGGCGGCCACCGAGGCGCGGCTCTTAGCCCTGACGGGGCGCTCAGCCGTAGCCGCCCGGGAACTGGTTCGGGTCCGGGTGGTCGTTCCAATTGTAGTAGCCCATCGACTGGCGCTGCGACTCGGTCGACTCCTGGCGGAGGCCGCCTTGGAACGACCCGTAGACCTCGCGGACCTGCTCCTCGATCGAGCGGGCGCGTCGGAGCGCCTCGCGGACATGGCTCGCGTCGAGGACCGAGCTTCCCGAGACCGCCGCGAGGTCGCCCGCGGTGCGGATGAGCCCCCCGAGCTCGCGGAGCCGAAGGGTGAGCGCGTTGCGGCGGTTGTCGAGCGCCTCGGCGCGGCGTCGCGCCTCCCGGATCAGCTCGACGACGGCCGCCCGCGTCGCGGGCCGGATCCTCCCGTCGACCGCGATCTCCTGGGCGCAGAACTGGGCGAGCCGCAGCCGGTTCGCCTCGGTGTCCGGCATCGCGGTCTCGAGGAGCACCTCGTAGCCGGAGCCCGCGATCCGCGAGCGCAGCGGCGAGAGGATCCGGTGGATGTCCTGGATGTTCGCCGCCGCGACGAGGATGAAATCGCAGGGCACCGAGTCGACGCGCACCGCCGCCCCGCCGCTCTGGGGGTTGCGGCCGGTGACCGGGAATCGCTTCTCCTGCATCGCGGTCAGGATGTGCCGCTGGAGGGCTCCGAGGTGCGGGAGCTCGTCGATGAAGAGGACCCCCTCGTGCGCCTCGTGGACCGCGCCGGGGATGACGCGCTCGTACGGCAGCGTGCCGAGCTGGGGGTGGCCGCCGTACGGGTCGTGCCGGACGTCCCCGAGGAGCTCGGTCTCGCTCGCGCCGGTCGCCATCACGAACGTGTTGCGGTCCAGCTTCACGATCACCTTGCGGGGGCTCTCGTGCTGGAGCGTGCGACGCCGCTCGAGCGCCCGCTGGTCGAGGACCTTGATGCGGTCGGCCGAGCGCTCGTAGGCGACGACCTCCTCGACGCCCTCGCGCAGGCGGGTCGTGCGGACCGATTCATGGGGGTTACCGCCCGGGCTCACGGTGAGCTCGAGGATCCCGCCGACGAGGTCGCGGAACGGGTTGCCGCTCCCGGACCCGCCGGGGGCGACCTGCTTGGCGTTCCCGCAGCTCGGGCAGTACCGCTCGCTCGGAAGCGAGTAGAAGCTGCAGCGGGCGCACCGATAGCCGAGGCGCTCGGCGACCGAGGCGGGGGCGTCGGTCGGAGCGATCAGTTCCCCTTCGACCGACCGCGCGGCCTCGCGCTCGCGATAGACCTCCTCGCGCGTCGCGACCTCGACGCTCGGTCGCTCGGGGTTCTCGGGATTGTGGACGACCCTCAGCTCCGTGCGGGGGCGGTCGAGGTGGAGGGCGAGCGCCTGCGCCGTCATCGACTTCCCGATCCCGGGGGGCCCCACGAGCAGGAGGTGGCGCCGCTGGTAGGCGGCGATGCGGGCGATCTCGACCGCCGTCTCCTGGCCGATCACCCGCGCGAGCGGGTCGGTCGGGATCGGGATGTTGTCGGTCGTTTCGATCTCGTCGACGGCCGTCGGGGATCGACGCGGACCTTCGGCGTTCAGGGCGCTCACGTTCGTCCGTGGGAAAGGGTTCGGGAGCGTAATAGCGTAGTCGTTCCGCGGCGCCGGGAGGGGCCCGCGACGGACCGCCGCCGGGCCTACCGCGGGCCGCCGGTGAGGTCGGCCTTCGTGTAGACCCGGATCTGCTCGGGGATCTTGCCGATCGGGCCGAGGCGGGTCGCGACGACGGTGCCGATCCCCTTCTCCTGGGCGACATCGACCAGGCGCTGGCTGACGATTCCGTCGAAGATGACCGCCTTCGCCGGGCTCGAAAGGTTCGCGAGCGCCTCGATCATCTCCTTCACCGGGGCCTCGCCGACGACGGCGTCGTCCTCCCCGACGAAGAGGCTGCGCGACGTGTTCTCGACCCCGCCGAGGAGGTCGAAGTACTTCTGGAGCTGGGGGGAGAGCGGCACGACCGGGGCGGGCGGAGCCGGGGGCGGCGGGAGCGGCAT